>DYHX01000028.1 GCA_020723925.1 Nitrospira japonica | reverse complement strand
AGAGATTGATTTAAGAATAGATAATTTCCTTAAGCAGACAGAAGAGCTGCCGACAGAACCTGGCCCATGCCAGAAGACAGTAGGAAATTGTAAAATAGGCCCTGGCTGCTTTGCCTATGGAGCTTTAGATATCATCAAATTGATTACAGAGCCATGGAGGTGAAAGATGTATATTTATTTTAAAAACCAGATCAGGGGATACAATGTCATTATACCAACCTTACATGCCCTCTCTAAGGACATCTGCAGGGATTGCATCGGTTTAGAGGGCGCTAAGACTAAGGTGATCAAGGGGCTTAAGAAATTAAAGATAGACCTTGAGAATATTGACATTTCTCAGGGGGAAAGGGAAGAAGTTACTGCATTGATAAAAAGCCTTTCGGAAATGGCAGACGCTATAGATGTGGCAGAGGAGACGACCTGCCAGAAGACCGCTGGAAAGTGTAAGATTGGCCCTGCATGTTTAGCGCTGGATGGTGCCTTAGGATTGATGAAGCAGATAACAGAGCCAGTATTGGTTGCCGCCAGTCCAGAGGTGACAGCCAGTAAGATAGTTGATGCAAGGGCAGCATGTTGTCTCGATACCTTATCATCGCCAATTAGAGATGCGATGAAGGGTATGAAGTCAGGCGAGGTTTTAGAGGTGATTATTGTTCAAGGTCTTAAAGAGGTATTTAATAAATTTATTGAGCAGGAAAAGTGCACAATAATTGATTCATCCGAAAAAGATGGAGAAATTCATTTTAAGATCAGGATTAAATAAATAACATTTTATCTCAACACCGGATTATATCTCCAAAAACAATCCTATTTATCCAGGTGAGGGATTTTAAAGGAGTTTTTATCGCCACTTTATCCAGCGTCATCCCTTCAAAGATTCCAAGAGCAATGGTGTCTTCATTCCTGTTGATGCCTACCAGGCTGCCAGGTTCTATATATACATCTTCTGCATCAAAGGGTCTTCCGTTATAGAAGAACTCTAATCCCTTAGACGATAGCTTAATGATCTGGGAACCTCTGAAGTATTCCATAAATCTTTTCTCTCTATATTTAATGCGTGCCTCTCTACTCCTATGCCTTGCCATGCGAGATGGCTTGAGACGATGTATCTGAATGCCTTTAATTAGAGAGAGGATATGTTCGAGTTCATCATACCTCTGTATCGCAATAATCTGCTTTGGCTTTATTGCCCTTATCTTCCCGATCTTCAGTGCTTTACCAACCTCACCTGTGATTAGCCCTGTTGTATCAACAAGGATAATGTTTACGCCTTCGACTTTAGAGGTATCAACCATCTTCTTTGTCCCAGCTATGATCATAGAAATCTTTTTTGCAGGATTTAGAGAGCCGATAAAGAGTATTCGTTCAGGTTTAAAATCGTCTATGTCCTCACGTCTATTGAATATCTTCATGCTGATTGTGCCTGGCAAGCCAAGTGATGACTGGCCTACGTCAGAATCAACAAAAGAGACCCTGATATCTCTTGAGAGGAGCTCTTTTATCAGATATTTCGATAGGGTGGATTTGCCTGAGTCTGTAGCGCCAAGAAGAATTGCAGTGCCTCTATGTTTTATCAGTTTTTTAACAAGTTCTTCCCATTCTGGTTCAGGAATGATTTCCATTTAGAAAATTATAGCAAATTACATTTTCTCTTCTTTAAAATCTTTAATCAGTTTTTTAGCATCTTCCTGATTGTGAAGGACAGCGCCTTTCAGGTCTTTATAACGCCTCAGCTTCTTTTTGTCAAAGCTCTTTGACAGGGCATCGAGATATTTCAATTCTTTCTCGACCTCTTTAGAAAGGCCCAGAGATTTTTTATATTTCTCTTTATCTGTTTTAATCGAAAAATCTCCAGGTGCTTTCCATTTGTCCTTTAGATAAATCCATGTTGCAAAGTCCTCCATCTTTGAACCGTGGATAAGTTTTATAGGAGTCGTGTTCTTAATGCCTTCAATCCTCAGGCTTTGCCTGTCTGCAATAATCCTATGCGTGCCTGAGAAGGGCTCTGCGCCCTGGTCATCCTCGAATTCCCATGCGGATACTGATACCTGTTTTTCTTTATGACAGCTTTCACAGGTTCTTGACTTTCCGAATGGATGCGCTGCCTGCTCGATCTCAAGCCAGAGAAGGTGTTTGTTATTTCCCGGAAGGCCATCAAATGTCCCGATAGTATAATATGCATCCCTGGTCTCTCCATCTGGCCATCTAAACTGGATAGATGGGGATGGCGGGACATCATTTTTTATATTACCGACACTATGTGGCCATATCTTCACAGGCATCCATGTCCCTTTCTGGTCTTTCATCAAAATTGGTGGTTTCTGAATCCCGTAATAAAGGGAGAATTTCTTGAAAGGATTGGGTTTACCCGCTATCAAACCAGGTCCCCATATTGTAATCTGATAGCCCCTGAGCTCACTAATATGGCATGTGGCACAGTCGAGGTTTTTGTGGATACTCTTTGCATGTGTCTCTTCTATCGCGATGTGGCAGTCCTGGCAATTTGCCTTTCTCTGTATATCACCCATGCCTTTTTGTCCTGTCTGATGACAGTTAACACAGTGGATATTTTTTTTGTAATGAACATCGGGAGCCATTCCTTTTGGAATGGAGTAATCACCACCAATATATGTTTCTCCACGCCTGCTCTGCATGGCGCCTGGGTGACAGATGCTTGTTCCCCTCCCGCTTCCAGCACAGCTTTCTGATGGTGTTTTCTTTGTGAATGAATGGACACCTTTTTCTCTGCTCGGTGTGTAATGGCAGTCAAGACACCCTGCATGACATACATTACAGAATTTCTGTTTTGCTGTCGCCTGTTCTTTTGTAAAACCCGTATTAAGATTTTTAGCTATCTCTTCTGTATTTTTAAAATCAAAACCACTATCTTTCAGGACTGCTGATGGTGGAGTGTCTGCAAAAGATGGTCCACAGTTATGCGGTCCGTATGGGTTCAACCATGTCTTCATTGTCCGTTGTCTGTAGTTTGTTGCCATTATGGTTGTCCTGAACTGTTTAAGTTCTTGCGGATGGCAGTTAGATTTTCCACATGTCTTTTTTGCAATCTCAGGGTCAAAGTTCAGTGTCTTTGGGTTTCTATCATGCCAGAGCAAATTTCTTACCTCAGGGTGTGGATAAAGCTCTCCATACTCTTTTATCTTAGGCAATAGCTCTCTTATCCTGTCATCACCTTCCGGGAGTAATGCAGATGGAAACACCTTTTTTCTTTCGAGTATGTCCCCATCTTCGCCAACAAGCAACACCTTCAACATTCCCTTATGTGCTTTATCAACGTTTTTTGTCCTTCCATCGCCAAGGTGACATTCATGGCATTTCACATTGGGGTGGTTGCTCTGTTTTTCGACCATCTCCTGTGTTATATAAAACTGTGGATAACCGACGGTCTTCATCTTCTCCTGATTCCCATGACATGTAACACATTCAGCGCTCGAGTCTTTCCATGAGCGATAACCGAGGAATGATATTATCAACACAAACTGAAGGAGCAGGATTATAGCGGTTTTCATGTTGATGTAGTTGCTTATTGTGCCGACTGAGAATTTTGAGTCCATGTCTGTATTGTTCGGACTTAAAAGTTATGTGTAGTTCTCTATTCTGGGATTTTCATTTCTGGAAGATTGAGCCTGACGACTTGACCCTTTTCTCCAGGGGCTCCTATCTCTTTTCCATCGAATACTATCTTGATTCCACCTGCATTCCCAACTTTCAGAGAAAACCCCTGCTGTGAAGTCCAACGTGCCGATTCACCTGGTTTCAGGAGTACCTCTTCTGATTTGCCTTCGTCCATGCTGACATGAAGCCATGTAGTATCTGTAGCAAAGACCTCGAGTGTGTGTTGGACCGGCGCCCTTTGTGGTTCGCCTGTTAAAGGCACAGATAAATTATTGGCTATATTTTTATTCTGGACGCCTGCGCCGCTCTCCTTATGAATTTTTTTTGATTCTTTTATGGATAAGAAAAATAAAGCAGATATAACGACAACGGCCGCTAACACCGGAATGAATAAATAACGGACATTTAACTTTTTCTCTGCAATGAAATCTTCAGGCAGCACGCTTGATTCTTCAAGTGACAATATGTCTTGAGTATAAGCTTTTATAACAACTTCAGGGTCGATGTCCAGAATTTTAGCGTATTCCCTGATATAGCCCTTTGCGTAGACCTTCACTGGAAGTTTTTCGAATGCCTCATCCTCAATCGCCTTAAGGTAATCATACCTTATTTTTAAGATATAAGCGATTGCCTTGAGGTCTTGCCCTAACTCCTCACGCCTCTTTTTTAATATCTCCCCTACCAATAGCCCCTCTTATGGAGATTTTTTTAATTTTAAACCCAAAAGATGCAGACAAGGTCTCGCTACGAATAAATTTTTCACCCCACACCAACGTGGTGTGGGGTTCACCATATCTGCATCTTTCAATTGCATTATTTGGGTTAAAATAACATAAATCAAATAATGAAGGATAGGAGAAAATTAAAAGTATTGTAGGGGCGAGGCGACGCCTCACCCCTACAAGCTGAAACTTGTAAACTCTCTATGCTATTATAGTTTACAATGAAAAAGGTCGTTGTGACAGGGATTGGTGCAGTGAGCCCCCTCGGAAATTCTTTCCATGAGTCATGGGAGGCTGCAAAGGCTGGCAAATCAGGTATAGGCTCCATAACAAGGTTTGATGCCTCTGGTCTCCCATGGAAGGTTGCAGGCGAATTAGAGGGATTTGATGCAGTGGCTTATCTTACCCTAAAAGAGATAAATAGGCTTGACCCATTTGTCCATCATGCAGTTGCCGCTGCAGTTATGGCGGTGGAAGATGCGAAACTGATTTCTTCTAACTCGTCACTCACTTCAGGCGGTGTAATTATCGGGTCGAGTCGAGGTGGAATCAGTACTCTCGAAAGAGAAATAGAGAGGCTCTCTATAAATAGCCCATTACGCCTCATGTCTCACGCCTCACGATTATCTGCCTATCTCATGCCATCCACAACCATAAGCATGGCAGCATCGTATGTTGCACAGAAAATTGGAATAAAAGGCCACTGTCTTGGTATATCCAATGCCTGTGCCTCCGGCTCAAATGCGGTGGGGGAGGCATATAGATTAATCAAATCAGGCTATCCAGGCCCTGTCCTTGCTGGCGGTGCAGAGGCTCCAGTATGCATGATATGCCTCGAGGGTTATGGTGCATCAGGCGCATTATCTAAATTTAATGATTTAACTGCAAGCAGGCCGTTTGACAGGACAAGGGACGGGTTTGTTCTTGCAGAAGGTGCGTGCATCCTTATGCTTGAGGACTATGAGAGCGCTTTTAAAAGGGGTGCTAAGATATATGGCGAAATCATTGGCTATGGGAACACAACTGATGCGTTCCATCAGACAAAGCCAGATCCGGAAGGTGAGGCGAGGGCGATGAGGTTAGCAATGGAAGAGGGGGGGATAATGCCTGAGGATATTGACTACATCAATGCCCATGGAACATCGACTCCCCTTGGAGACAGGGCAGAGACAGAGGCTATTAAAATGGTTTTTGGTGAGAGGGCGTACAAAATTCCTGTGAGTTCTGTAAAGTCTATGACAGGCCATATGCTTGCTGCATCAGGGGCCCTTGAGGCAGCCTTTACATTAATGAGCATGAATGAAGAAATCATCCCTCCAACGATTAACCTTAAAGAGAAAGACCCGGAATGCGACCTCGATTATGTGACTGATGCGAGAAAGGCTAATATTAAAGTTGCTATTTCGAATTCTTTTGGGTTTGGTGGGGTGAATGCAGCGCTTGTTTTAAAAGGGGGCAAGGGGCAAGGGACTGAGAGGATTCGAGGATTCCTTGAACCCTTTTCTTTGACCCATGACCCTCAATGACTTATTCTTTTCTCATAAACCCTGTATCTCTTATACAACCTCCCTCCAATCATCTCAATAAGCCTCTGGACAGGGACGTTATCTTCAAGTATCCACGAAAACTCTACCCTTTTATACCCACCTTTTCTGATACCTATAAAACCTTCCCTGAAAAGTAGGGCATCCACGCCTTTATTCCTGTAGTCTGACTTTATACCAAGGAGCAGCATCCTCAGGTCTTTTATCTTCCTTGAATAATATAATGCCTTTAATATGCTTAGAGGATTTAATTTTCCATTCATGTGTTTCAAGACATAGTTGAAATCAGGCAGGAGGCCCATAAAGCCAACAGGCTCTCCGTCCTTCTCTGCGATTAATGTAAGCTCAGGCACCGCTATTGGTTTCAGCCTACTGCCGAGGTAATCGATCTCTTCATCAGTAAGCGGTATAAATCCCCAGTTCTTCTCCCATGCAGAATTATAGACCTCTTTGAATGCCTGCATCTCTGAACCAAACTTTTTCTTATCGACAGGTCTCACTCTGATCCCCCTCTTCTCTGTTATGGCAGCAACCCTTAATATTTTCTCTGGAAGTTCTACCTGAATATCATAGATAAATGCGTATAAATCTTTTGATTTTGTCATCCCATATCTTTCCATAAGGTCATTGTAGTAAGGCGGGTTATATGGCGTCATGAGCATGGGAGGCTGTTCAAAACCTGCAAAGAGAAAACCGCACTCCTCGTTTGTAGAGAAGTTCATTGGACCACGCATTATTTCCATGCCTTCTTTTTTTAACTCATCTGCAGCAGTATTAAGTAATGCTGATGAGGTTTCGGGGTCGTTGATGCACTCGAAGAAACCAAAGAACCCTGCCCTTTCATTATGGAATTCTACATGCCTGTGATTTACTATTGACGTTATCCTACCAGCGGTCTGTCCATTTTTTTTAGCTATAAAAAATCTCACCTTTGAATGATGAAAGAATGGATTCTTTTCAGAAAACTGCTCCCTCATCTCTTTTATGAGTGGAGGAGCATAAAATGGATTGCTCGAATATAGTTTCAGCGGGAATTTTATAAAATCATCGAGGTCTTTTTTGGACTTAACCTCGGTGATCTCCATTATCCTATGATGTCTAAAACCTTACCGACTTTCTCAAAGGCTCTGAGTACCTTATCAAGATGCTCATCTGTATGGGTTGCCATGTAGCTTGTCCTGATCAGCGCCTTTCCGTTTGGCACTGCAGGGCTAACCGCAACATTGGCAAATACACCTTCTTCCTGGAGCATCATCGCCACTGTGAATGCCTTCTGGTCATCCCCAACAATTATAGGTATTATTGGGGTCTCGCTTGGTCCGACCTCAAACCCGAGGTCTTTGAAACCCTTAAGCATCTTTCTCGTATTTCTCCAGAGCCTCTCTCTTCTTTCAGGCTCATTCTCAATGATGTCAACAGCAGCGCTCACTGCCGCAACAGAAGCCGGTGGAGGGCTTGCACTGAATATTAATGCCCGGGCTGAGTGTTTTATGTAATGGATTATGTCCTCAGAACCCGCTATGAAGCCACCTATTGAGGCAAGGGATTTACTGTAGGTCCCCATTATCAGATCTACTTCTTTTTCAAGGTCAAAGTGCTCTGCTGTTCCCCTTCCTGTCTTTCCGAGGACTCCGATGCCATGGGCGTCATCGACCATTACCCTTGCACTGTATTTTTTTGCGAGATCAATTACGCTGGTCAGATTGACAATGTCACCTTCCATGCTGAAAACGCCATCTACGACAATGAGTTTAGCCCTGTCCTCATTCTGCTGTAAGACCCTCTCGAGGTCTGCCATGTCATTATGCCTGAACTTCTTTACCTCACCATATGAAAGCCTGCATCCATCAATGATGCTTGCATGGTCCATCTTGTCAATGATTACAACATCGTCTTTTCCAACTATGGCAGAGATTACTCCGAGGTTGACCTGGAAGCCTGTTGAAAAGACGAGTGCAGCTTCTTTTCTCATAAACCTTGCAAGTTTCTCTTCGAGCTTCACATGAATATCGAGAGTTCCATTAAGAAAACGTGAGCCAGCACACCCAGAGCCGTATTTCCTCACAGCCTCTATTGCCGCCTCTTTCACTTTTGGGTGATTTGTCAGGCCGAGGTAATTGTTTGAGCCTACCATTATCATCCTGCGGCCGTTCATCACGACCTCTGGGTCTTGTGCGCTCTCGATAACTCTGAAGAAAGGATAGAGTCCTGCTGCCATGAGCTCTTTGGCCTTATTGAAGCTGAAACACTTATCAAATATATCCACTGATTTTTTCACAGCCATCGATGAATCCTGTACCAGTCTGCTGTCCATTTTATACCTTCCTTTATTCCGACTTTCGGAACAAACCCGAGTTCCCTTTTTGCCTTTGATGAATCACATGTCCAGTGAGAATAATTTAATTCTTTAATCTTGTCTTTATTTATAATACTGCTCTGCCTGTTAAGTCTTTCTCCGATAGTGGCAAACAGCGGCATTATGGATTTGGGTATTCTTAGACGTATAGCCTTTGCACCAAGTGCGGAAGATATAACCTTAGCTATCTCCTCGTTTGAATATACGCTGTCAGACAAAAAGTATGTCCTCCCTTCTGCCTCTTTGGTCTCGGCAGAGAGTATCATCCCTCTCACAAGGTCATCAACATACAGGAGTGAATAATAGCATTTTCCCCAGTATGGGAAAAAGCCCTTTTTTAACATCTTGAAGAATACATAAAAGTCCCTATCCCTCGGACCGTATACCGCAGGCGGCTTGATTATTGTTATGGGGAGAAAATCTTTATATTTCAATACAATCCGTTCACCTTCGAGTTTACTCTTCCCATAGCTGGATACGGGTTTAGTCTCTATATTTTCATCAACAGGGGTGCCATTTTTGCTTGGTCCTGTTGCAGCGAGACTGCTGAGATAGACGAAACGTTTGATGTTAAAATTCTTTTCGACTAAAGCCTGCACAAGGTTTTCTGTGCCCTTTGCATTTACACAGAAGAAGTCTTCTTCCACTCTTGCCTTGGTGAGTCCTGCTAAGTGGAATACATAATCAAAGTCAGCGACTGTATCGAGCAGGGATTCTTTTTCTGCGCAGTCGCCATACACGAGGCTGATATCGAGGCCTTCTATCCATCTGAGGTTAGAGGTCTTTCTTGCGAGGCAGGTCACAGTGTAACCTCTCCTCAGAAGTTCTTCAACAAGATGGCTTCCAATAAAGCCTGTAGCCCCTGTTACAAGAGCCTTCATAAGTTAGTAATATTTTGAGCAATCATAGAATTAAGAGTCAAGTATAAACTAAGTGCAGGAGCTCAGAAGAACAGAAGCATCAGACTTCCATGCTTCAGCGCTTCCGCACTATCATGCTATTTGTGTTAAAGGCTCATTGCCTCGAGCCTTGCTATCCTTTCCCCTATTGGTGGATGTGTGCTGAAAAGTTTCAATAGTCCTCCCCCTGAAAATGGATTAACTATGAACATATGGGATGTTGCAGGATTGGCATCCATTTGTATCTGCTGTGATGCTATGTGAAGCTTTCTTAAGGCATTTGCAAGAAACCGGGGGTTCCCTGCAAGCCTTGCACCACCTTCATCGGCAACGTATTCCCTTGAGCGGGATATTGCCATCTGCACAATAAGTGCGGCTATTGGACCCACTATCATCATCGCGATGGCTGCAACAGGACTGCGACCTTCTTCGTCATCACCCCTGTGACCGAACAATGCTGCCCACTGTGCCATCTGTGCAAGATAGCTTATCGCACCTGCTATGGTCGCGGCTATAGTGCTTATAAGTATGTCCCTGTGTCTTATATGTGCAAGCTCATGGCCTATCACTCCAAGGAGCTCCTCATGGCTGAGGATACGCATAATGCCAGTTGTTACAGCAACAGCAGCGTGGTTCGGATTTCTCCCTGTTGCAAAGGCATTCGGCTGATCTGCATCTATGATGTAGACCTTTGGCATTGGCATCCCTGCCTTTTGTGTAAGCCTTCTCACCATTCCGTGAAGTTCGGGTGCCTCTGATTCTGTAACCTGTTTTGCACCATACATTCTGAGGACAATCCTGTCGCTGAACCAGTATGCAAAGAAGTTTATCCCCAATGCAAAGATAAGAGCCACAGTCATACCCTGCTTTCCACCAAAGGCAGCCCCTGCCCATACAAGCATGAGGGTCAGGAAGACCAGCAAAACCATTGTTTTTATGTTATTCATAAAGTTACCTCCATTGTTAAACTGCAATAATATCATAGCTTAAGAATCAGGACATTTTCAAGATTACCTCTTTCCTGGAAGAATTACTCGAAAGGTGCTGCCAACACCAACCTGGCTATCAACAACTATCCTTCCATCATGTTTCTCGACTATATTTCTGCTTATTGCAAGACCAAGCCCTGTCCCCGCGTGTTTTGCAGTGAAGAACGGCTTGAATATATTCTTCAGGTCATCCTGTGCAATGCCGTATCCTGTATCAGAGAAGGCTATCTCGACTTCGTTTTCTTCTGTCCTGAAGTATGTGGCTATCGTGAGCATTCCCCCACCAGGCATTGACTGGATGGCATTTAGCATGATATTTAGAAATACCTGCTGCATCTGCTCCTGGTCGATATTTATTTCTTCGATATCGTCTTCATAAGCTAATTTAATGCTGACTCTTTGTTTTTCTGCCTGCGGCGCTATTAATTTCTGAGCCCGTTCAATCAGTGGTTTTATCTGTGTTGGCATCGGGTGGGGGTCTGGCGGACGAGAAAAATTCAGCAGGTCACTTACTGTTTTATCAAGCTGTTCTATCTTGCTCAGGATTTCGTTTATTATCTCCCTCCTCGGATCCTCCAGAGGGAAATCCTCTGCAAATACCTGTATAGCCCCACTTATTCTTGCAAGTGGATTTTTAATCTCATGGACTATAGCAGAGGCAAGCTCACCCATGGTTGCCATCTGCTCTACCCTCTGTATCTCCTCGTTATGACATTTCTCTATCTCGCGTCTCGCCCCCTCAAGATCGGATAGCATGGAGTTCAGGCTTGATGCGAGTTTTCCGATTTCGTCCTTCCTCTCTGTAAGAAACCTCACCTTCAGGTCTCCTCCCTCGGCCTTTTTCATGGTGTCTATAATCTTAGCGATGGGCTTATTAACAAAATATGTAATAAGTATGCCGAGGGAGACAGAGAGAACAACAAAGATTATAATGAAGAGGAAGAGCATACTTTTCCTGGAGTCTTCAATTCTCTGGATGGTCTTTTTCATTGAAATCTCAACATCGAGTATCCCTCTAATCTCATCCCTCTCGCCGTGGCACCTCTGACATGGGCGTTCATTATAAATGGGAACCATCATGGAATAAACCATATTTCCTTCTCTTTCACGTGAGAAACCCACTGGAGCCTTCTGGGTTTTAAATCTCGAGATGTCTTTCGGGCTTATCTTATTGCCTATTTCTGTTGGTATCGAAGAACTCACTATTATTCCATCAGGTCGTAATATCCTGATCTTTTCGATATCCTCGGCAATCAAGGCCTCAAGAAACTTCTGGAATTCCTTCCCCCTGCCTTCGAGCATTATTGTCACGAGACCATTTTTTATTATCTCGGTGAGGAGGGCGACCTTTTCCCTGTCATCTTCCCTGATCCGATCTTCCTGAAGTTCCAGATTTCTCCAGGAAAACACTCCGATTGACAGAAGCAGTATACAGGTTATACAGAGAATGTATTTGCCATTGAGACTCATCAAATTGAGAATATGTTTTTTACCCTATTGACCCATAGGCGTGAAGACCTGAAAGAAGCAGATTAACGCCTAAGTAAGTAAATATTACAGCTACGAACCCTACTACTGCAACAATCGCGACCTTCTTGCCCTTCCACCCGCGCATAAGACGGCTGTGCAGGTAAAATGCATACACAAACCATGTTATGAGTGACCATGTCTCTTTTGGGTCCCAGCTCCAGTAAACACCCCATGCCTGGTCAGCCCATATTGCGCCGAAGATTAGTCCTCCGAGGGTAAAAACAGGGAACCCGATGGCTATGCTCTTGTATGTGACTTCATCAAGGGTATCTGGAGATATCGAAAAGGCACTCATAATCCTTTTGAGGACATATCCGTATCTCCAGAGCATGAAGATGAAGGCTAATGATACAAGCCAGCTCAGTGCGGAAACAAGAGATGACTGGCTGAAGAATGACGCCTTGAAGAGGTAGCTTTTTATCAACATCTCAGGGCTTCTGATAGCAACCCTGAAACTGAGGTAATCGATACCCATCGCAAGCAATATTATTATAAAGATACCTGTTGTGACTGTCCAGAAGATATATGAAGGTTCATTGCGTTTATCTGTTGTCTGTATAAGATACATCAAACCTGTGCTGAAGGATATCGCAAATGTAGCGTATCCTATAAAGCTCATTATGACATGTGCAAGAAGCCAGTTGCTCTGTAGTGCTGGAACAAGGGGCTGGATATCCTTTGACATGCCCGAGATGTCTATGAATGCTAATGCGAGGCCAGCAACCGGAGTTATAAATGCCCCGAATGAGCGATTTTTGTATTTGAACTCAATTATCAAATACCCTAATATCAAACACCATACAAAAAATATCAGGGATTCATAGAGATTGGTGAGAGGGGCGGCTCTTAAGATGCCCATCTGACCAATCTCATAAAATTCTTTCCATCTCAGGATAATTGCCATTGTCTGAGAAACAAATCCCACTACTGTGACTGTGGTTGCGGTAATGCCGACCTGCGATTTCCTGAAGGCAAGGTATGCTATGTAAATTATCATGGCCAGGATATAGGCCATTGTGGATATGCCGAATAAGATGGAACTGCTCATTATTTTCCTCCTCCCTGTGATTTGCTCAGAAGGGCAATGATTTTATCGATCTTTCTTTCGAATGCCTGTCTGTTTTTGTTAGCTGTTGCGCCGACAGTTACCCTTGTGCCATTCTTATCTTCGATGAGTCTCACCCACAACCTCCTGTGGCTCACAAAGAATGCTATAAAGAGCCCTATGCTTATGGTTATGCAGCCGAGGTAAACAACCCATACTCCTGGGTCTTTCCTCACCTGAAGGCCTGTGTACTCAATACCCCAGTAGTCCATAAACTCTACTATATGACCATCAGGAAGAGCCCATGTTTCAGGGTATCTCTTCAGAAGCCAGCCAGCATACTTTTGCTTTCCACCCTCAGAAAACTCTATGTAGATAGCTGGATTGTTCATCATATCTGCGTATGTGAATGGCCTACCTGTCTGGTCCATGCCCAGGGCAGGACTGAAATTTATGATCTTCCCTGTTATTGATGTGCCTGGGATTGTGAAAGACTCATTATGTTTTAGGTTTATTGTTTCGCGCTTCCCATCTTTGGATATTGCCTTGAGCATAAAGATGCCCTGTGCATCAGGCACCATGCCATAGCTTGACTGATAAAAGGTTATCCCCTCGTATGTCAGAGGGTCATTCACCTCTATGGTTTTTTTGATTACCTCTTTTCCGTCCTTTATTATTGTCAGCCAGCTCTTATACGCTTTTGGCATGTCAGATCCCCCGTAAAAATCAACCAGAAAATTGTCACACCTGATGCTGAAGCCGAGTGGCTGTTCAATTCCGCTCCTGTAGTATGCTACAGATGATATGGCTCCCTCCGGCAGGTTCAGAAACCCTTTGAATCCAAAGAATATCCCTATAATTGCACCGAGGAGTATCACGAGGATGCTGAAGTGTGTTATATACACACCCAACCGGCTGTAACTTCCCTTCTGGGAATACAGTTGATAGCCGTTTGCCTCTTTTGCCTCTGAAAAGTTGAAGCCTGCGTTTTTTATTGCGGTTCCAACCACCCCCCTCACTTTCTCTGTCTTCCCCCTCAGGACAATCTCTCTCTTTATTCCAACGCCCTTGAAGTGTTCTTCTGAGAGGGGATTTATCGGCTCTTTCACAAGTTTCCATATCTTTGGGAGCCTGTCTATGGAGCATATTACGAGGTTTGCAGCAAAGAGCAGCAGCAGTGTGACAAACCACCATGAATGGTACATATCCATAAAACCCAATCTCTCAAAGATGTTATAAAGGGTGGGGGCAAGAGATTCGCCAAAGAGCTTGCCTATGACCTTGAGATTCTTCTCTGGCTCTGCATTCTGCTCTATAACCGTACCAATCATTGATGTCAGAGAAATAAGAGTAAAGAACACTACGGCGAGGGTTATTGATGAGAAAGAATTCCAGATTCTGTCGACAATTGTCTGATTTTTCTGTTTTTCCACATTAACTCCCCTAAAATTTAATTTTATATGATAATACTTTTTAAAAAAACAAACAAGGGCTTTCACTTCTCCCAAATTATGAGAGAGCCTTTCCTAATTAGTTTTACTACATTTCTTAGTTTTACGTCTAATTTTTGGACTTCTTGAGGATTTTTGGTCTATCCCTTCTTGCATTGACTATACAGAAGAATCCAAAGGGTTCATTAAAGGGGTTTATGAGCTGATGGGGGGTATGCGGTGCTATGTATAGCGTATCAAGGAATTCGAGCTTCTGGATTTTTTTACCAACAAGGACTTTGCCTTTACCGCGCACACATATCACAACATGCTCGTGCTTATGCTTCTCGAAACTGCTGTAACCGTTAGGAGCTATCTCAAAATATCTCAGATGGAATTTTGCACTCTCTCCATGGCTCCCTATTAATACATTTCTTTCAATGGCTGACCATCCGCCATTTTTTTGTTTGTATTTTTCGGTTCGGATCCCTCTCCATTTAAAATTGCCTTTAAATCTGAAGATTCTATTTTTGTTCTCAATAGTTTTTCCCTTTATGGGAGATTTCCAGTCGCAGGATATGGAAGTGGCCTCTTTTTTTGTTTTTTGTTTCATGGACATTATTGTCCAAAATACGAGATTGCTTCGCTGCACTCGCAATGACAAATCAAGCAATGACGCCATTTCCCTCTCATTCGCACCCCATTGCGAGGAGCGTTAGCGGCGAAGCAAGCTCATTAGTGAAAATCAATATGTTTCCATAGTATTTTGGATAGATATGTATTATGGGTAATTATATACGAATTTGCCGAATAAACAAGACATAGATGCTGTATTAAGTCACAAGAGATATCGGGGTTGAAACAACTTATTAGTCTATGACTTCCATCTGTTAGGACAGGCGAGACGCCTGTCCTACTTCTGTTATACAACAAGATCGCTCAATTTAGGCTAAAGTTTTCTGAAAACCTGCCGATAATACGATAATAATAGTGTGATGAGATGGACACTGAATAAACATAAAGGGTAAAGCAGGTTATAGTTCCTGCTTGAAGACCACATAATCTTTAAACTTCCTTGCTTAATTCAAAAGCAAGGATTATACCGGGAGGGCGGCATGAAAAATAAGAAGCCTTTATGGGTAATGGCGCTGAGTTTATTTTCAGCAACAATGTTGTTTTTGCATGAACCATTTGCAAGCCAGAAAGAGGAGGCAGTGGCAAAAGCAGTTGCCGAGTATCTTGTGGCAGGCAGGGCAGTAATCGCTAAAAACCAGGCTCTTATTAATGACGCCTCAAAGGGCGACAAGGGGTTTACCCCTGCCGTATATGAGGCACAGGTATTTGAAGAACTCAGCAGGAAAGGGGTAGATATGAAGGCACAAAGTGCTGGAGACCCTGTAGGCAAGGCTTTGATTGCTGTGCATGAATCAGCCATGGAAGCGGTAGCTGATGCACAACCTCAGATTAATGAAGCAGGCAAGGGATTTAAGGGTTTTATCCCTGCTGTGTATGGGGCAAGAACAGGTGATAAGTTCTATAAAAAGAGCGGAATAAGGCTTAAACAAACCAGTATCAAATTCAGGGGCGATTACAACAGACCTGACGAATTTGAAGAGACAGTCCTCAAAAAATTTGAATCTGGATGGGAAAAAGGTAAGCCATATTCTGAGGCAACAACCGCAGGTGGAAGAAAGGTTGTCCGTCACATGCTGCCAATTTATATTGCCAAGCCATGCCTTACCTGTCATGGAGATCCTGCTGGAGAGCTTGATATTGCAGGGAGACCAAAAGAGGGCTATAAAGAGGGTGACTTGAGAGGCGCAATAAGCGTCACCGTGCCGATAAGGTAGGAGACGGTAGGTTGCAGGGGCGGCTAAAGCCTCCCCTGCAAGGTGGCTAAAATCGCCCTTCTCTCTATAAAGTGCATTGGGAACAAGAGCATCTACACGATTAATATTAATTATATATTTTTACCCAAATTGAGCGATTCTTTGATTATAAATCACTCTTTGACAGGCGAGACGCCTGTCCTACTGTTTGACGACATCACCCATAGGGTAGGACAGCCGTCTCGGCTGTCATGGGTTTGTATAATAAATCGCTCAACTTGGGTTATATTATTGCTAAGGGAGCATAAAATTTGTTTATAGATAGGATATCAATAAAAAACCAGATATTTTTAAATGGATTGCTGATATTCTGTATTGCAGGGGGTGCTACGCTATTTACTATATTAAGCACTACATTTATTCAAAAGAGGCTTTCCCATCTTACAACCCAGTCCACTCCTTTTCAGGTTAAGACCATTCAGGCACAGGCTGGACTGCAAGAGGCAACCACAGTTCTGACAAAAATGACATCAGCAACATCGCTAAAAGACCTTGAAGATAAAATATCTCAAATGCAGCGTGTAAACGCTGAACTTAAGATAGTAAGTTCAGAATTAACCTCCCTGTCTTTAGGAGATACTAAAATTGAGAAAGTAGTAGATGAATTCCGTAAAACATCTGAGACCGTCATTGCAGTTACTAAGGAAAAAATAGACGCAGAAATGACTGCAAAGGAGGCAAGCAAAAAAATGTCATTAAAGCTTGCTGAGATAGCAAAGAGACTTCAGGAAATTGATATAAAAATAAAAAATATCCAGAAGGGCGCATCTGATAAACTATCATCCGCAACAGGCACTGTTGTGAAGGCATCTGACAGGATAAGAGACCTTTACGAGCTATCTAAAGTACTGCGTTCCGTAGAGATTGCATTTGATGAGGTTAAGAGGTCTGACAATAAAAGGGCATTGGACCTGGCTAAGGGCAAATTTTCTCTGGCAATTAGTAAGGCATTAGCTGCTGATTTCCTCAAGGCAAGAGACAGCGACAAGGAGATTAAAAAATTATATGACAGCTTTAAAGATGTGCAGGCAAGGGTTGTTGACAAAGACGGACTTGTTGATATTATTGATAGCTATTTATCTAAACAAGACCCTGAAACCAAGAAAAGAAAGGATGCTCTGGAAAAAGAGATATCAGGTAGGATATATACTATAGTGTCTGAAATATCAAGTTATATAGATTATCAGTTTGAAGATATAGGTTTTAGCAACATAGACCTTAAAAAATCTGTAAATGTATCAGGACTTTCAGGTAATGTGCTTCTGTTGAGCTCTGAACTTATATCCATAGGACACTCAATTGATGGGGATACCTCTAAATTATTATTAGCACAAAGTGCGCTGGAACTATCAACACAAACCAATATGCTTTCAGTAAAATTTGCAAATGTAGATTCGACCATAAAAAAACTGTCAGATATTTTTCAAACCCTCGAAAGGAAAGAAGACATTGACTTTTTACATAAGATAACACTTTTCTTTAAAGATATTAAAGAAACCCTGATAGGTAGAGATGGGCTTTCAAAAAAGATAGAAAAGGTGCTTCAAGCTCACCAAAAGGCATTGGCATTGAGTCAGCAGATTGAAAAGGTGGTAACTGAACAGCAGCAAAAAAGCAAGGCGGGATTGACCGTTGCTTCCGGTGAGCAGGAGAAGGCTATTATTGCCGTAAACCAGCTTGTAAAGCGGGTCATAATTGCCTCAATTGTTTTAGGCAGTATAGGGCTACTCATCGGGATTATCGCAGGATGGTTTGGGGCAAGATCCATCGGCTCATCAGTGTTTCAAATAGCAAAAGGCGCTGCTGCAATAGCACGAGGTGACTTGTCGGCAGAGATTGAGGTGGGGGGGACACCGGAAATCAGGTCTATGGGACAGGGTTTTGTAAAAATGAAGGCAGACCTGAAGGATATGGTACAGAAAATTATAACCTCAGCTAATGTTGTTTCATATAATTCATCTGAACTCTTTAAGGCTGCTGACAGCTTAAGTAAAGGTGTTCATGAACAGGCGTTCCAGACAGAACAGGCAGCCACTTCCATGCAAGAGATGAGCCATACAATAGTAGATGTCGCGAAAAATGCCTCCTCTGCAGCAACGGAGTCTAAAACTGCATCTCAGATTGCGGATAAAGGACGCAGTTCTGGTGAGATGATGGTCAATGAGATGCGTCAGATAGTAGAAACATTCAAAAAGTCATCCGAAACAATAGAAAAATTAGGCATCAGGTCTTCTGAGATAGGTAACATTGTCAATGTAATCAGCGCGATAGCAGAACAGACAAACCTGCTTGCCTTAAATGCAGCAATTGAGGCAGCAAGGGCGGGTGAACAGGGCAAGGGCTTTGCAGTTGTGGCAGATGAAGTTAGGAAGCTTGCTGAACGGACAGCTGCCGCCACAGGTCAGATTGCCAGCATGATAAAGGGAATTCAAGAAGACATCGAGCTGTCTGTATTGTCAATGGAATCGGGTAAAAGCCTGGTTGGAAAAGGTGTAATAGCCGCAAAAGAATCACAACGTTTGCTGGAAGAAATAGTTACCGCTTCCAACAGGAGCATGGAGATGGCGCATTTGATAGCTACTGCTGCAGAGGAACAAGCACAGGTGGCAGACAGCATATCATCAAACACGGATCATATTTCAAAGAGTGCAAAGACATCAGAGGAATCGGCAAACATGATAAAAGAGACATCCCAGGAACTCACAAAACTTGCAGGTCAACTTAATAAACTTGTTATGTGGTTTAAGACATAAGTAAAGTGTATGAGCCAAAACCTGTTCATAATAAATACATCATTAAGCGGCGAAGAAAACAGGGAGAAGGCAAAGATTGTTGGAGCAGAGAGCTATCTTGTGAAATTTGATGTCACCAATCTAATCCAGGAGGTATCGAAGTTTTAAGATAGATTAAAAAACTATCAAACATTTTAAGGACTCTTTTGCCTCTGCAGTGAGTCTGTATGCCTTTTCGGTTTCGTCTATGGGAAATCTGTGGGTAACGAGCTTCTTTGCGGTAACAATACCTTTATGTATGAGGTTTAATGCCTCTTTAGTGTCATCTGGGCCGCATGAGTAGCTCGTTATAAGGTTTATGTCTTTGAAATAAATCTCGTTAGGGTCTATAGTTAATTTCTCACCAGGCTTTGCTGGTGTGAAAAGGAGAACCGTCCCCCCTGGTCCAGCGCATGATATGCCATGTGCCATTGCCTCAGCGCTGTTTGGACCAACAATTACGAGCTGCGCCATCTCCCCATCTGTCAGTTTTTTAAGGGCGTCGGGTAAACTATCTTTTGATACATCAATAACATCATCTACCCCGAACTCCTTAGCCCTCTCGATCCTGGATGGGACCATATCAGCGCCGATTATTCTACCTGCACCGTATTTTCTCGCAACGAGTATGTTAAGGATACCCATAACTCCGAGACCAATAACAAGCACAGTATCTCTATAAGAAAGTAACGAGTGAGGAGTGTGGAGTGACGAGCCTCTGTCTATGATGACCCCTGCTCTTTTAAGACTCTTTACAACACAGGCAGTTGGTTCTATTAGTGTTCCGTCTTCATAACTCAAGTCTTCTGGAAGGATAAGAGTATCGTTTTCAAGGTTTATCTCTGGTATTAGAATATACTCTGAAATCCCTCCTGGGATAATCTTTGTATTCTTCCATGTTTCACAATGCACATAGTCACCTCGTTTGCAGTATCTGCATGTTAGGCACGGTGCATGGTGATGGGCAAATACCCTGTCGCCGGGTTTAAAAGATGTTACGTTATTACCAACCTCAATAATCTCGCCAGCTGGCTCATGCCCAAGAACTAAGGGAGCCTTCTTTTCTATATACCATGGCATCGCATCTCCAGAGCATATGCCAGATGCCTTTGTCTTCATCAAGGCATCACCATGCCCTATCTCTGGAATCGGGATGTCCTCAATTCTTATGTCACTGCAGCTATATAGTTTAGCTACCTTCAAGAAAAGGTACCTTTAAATAAAATTTATCTTATCACATTAATAAATAGAATGTTTTGGAAAGCTATCTGCTGACTGCCCTGATGATCTTCAGGGCAAGACGGAGTTTGTCTTCATCGGCGGTTTTAGCAAAACCCTGGATGTTTTCTTTCAATTCCTTATGGCTAACCTCATGTCCGAAATCAAACATCTCCCACATTTCAACCTCTAAGGCATTGGCAAGTTTTATAAGCATGTCGAGAGTAAGGTTTTCTGTGCCTCTCTCCATACGACTTAAATAATTCTGGCTTGTTTCAGCCTTCTCTGCAAGCTGCTCCTGAGAAAGCCCCTTACTTTTTCTAAGTTCTTTTATCCTGCGCCCTATTAACTTTTTCTCATCCATCTTAATCCCCTACTAATAATGCCCTTTGGGGAATAAAATATAAATGTTCTGATAAGAATTAATTAGTTGACTTTTAGTTTCTAATAAGAATATATTTATACCTGTTGAGGCTATTATCAGCAGATAACTGTTCTTGTTAAAGCAAACATCGTTTTTGTTTGACCATGATATGCGTAAAAAACTCGGCGAAATACTCGTAGAATTAGGGCTAAGCGCGGATGAGCAGATTGCCGAAGGGCTTTCTAACCCGATAGTATGACCACTGGCAATTTAGCATATAAGAAGTTTTTTGTCGGCATAAGCATATCTTTGTCTGTCATATTTATCGTATATACAGCAAGTCTATATTTAAGTTCATTCCATCAGGCAGTAATAGGATACGGGCTTTTAATTGTCGTATGGATTTTAACCAAAGTGCGGTTGTCCGGCAGTCAGCCTGTGCGAACCCTCATTTTTGCAATAGCCGCCTTTATTACCTTCCGCTACTGGTTTTTTAGGACCTTTGACACCCTGACTTATACAGGCTTTTTTGATAGCATTGCAATGCTTTCCCTTTATGCAGCAGAGACATATTCTGCAGTGTTCGTATACATTTCCGGGATGTTTGTGAATGTCTGGCCGATTGAGCGAAAGTCTCCGCCCCTTCCTGAAGATGCCGGTTTGCTGCCTTCGGTAGATGTATTTATTCCGACATATAATGAACCTGAAGATATTGTGAGGATAACAGCATTGGCATGCATGCAGTTGGACTACCCTAAAGAAAAGCTTAACATTTATATACTTGATGATGGAGGGACTGTTCAGAAACGGAATGATCCCAATCCCGAAAAAGCTGCAACAGCTTTAGAGCGGTATAAAGAACTCCATGGAATAGCTCAAACACTGAAAATAAATTATATAACCAGAGAAAAAAATGAACGGGCAAAGGCAGGCAATATCAATAATGCCCTCAAACATACATCTCTGGGCTATGAAAACAAGGATAAGCACAGCGGTGAATGGTTCAATTTCGGCAATATATCAGGTCATGGAGAGATTATTCTTATCCTTGACTGCGACCATGTCCCTACGAGGGATTTTCTTAAGAATACAGTGGGATTTTTTCTTGAAGGTGAAAAACTTTTCCTCGTTCAGACGCCCCATTTCTTTATTAATCCAAGCCCTGTAGAGAAAAATATGGGAATCCATAAAAATGCGCCTGAGGAAAACGAAATGTTTTACAGGGCGGTTCATCCGGGTCTCGATTTCTGGAACTCATCGTTTTTCTGCGGTTCTGCTGCCCTGCTGAGGAGAAGGTATCTTGAAGAAGCAGGCGGCATTGCGGGAGATACCATAACGGAAGATGCAGAGACGGCCATCTCTCTTCATGCAAAGGGATACAGGAGCGCTTACCTGCCAAAGCCCATGATATGCGGACTGTCTCCCGAGACCTTTGACTATCTTATTACGCAGAGAAGCCGCTGGACGCAAGGCATGCTTCAAATACTCCTTCTGAAAAATCCCCTTTTCTTGAAAGGGCTGAAGTGGTATCAAAAGATCTGTTATACGAACAACTGCATTTTCTGGTTTTTCGGCATTGCCCGTACCGTCTTTATCCTTGCGCCTCTCGCATATCTGCTTTTTGGCCTCAGGATATATAATGCGTCTGCATCCCAGATTTTAACATACGCCTTACCGCATCTTTTAAGTTCGTTGATTGTAACAAATTATCTTTACGGAAAAGTCAGGCAGCCTTTCTTTTCAGAGCTATTTGAGACGGCCCAGAGTATATTTCTTATTACTCCGACTCTTGGGGTGTTGCTTAATCCGCGATCTCCAAGGTTTAAGGTAACTCCTAAGGGCAAAAGTCTGAATGAGGATTTCGTCAACGGCAAGGCATTGCCTTTTTATATCATACTTCTGATCACATTAGCCGGAATCCCGGCCGGCCTGTCCAAATGGATAAATTATCCCCTTGAGCGCGAAACAGTTGCGGTGTGTATGGTCTGGATATTTTTCAATCTGTTCCTCATCCTTTCATGCATAGGAGCTTTATATGAATTAAGGCAGATCAGAAAACACCACAGGATAATGACTAAAGAGGAAGCAACGGTAACAATACCGGAAGACAATATAAATGTCAAAGGCATAATTACCGATGTAGCGTAAACTTTTCTGTGTAAAATCTTGAAGTATAAAAAAAGAGGGTGTATTC
>DYHX01000105.1 GCA_020723925.1 Nitrospira japonica | reverse complement strand
ATGGAGAACCAAACCCTTAAAAGAATTTACACAGAAGTCTTGACACTACCTATTGAAGATTCCCTGCAGCAAGCTGCGGGGAATACGCTCGCTATCCATTTAACGGGAAACTCGTGTGAAAATTACTTACGGGGCAGAATAAGAAACCCCTTGATTTGCAAGGGGTTATAGGCATGGCTCCCCTTATAGCGTTGACTCAAACTGTGTTTCAGTAATTCTACCAAATACAATTCACAAATGTAAGAAAAGAAATTTAAGGAGATGAACCCCACCCTTAAGATAATAGCCACCACCTTAAAAATATTCATCACTCTTCCGACTTAACAGTCGGGAAAGACGCAACACCAAAAGACTTCCCCGACATTATCGGTGAAGACTTTTGTCCCACCTTCGGTGTGATTCGTGTTGCTTGATGAATATTTATCCCCCACCCACCCAGCAGTCACAGTTGGTCGGCTTTAGCCCCTTCGGGTCTTCCGCATCGCCCTTTATGTGCCTGCTCCCCTAAAGGTAAATTTTGAATGATTTTTCTTCTTGACATAATTTTTATTTTATGCTTTTATGATGATAATTATCATTATTAATTAGAATGTCCTATATGGCAACAAGCGAATCAAAGGAAATATTTTTATCATATCTAAAAAAGAAGGGATTACGCAATACTTCTCAAAGGGAAGAAATCCTTCATACATTTCTTAAGGCAGATAAGCATATTACAGTAGATGAACTATATAATGTCTTGAAAAAGAAATGTCCGGACATAGGTTATGCGACGGTACACCGCAACATAAAATTAATGTGCGGATGTGGGTTGGCGGATGAGATAAAGATCGGAACCCAGAAGGCAAGATATGAGCAAAAATATGAACATGAACATCACGACCATCTAATATGTCTGAAATGCGGAAAATTTATTGAGGTCAAAGATGATCGGATTGAGAAGCTCCAAGATAAACTTGCAGAAGCGAATGATTTTAAGCCTATAAGACACAAGATGGAAATATACGGTTTATGTAAAAAGTGTAGTTAAAAATGTTACAATTATAATTGATAAAGATAATCATTATAATGAGCTACTGTAGCCTAAAACATAAGGAAAGAACGGAAGGTATAAGAGTCAAGTATTAATGAGAGCATGAAAGGGTAGCGGGAATCCTCTACCCTTTCAAAATAATATATTATTGATATTGATTATCAATTATAATAAGGAGGCTGGAATGTGCGTTGCAATCGTCGGAGGGATGGACAGGCTTGAGAGACATTATATGAACGAGGCTAAACGATTCGGCATTGACCTTAAGGTGTTTAACAAATCTGAAACAGGGATAGCGTCAAAAATTAAAAATGTGAATGCGGTGGTGATTTTCACCAATAAGGTATCCCATAAGGCAAAGAAGGAGGCGATGAATATAGCAAAGGCGAGGAATATTCCTGTTTTTATGTATCACTCATGCGGACCCTGCACACTGAGGAATTGTTTCAATTGTTTAGAAAATAAAAGAGGAGGAGAGAAGAATGTTTAGAAGGATGGTTTTTGTTTTGGTTGCGATGCTGGTTATGTCAGAGACGGCATTTGCTGCCCATCCGCTTATTACGGATGACACAGGCACACAGGGGAAAGGGAAGTTTCAAGTTGAGGTGAACAGCGAATTCACCAATGAAAAAGAGAAGCAGTACAACACGGATGAGGGAAAATGGGAAACAAAGAAGGAGACGGGCAGCGAACTGGCAACAATAGTCTCTTACGGCATAACGGATAATGTGGATGTTGTTCTTGGCTTGCCGTATCAATGGAAAAAGACAAGGATAGACGGAGTTGTTAATGCCGACTCTACGGAACAAGGAGACGGCATAGCGGATATGTCTCTGGAGGTCAAGTGGAGGTTTTATGAAAAGGATGGGTTGAGCTTTGCCCTTAAGCCCGGCATTACGCTTCCCAATGGCGATGAAAATAAAGGTCTCGGCAATGGCAGGGCTTCATATGGTCTTGTATTTATAACAACAAAGGAGATAAAGCCGTGGGCATTCCATTTGAATTTAGGCTATCACCACAATGAATATAAACTTCAGGCAGACAAAGACACAAACAGAAATGACATATGGCATACATCTCTCGCCACTGAAGTGGAGGTTATGAAAGACCTAAAGGTTGCTGGAAATATCGGGATGGAGAGAAATCCTGATAAGACATCCAATACCCATCCTGCATTTATCATCGGCGGGCTGATTTATTCAATATCTGAAAATATTGCCATTGATGCCGGTATAAAGGGCGGGCTTAATAAGCCGGAAACGGATCTCACATTCCTTGCAGGTATTGCATTTAAGTTTTAGTTAGGAAAAAGAATGAGAGTATCTCACAAAAAAGGAGGATATAGAGCTATGGCGCCGCTTGGGCTTTTAAGCAAAGGTGAACAGGCTGAAATTGTAGAGATAAAGGGACAAAAGGGCTGCTCTCACGGAAGCAGCAAAAATCAATTTTGCCATGCGGAAGATATGGGACTGCGCATTGGCAAGATGATTGAAATGCTGAACAATGAGGGACGCGGACCGCTTCTTTTAAAAGTGGATGAGTCAAGGATTGCCATCGGCAGAGGAATGGCAATGAAGATAATGGTAAGGAGGAAAGAGGAATGAATTTAGCAAATCTCAAACCCGGTGAGCAGGGAAAAATTACAAAGATGGGGGCAATAGGCCCACTAAAGAGAAGACTTATGGATATGGGTGTGCTGGTTGGTGAAAATGTGAAAGTGGAAAAAGTAGCCCCCCTCGGCGACCCTATTGAAGTGACTATAAAAAATTACAATCTCTCCCTCAGGAAAAAAGAGGCGGAAGGAATTGAAGTGGAGGTAATTAAATGAACACGGCAGTCAGAAGTCAGATAACAGACAAAAAAACTATTACGGTTGCAGTTGCAGGCAATCCAAACTCCGGAAAGTCAACTCTGATAAATGCTATTGCAGGGACAAGGCTCCATGTCGGCAACTGGCCCGGCGTTACAGTAGAAAAGAAATCCGCGGTATTTGAGTATGAAGGCAGGCAAATCAAACTTGTGGATCTACCGGGGACATACAGCCTGAGCCCATACACGCAGGAAGAAATAATAGCAAGGGATTATCTCGTCAATGAAAAACCTGATGTGATCGTAAATGTCGTAGATGCAACAAACCTTGAAAGGAATCTCTATCTTACGGTGCAGATGCTTGAATTGGATATCCCCGTTGTCATTGCTCTGAATATTCATGACGAGGCAGAAAAGAAGGGGTATAAGATCGATATAAAGACGATGGAAGAGATGCTCCGAGTGAGGGTTATCCCTACAGTCGCAACAAAAAAGACAGGACTGAATGACTTGCTAAAGGCAATTACGGGTATTGCAGACAGCGTATCCATGCATCGTCCAAAGAAATTGAATTACGGCGATGATATAGAATCTGCCGCCTTAACAGTAGAGAAACACATTATAAGCAGCCTTCCTCAGCTTGCAAAAAAGTACCCGGTGAGATGGCTTGCTTTCAAACTTATGGAAGATGACAGTCATGTGATGGAAGAGATTAATATCGGAGGCAATGCGTCCCTCATAGAAGAAGCGGCAAAACATCTCAAAAATGCGCATGGCGATGATATTGAATCCATCATGGCAGACGAAAGATATGCCTTGGCATCAGGGCTTACCCATGAAGTCTTAAAAAAGCCTGAATTCAGGAAGATGGAAATAACAGAAAAAATAGACAAAATAGTCCTTAACAGGTTTCTCGGCATCCCCATTTTCCTTGCTGCCATGTGGTTTGTATTTAAGTTCACATTTGATTTCTCAGCGTCTTTTGCTGACTGGCTGGATACCATGATAGCCGGACCATTCAAGAGATGGGCAGAAGCTGTGTTCGGTTTTATTGGCGCTCCGTTATGGACAACATCCCTTGTCACTGACGGGGTTATTGCAGGAGTTGGATTTGTTCTTGTGTTTGTCCCTGTCATATTCGCCATGATGTTTTTCATAACCTTTCTTGAGGGAAGCGGATATATGGCAAGGGCTGCATTTGTTATGGACAGGGCAATGCATGCCATAGGGTTGCACGGCAAATCCTTCATCCCAATGCTCTTAGGATTTGGCTGCAATGTCCCTGCCGTCTATGCGACGAGGACACTTGAGAATCCAAGAGACAAGGCGCTCACGTCATTGCTCATACCTTTGATGTCGTGCGGGGCAAGGCTTCCGGTATATGTGGTCTTTATCGGCGCTTTTTTCACCGCATATGCCGGAACGGTTCTCTGGTCATTGTATGTGATGGGAATTGCCCTTGCCGTCCTCATGGGGATTATATTCAAAAAAACACTCTTTAAAGGCGAGTCTCCGATGTTCATAATGGAGCTGCCGCCTTACAGGATGCCTTCATTCAGAAGCCTTATGATACACACGTGGGAGAAAGGAAAGCACTTTCTCATTAAGGCAGGCACATATATCCTTGCGGTCTCTATCCTTGTATGGTTCCTTTTAAATCTTCCGTGGGGCGTAGAGAATAAAAAGGATTCCTATTTAGGCAAGATGGGACAGGTGATTGCCCCTGCGTTAGAACCAATCGGATTCGGAAACTGGGAGGCCGCGTCATCTCTTGTTTCCGGATTGATCGCAAAAGAGATAGTTGTCGGGACAATGGGCGAGATATATGTCCAGAAGGCAGAGGATGAAAAGAAAGAGAAGCCGACATTGACGGATGACCTGAAAGAGATGGGGACGTCCTTTGCAGGCGCGGTTAAGGATTCAGCATCAAATGTAATTTCCACTTTCGGGATAGCGAGTATGAGCAGCGAGGAATCCGCCGAGGAAAAAGAGGAACGGTCGCCTCTCAGGGATACAATTAAAAACAAATTCACCCCGTTGAGCGCGTATGCCTTCATCACCTTTGTTCTTCTCTATATGCCGTGCGTTGTGGTTGCAATAGCAATGAGGCAGGAGTTCGGCACATGGAAGTGGTTCGGAATTGCATTTGCGTACCAGATGGTTCTGGCATGGGTGGTGGCGTTCGTGATTTATCAGGGTGGAAAGTTGATGGGATTTGGGTAAGCGTTTAAGTAACTCCCCTCTTAAATCAAGAGGGGATGGGGGAGTTATTGCGAGTGTTTCCCCAATAAAGTAAAGACATCCTATAAAGGTGTCAAGGCAAAAATAGGTAATGGTTAGATATGGGT
>DYHX01000027.1 GCA_020723925.1 Nitrospira japonica | reverse complement strand
TTATACGACACCTCACAGTAAAACCTCTTGAGGCGTAAACGAATAAACCCTTAATTTGTAAGGCACTTACGATTGCCATATTAATAATCTGTCGATTATAAAAATTCTGAGACAGCCTTTCCTATATCTATTTTAAGGCTACAAGTTTATGCGGGGTTATCTCAAAAAATTTACAACTTTTACACACAAACTAAAAAGGCGGGATTAAACCCGCCTTTTTCCAATAGCTAACCGGCTACTGACTTCTAACTACTTACTACCGATTCTGTTACAGGATATACGCTTATCTGGAGTCTTGTCCTGTCTTTTCTCTCGAAAGTGACTACCCCGTCGACCTTTGCAAAAAGTGTATCATCTGAGCCCTTTCCAACGTTAAGGCCTGGATGGAACCTCGTGCCTCTCTGCCTGACAAGGATATTCCCTGCACGCACAATCTGGCCACCAAACCTCTTTAAACCAAGACGTTGTGCCTCGCTATCGCGGCCGTTCCTTGAACTTCCTACACCCTTTTTATGTGCCATTTTATCCTCCGAATACTATCTCTTTTATCTTGATGGTCGTGAAGGACTGTCTGTGTCCCCTGAGTTTTCTGTATACCTTCCTCGGTCTCTGTTTGTACACAATAACCTTCTTTGCCTTCCCTGAACCTATCACTTCAGCCTTAATCTCGGCACCCTCAACATATGGGGTTCCCATGGTGCTTTTATCATCTTTTACTACCGCAAGCACCTTACCGAGGCTGATATCTGCACCTGCCCCTGCTGAAACCTTCTCTACATTTATCCTGTCTCCAGGAGAAACTCTATATTGCTTTCCACCTGTCTCAATAATTGCATACATATGCTTATCACCTCTGACTTATTATTTAACACAATTTTTATGGGAAAAGTCAACAGCTTGAGAGCGTGGAGTTTCCCAAAAAATCTGACATGGGGAAACAATTAATAACCTCAAAACTAACTATACAAAAAACTATACAATTTCCTGGTGAGCCGTGGAGGATTCGAACCTCCGACCCGCTGATTAAGAGTCAGCTGCTCTACCAACTGAGCTAACGGCCCACATTTAACTACAGTTATGAGTTAAGAGTTTAGAGTTAAAAATTAAAATTCCTTCACTTATAACTTATCACTTTTAACTCTTAACTGCACATTTTGCAAAGCAAAATGTGCTACGCGCCTGAGAGGATTTGAACCTCCGACCCTCGGCTCCGGAGGCCGATGCTCTAATCCACTGAGCTACAGGCGCAATAACGACAGTGAATAGTGATTAGTTATCAGTGAAAACAAAATAAAAACAAATATCATTAATCAATTTTAAACTGTTCACTAACAACTAAATACTATTCACCCCAATTTTGCTCTGCAAAATTGGGGTGAGCGAGGGGACTCGAACCCCCAACCACTGGAGCCACAGTCCAGTGCTCTGACCATTGAGCTACGCTCACCATTTTACAACAGTTATTAGTAAATAGTGCTTAGTTATTAGTAAAGCAGAAATGAATCTCCTCAGTCAAATCTTAACTAACTACTGACAACTAAAAACTAATAACTGCAAATTTTACATAGTGAAATTTGCCTGGCGCGCCTGAAGGGATTCGAACCCCTGACCCACTGCTTAGAAGGCAGTTGCTCTATCCAACTGAGCTACAGGCGCAATAACGACAGTTATTAGTGAATAGTGAACAGTTAATAGTTAAAAGCAAAAACAAATAAAATCATCAACTAAGACTAACGACTGAAAACTATTCACTAACAACTGCAAATTTTGCTCCGCAAAATTTGCATGGTCGGGGCGAGAGGATTTGAACCTCCGACCCCCTGCTCCCAAGGCAGGTGCGCTAGCCAGGCTGCGCTACGCCCCGAACTGTTTACGTTACTAAATCAAATTAATAAAAGTCAATGACATGGGCCAACCCGAAAAAGACATAGAGCCACAAAATATGGTAACCCCCACACCAAAAGTTTTGGTGTGGGGTAAAAGCAATAAGCTATATAGGAAAGGCTGATGAAGGACAATGGGCTTAGACCATTGCCCTGTTTCTATTTTTATGCGATACCTCACAGTAAAACCTCTTGAGGCGTAAACGAAAAAACCTGTTAATCTCCTATCCTTTCAAAGGCATGGGGGAGAAGCTCAGTTACGCTGAATCTTTTAATACCTTTATCTCCTGCAAGATATACGGGTATATCAGAGGCGAATTCGAAGAGCATCTGCCTGCATGCTCCACAGGGGAAACAGTAGCTGCCATCGCTTGAGACAATGGCCATGGCCCCGAATGCCCTTTCCCCTTCTGTTATGGCCTTAAGCAGCACAACTCTTTCAGCACAGAAACTCAGCATGAGAGAGGGGTTTTCGATATTGCAGCCTGTGTATATCTTCCCGTCATCAGTCCTCAGAGAGGCGCCGACCCTGAATCCTGAGTAAGGTGCAATGGCACTATCCATTGCCTCCCTCGCCTTTGCTATCAACAAATCGATATCTTCAGGAAGCATATCAATACTTCAGTATCTCCAACCAGTTTTCTATATCTTTTTCATCGTCGGCCTTTGTCCGTATCTTCCTGTTCCTGAGGTCATGAATAGCCTTTGCCTTATCCCCCCTGTAAAGAGGGTCAAGCTCTATCGCCCTTACGATGGCTGTAGACGCATCACCATATTTACCCTTCGCATTGTAGCAGAGGGCAAGACCATAATACGAAGGATGGAAATCAGCTACTCTCTTTATAGCTTCTTTATGTGCATCTATTGCCTCGTCATACCGCCCAAGCCTGTAATATACACGGCCAAGATTGTTATATGCCTTCTCAGCAGTACGAAACACAGGATTTGACAATGCCTTTTTGTAAGAGTCGATTGCATCATTGAACCTTCCAGCCTTCTCATAAGCAAAACCAAGGTTGTTATATCCATCAGAGAAATTCTGGTCTACCCTTATGGCCCTCTGGAAAAAATCTATTGCCTTCTGAAAATCCTCAAGCTTCAGAAGATAGATAACTCCAATCGCGTTCAGCACTTCTTTATCATTCGGATTAAGTTCAAGAGCCTTCTGAAACTCAACAAACGCAGATTGAACATTATTCTCATTGAGATAAGACACACCGAGCTTGTAATGAGCGGTCGCCCTCTGCATATTCTCCTCGGTGCTGGTGCTTGCACATGCACCAATGAGAATCAGCACCGCCAATAACAATCTCCTGAGTCTTTTAAAACACAAATCCCTCGATATAAACATGAAATCTCCTTTTCTTTAGAAAAGTATCAGAAAGTCTCAGACAAGTAAAGAGAATAATTTTTGTATCTCTTCACATACCGTATTCCATGGAAGACCCTTTATATCAAGTTCAAAACCTTCCTGAAGAAATCTAATCCGTCCGTCCATTATCTTCTGAAGGCCCAATATTTTTTCAAACGAAACCTTTGTATCCTTCGCAAAAATCACACGGACATTTCCCTTAATCTCCTGAATATTTGCAATGAGGAGTCCCCTTGCCATTATCTTGAGCCTCATTATATCAAGCAGGTTCTTAACCTCTACTGGAAGTCTGCCAAAACGGTCTCTTATCTCCGCCTCGAGGTTTTCGATCTCAGAGAAACTCGCTGCGGATGCAATCCTTCTGTATATACTCAGGCGGAGGGTCATATCATCAACATAGTCCTCTGGTATCAGGGCAGATACCTTAAGGCTTATAGATGGTTCGAACTCCTCAGCTATCTCCAGACCGCTGAGCTCGGCAACCGCCCTCTCAAGCATCTCCACATACATATCAAACCCAACCGCATATATATGTCCGGACTGCTCTGGGCCAAGGAGGTTGCCGGCTCCCCTTATCTCTAAATCTTTCATGGCGACTCTAAAACCAGCGCCGAGGTAGCTCATCTCGTGTATTGCCTGAAGCCTCTTCCTGGCCTCATCGGTGACAATATCCTCTCCAGGTATAAGAAAATATGCGTATGCCCTGACATTGCTTCTTCCAACACGGCCCTTGAGCTGATACAGGTCTGCAAGTCCCATCCTGTCTGCCCTGTTTATAACTATTGTATTTGCTGTCGGAATATCAAGCCCTGAGCCAATAATTGCGGTTGATACAAGAACATCTATCTCCCTGTTTATAAATCTGAGCATTATCCTTTCAAGCTCTTTCTCCATCATCTGGCCATGGGCAATAGCTATTCTTGCATCTGGCACGAGCCCCCTCAGATAATCACCAAACCTCTCTATATCTCTGATTCTGTTATGCACAAAGAACACCTGACCACCTCTTCCAAGCTCTCTTACAATCGCCTCTCTTATAAGCCCATCATTGAATACAGATATAATGCTCCTTACTGCAAGCCTCTCCTCTGGTGGTGTTTCAATAACACTCATATTCCTTATCCCTGAAAAGGCCATATGCAGAGTCCTCGGTATTGGCGTTGCAGTAAGACTCAGGACATCTACCCCTTTCTTGAACTCTTTAATCTTCTCCTTCTGGGCAACACCAAAACGGTGCTCCTCATCAACTATGAGAAGGCCAATATTTCTGAATGAGATATCCTTTCTCAACAAGCTGTGGGTCCCTATGACTATATCCACATCTCCCATTGCTATTGCCTTTATTGTCTCCACCTGTTCTTTGCTGGACTTAAACCTGCTGAGATAATCTATGCTCACAGGAAATGCAGAAAACCTCGACTTGAATGTCCTGTAATGCTGCTCACACAGGAGGGTTGTCGGAACGATGATCGCTACCTGTTTTCCATCATAGACTGCCTTGAATGCTGCCCTCATCGCAACCTCTGTCTTGCCATAGCCAACATCGCCACAGAGCAGCTTGTCCATGGGCCTTTCTGATTCCATGTCAGCCTTAATCTCCTCTATCGCCTTCGTCTGATCATGGGTCTCCTCATACGGGAAAAACCCATCAAACTCCCTGTGAAGCTCTGTATCAGGGCTAAAAGAAAAACCCTTTGAGACCTCTCTCTCTGCATAGAGGCTGAGGAGTTTCTCTGCCATCTCCTTTATCCTTTTCCTTACCTTCTCCTTTGTCCTCTGCCACGTCCTTCCACCAAGTCTGTCTATCCTCGGTGTAACACCATTTCCCGAGTGATATTTTTGTATCCTGTTTATACCCTGAAGCGGCAGATAGAGTCTGTCGCCTCCAGCGTATTCTATTGTCATGAGATCACCCTCATAATCTCCTATCTTTTGCCTTACAAGGCCGATGAACATCCCGATGCCATGGTCACGGTGAACAATAAAATCCCCTGTATTGAGGTCATCTATTGTTGTCAGGAGTTTTGATACCCGTGATTTCTTTATTGGCCTGAAGGCAGGCCTTCCACCGAAGATCTCCTTCTCGGTAAGGATCAAAAGCCCTGGCAGGAAAAGGCCTGAGGAAAGTCCACCAACAGTTATAGAGACCTGACCCTCATATTCCATGAGCCTTTCAGGAGGTATCACAGGCGTAATGACCCCTCCATCCATAAGAACCTCTTTGAGTCTCTCTGCCTGTCCCTTCGATGATGATACAATGACTGTCCTGTTATCCCTGCTCATCTTCCCTATGACTTCTGCAAGTTTATCGATGGACTTCCTCTCCTCTGGGTATATCCCATAACCCTTCATCGAAAGAAGACCAGCATCGACTCCAGTACCCTCAAAGGCAAACCTCGAAAGAGATATGGCCCCTTCTGGAATACCCTCTTGGTGAATAGAATCAGAAAGGAAATAATTAACATTGTTAATTATCGAGAGCAGATTGCACCCTCCTGAAGCAGGAGGTTCTGATGCAGGCAGGATAAGAAAATCTTCAACCTCGCTGGTTGATTTCTGCGTATCTATATCGAATGTCCTTATTGTCTCTATCTCATCGCCAAAAAACTCAACCCTGACTGGATTCTCTGATGTGGAGGGAAATATATCAAGCAACCATCCCCGCTGGCTGTACTCACCCTTATCAACAACAATCGAGACCTTTTTGTAGCCAAGACCATTCAGCCGCTGTTCAACTAAATCCCTTCCTATCTCAAGCCTGATATTCAATCGCAGGATATTTCCCTTTAACTCCTGGGGTAGCCATACATCAACACTCATGGCATTTTTCGATGTTACAATTGAGTCTCCTTCTTTAAAATGATATACCAACCCTGCCCTCTCACCAGCAATCTCTGGCCCATTCGGCTCAGGGAGGAAATATACATTACTGCTAACCCGATCCGGGCAGACACATGGGTCAGCCCCTACAATTGTTCTGAAAAATAATATGTCCCTCCATAGCTCCCTTGCAGACTCCTCTGTTGACTCGACAACAATGAACGGTCTTTCCTGAAGCGCAAGGAAAAGGGCCGCGGATGAGCCTGTGAGGTTGTAGATGTGTGAGGGGTAAGGCGCAAGGAGTGAAGCGAAATTCTTAAACAGACAAACCTCTATAATTTTACGCACCCTAAAGCCTGAGGCTACACTTACTAATTGCTGCTTTCATGTTTTCTGTAGGAATCCCTTTATAAATCTTCGCCACCCCGATTTTTTCAGGAAGAATGAACTTGAGTTCTCCGGCAACAGCCTTCTTGTCAAGCTGCATGGATGAAAGGATGCTATTTATGTTTATATCTACTGGCATCTCTGATGGCAGTCCATAGGAGTCTATAAGGGTCTTTATTCTTGCTGCTTGATTTTCATCAATGAAATTGAGCATCAGGGATAGCCTGGCCTCGAGGTGCATCCCTATTGCTACAGCCTCTCCATGGAGGTACCTTGTGTATTCAGTGGCAGTCTCTATTGCATGGCCTATTGTATGACCATAATTCAATATAGCCCTTAACCCCATCTCCTTTTCGTCTTTTGATACAACCTCTGCCTTGATCTCACAGGAACGCTTTATAATGTGTGTCAATGCATCTCTATCGATGTTAAGGACTCTGTCCTTGTTGTCGTCCAAAAATTTAAAGAGCCCCTCATCCCATATGACACCGTACTTAATCACCTCTGCAAGCCCTGCAAGCAATTCCCTCCTGGGCAGAGTCTTCAATGTATCCACATCTATCCATACAAGCTTTGGCTGGTAGAATGTGCCGATCATGTTTTTGCCGAGCCTGTGGTTCACGCCTGTCTTGCCGCCAACAGAGCTGTCAACCTGCGCGAGGAGTGTTGTCGGAACCTGAATATAATCAATCCCTCTCATGTATGTTGATGCAACAAAGCCTGTTATATCGCCAATCACACCGCCTCCAAGGGCAATGAGTGTAGATGCCCTGTCAAGCCCATGCTTGAGAAGCTCACCATAAATATGCTGTGCCCAGAGGAGGTCTTTGTATTCCTCACCATCTGGTATAATCACAGTTATTGTGTCAAAACCAGCGTTTTTTATTGAAACCTGGACTCTTTCACCATATAGGCCATAGACAGTGGGGTTGCTTATGATTGCAATGGGGGGGCTGAATCCAAATCCCTTGAGCTTCTCACCAATCCCATCAAGGATATGGCTATCAATGATTATATTGTAGCTTCTTTCTCCAAGCTCGACCCTTATCTTTTGCATACAAGTTTCTCCAGTATCTCCTCTGCAATCTGAAGAGGAGTCTTCCCTTCGGTATCTATTATCATGTCTGACTTCTCATAAAAAGGCTTCCTGAAATTCAAAAGCTCTTTTATCTTTTCGAGAGGGTTTTCAACCTGAAGAAGGGGCCTGTCATTATTGTTGCTCGTCCTCTTGAGGATGGTTTCTGGAGTCGCAGTAAGGCATATGATGACACCGTTTTTCCTCAGGTTTTGCATATTCTCTTCCCTCAGCACAGCACCACCGCCTGTGGAGATAATGATGTTTTTATTCTCAGAAATTATTTTTATAATCTCTGCCTCAATCTCCCTGAATCTCGGCTCCCCAAACCGCTTGAATATGTCATTGATGGTCATCTTCTGTGATTTTTCTATCTCGCTGTCCACATCCAGAAGCTTCCATCTGAGAATCCTCGAGAGTTCTCTGCCCACCTCTGTCTTTCCCGTGCCCATAAAGCCCGCGAGAACAATGTTTTTCACGAAAAGAATTATAGATGGTCAATAGTCGATAGTCAATAGTCGACAGCCATCCCTGGAATAGGCATAGGGCAAGCGTTTTCAAAATTTTTATAATCGACAGATTATTAATATGGCAATCGTGAGTGGCTTACAGATTAAAGGTTTATTCGTTTACGCCTCAAAAGGTTTTTCTGTGAGGTGTCGTATAAAAATTTTTCACCCGCTTGCCCTATGTAACTCATTGTTATTACACTATATTGGCGTTCTATCTCTATTTTAGAGAGTCATGAAAAGGCAAGCATCTGTCTCGCCTTTGAAAAAGTAGTGATCAGAACTGCTTTATATAATCCATATATGAATTGTAATTTCGTTTTACCTCTGCGATGCTGTCTCCACCGAATTTTTCGAGGAAGGCATCTGTAATGACAAAGGCAACCATCGCCTCTCCAATTACTGATGCAGCAGGCACAGCGCAGACATCAGAGCGTTCGTATGCTGCCTCGATGGGCTCTTTTGTGATGATGTCCACAGAGCTAAGTGGTCTCCTCAATGTTGGTATTGGTTTCATAGCCACCCTCAGAAGTATAGGCATCCCATTTGTCATCCCACCCTCAATGCCACCAGCATTATTGGTCTTTCTGTAAAACCGTGAACCGTGAACCGTGAACCGTGAACCGTCATAAAAAATTTCATCCATCACCTCTGAACCAAATCTTCTTGCCATCTCAAAGCCAAGCCCTATCTCTACTCCTTTTATAGCCTGTATGCTCATCAATGCCTGTGCGAGCCTTCCATCAAGCCGTTTGTCCCATTGAATATGGCTCCCAAGGCCGATAGGAATGCCTGTGGCAAAGATCTCAAAAATGCCTCCAAGCGAATTGCCATCCTTTGCTGCCTTATCAATTGATTCAATTATCTTTTTTGATGTTTCTCCGTCAGGGCATCTGACAGGAGAGCCTTCAGCCCTCTCAGAGATGTTTAAAAGTTCTTTCTCATCCGTGTTCTGACTTCTGACTTCTGACTTCTGACTTCCGATTTCAGTGACATAGCTCCCAATCTTTATATCGAACTCTGAAAGAAATTTTTTGGCTATTGCCCCAAGGGCAACACGCATCGCTGTCTCTCTCGCACTTGAGCGTTCAAGTATATTTCTTATGTCGTGAGTGTCGTATTTTATTGCACCGGCAAGGTCTGCATGTCCTGGCCTCGGTTTTGTTACAGTCTGGATTGAGCCTTCGTGTCTGCTTTCAGAGGACATGCCTTCCTTCCAGTTCGGCCAGTCCTTATTCTCGATTAATATTGCAACCGGTGAGCCAATGGTCTTTCCCCAGCGGACACCTGAAAGAATCTCAGCATGGTCTAATTCGATCTTCATCCTGCCGCCGCGGCCATAGCCTGTCTGCCTTCGCTGCAGGTCTTTGTCGATGTCTTCAGAGGAAACAGAAAGCCCTGAAGGAATCCCTTCGAGGATTCCTATCAGGGCCTTGCCATGCGATTCGCCAGAAGTGAGATACCTGAGAGCCATTATAGGAGCTGCATACAAAGGCTACCTTGCAATTGTTGGGGTTATGAATATTAGCAATTCTGTTGTCGTATTAGGACCTGTACTCTTTGTTTTGAATAACCAGCCTAAAATGGGAATTTTACCCAATAAAGGCACTCTTTGTTCACTTTCCTTTTCGGATTTAGTATATATTCCACCTATAACAATTGTTTCTCCATCTTTTACAAGTGCCTGGGTACTTACCTCCTTTTTGTCTATTCCAGGCGCCGTGGCACCCACGATTGTTACCGGTTCATTCTTTTTAGCAGCTATTTTTAATTGTATAAACCCATCAGGTGTAATCCTCGGTGTAACTGTAAGATTGAGATTAGCATCAACAAACTCTGTCTTCGTGCCCTCTGCACTTGTAGTCTGGACAGGGATACTTTTACCCTGCTGGATAGTAGCTGATTCATTATCCATTGTTAAAACCCTCGGGTTAGATAATATCTTGGCCTTACCAATTGTTTCAAGGGCCTGAAGCGACAGATCTACTTTTACTGTATTGAGGCTGCCTATCGTAAGTCCAAGGACTCCGCCAGGATTTGTAACGGTAGGGCCAGCGGATGTAACTGGAGTATTCACAGAGTAGTTGCCAGCGATGTCAATATTTTGACCACCAATTGAACCAGTACTAAATGAGCCACCCCATCTTATCCCAAGCGTTTGATTATAGTCACTGCTTGCTTCAACTATCCGTGCCTCTATCAGAACCTGAGGTTTGGCAACATCCATTATCTTTACTAACTCTTTTACCTTGTTGATACTCTTCGAAACGTCTTTCACAATAAGGGTATTCATCCTCTCATCTATTGTTATGCTTCCCCTTGGGCTTAATATCTTCGCCTTATCAACAGCCTCAGATATCTTCTTGGCCTCAGCATAGTTCACAGGTATAACTGCCTGCAGGAGCTCCTCTACTTTTATCTCCATCTCTTTTGCCCTTGCTCTTTCCTCTGTCTCTTTCACCATGACAGATATTGGAGCAATCCTGAGAATGTTCCCCTCTATGGTCTTCCCAAGACTGAAGGTTTTAAGCATGAGGTCAAGGGCCTGGTCCCATGGCACATTGATTAACTTCATTGTTAGTCTGCCTCTAACTTCTGGACTTACAACGATATTATAGCCGCTTATATCAGCAAGGAGCCTGAATATCGCTGTGATGTCTGCATCCTGAAAATCAAGGGATATCTTTTTGCCTGTATATATGCCCTCAACAGGTCCTTCCGGGGTTTTTATTTCAACCTTTGCCTGCGGCTCTTCGCTCTTTTCTTTTTTTGCTGCGTATTCTTTGCCTGGACTGTGAATGGCAACTACTATTGAGTCGCCCACCGCTGTAACGTCAAAGCCTGTCTTTTCCTTCAGGTCGAGGACCAACCTTGTCTTGTCTTTATGTTTACCGGCCCTGATACCTTTGAGCGGTGAAGGAATCGAGGTGGGCAGAAAAGCACTCATTGTGACATCAGGTATGTCTATTACGATACGATTGTCAAGAGGAAAGACATTTGGAATCATGGAGCCATTACCCTTTATCGTTACCTTCAGCACATCCTGAGCGCTTTCAGTATTTACCTGAACTATCTCTGTTGCCTTTGGCAACTCTTTTGCTCCAGTTGTTTTTTGTTCAGGCTTTACATCGTCTACCTTCTTAACATCTTCTGTCTTTTCCTCTGCTTTAGTAAGTTCGTTCATCTGTTTTGCAGGTTCCGCTGCAGGTTCTTCTTTAATCTTTATTATGAGTGAATTATCCTTAAACTCGGGTTCGACTGTGGATGGAGTCGAAAGTAAAATTTCGAGCCTTGCAGATAGGGTAGGGGTCTCTATCTGGGATGGAACAATTTCTGTCACTCCAGCCTTATTTGATGTAATCTTATCCCTGAAATTACCTATACTTACATCAGGAAGCTCTACAATTATTTTGTATGGGTCGGATGGCCTGTACATTGTATAAGTGAAGGCATTACTTATTTTCAGATTTATAGTGTAATCCGCTATCTCTATACCCGTTATAACAGAACCCCCTGCAGACTGCTGTCGTGATTCCTGAACGCTGCCTGTGGTTGCACAGCCTGATGCAAACATTAAAACTGCAACCATAAAAATATTAATCAGCTTTTTTGATTTCATTCTTCCTCCTCCTTGCGGAGTTTTAGTATAGTATCTTTTGATTTGAGCTCCCCTTTATAGTCTTTTACATATTCTCTAATCACAACACTGTCCATGGTAATCTGATGTACTTTACCGCCATGCAATCCCAATGTCATCCCCTGTTTTATAGTATAAGATTTACCGTCAGGTAAACTGATCAGGCTGTAATACTGGTTATTATCCCAGGCTATAGCGATCAGCCTGAAATCACTCACGTCATAATTTTCAACAGGGCTTACGCCCTTTTTCTTCTTTTCTGCCTGCTGTTTTGCTGCTGTTATTATGGAGAAGAAAGGGTCTCTCCTGCCTCTTGACTCATAAGTATAAGTTTCAGATTCAACCTTTGGGGGCTCAACCTGCGGTGATGCTGCCTCTTTTTTGACCGCCTCAGATTTCTGAGTCTTCTCTGTCTTTTGGGCCGCAGGTTTTGCTGTTTCCTTTTTGCATCCAGAGAAAGCAACAACGGCAATTAAGATTATCAATATCAACCTGCTCATTTTTTGCCTTTATCTCTTTTTCTTTCCTCTAATCTCTCATTCTGATATAGCAGAAAATGTTGTTGCCTTAAAAGATATTCTGAGTATAGCTTCATTCTTCTGTGCCTTTGGATCCCCAAGCCGTATATCTGATATATTAACAATCCGGTTCAACTTTGTGAGATTGCTGAAGAAATGGCCAAGGTTATGGTAGCTCCCGGAGAGTTCTACTGCTACTGGTATTTCATAGACTATGCCGCTCGTATGATTTTTTTTCTGTTCTGGCCTCCATGAGATTATATTAAGGCCTGACCTTATGCCAAGGTCAGATATCTGCCTTAAGAGTCCTGAGACTTCCTTCTCCTCAGGAAGCTGTTTTTTTAGCTCAGCAAGGCGAGTCTTAAGTTTTTCATTCTCTGCCTTCAATACAGCAAGCTTTGATGCCTTTACCTGATTTTTTGCTATCTCATTCTCCTGGCTGGATATTTCTGCCTTGAGTTTCTTGATCTCGGAGTTTTTAGGGATGAATAGAAACACGATTACGACTGCAGAGATAACCATGGCCGGGAGAAAAGCAATAACTATCTTTACCGGAGTTGGCAGATTCTTTATGTTGAGTGTAATAGCCATCTCAAGTCTTCACCTTGAAAGTCAGTTTAAATTGATATAACGATATTTTTTCTATGTTTGCCTGTCTTGATTCCTGGAGATAGACATCAGTGAGAATCTTCGAGCCTTTCAGATTATCAACATATGCAACCAGGTCTGAGTTCGTGAATGCGTAGCCATCTATATTAATATTTTCAGCAGCCACACTCATCGAGTTTAACCATACACCATTTGGCAGAAGCTTGCTTACCTCGTCCAGTAATTTGACCGGGATGCTCTGATTTTTCCTGAGCTGTTCGATGATGTTCTTTTTGTTCTCAAAGGCTTTATTGAGTTTTTCAAAATTCTCGACTTCTCTTACTCTTTCTTTAAGCTCTGCAATCTTTTGTTGGTTATTTCTATGCTGCCCTCTCAGGGAAGATAAGCGTGAGTTCAGGTAAAAGAATACGTATGCCAATACAATGGATGTGAATACGGTTATTATTATCACCGAAATGGCAAATGTTGGAATGGGTCTGTGTTTCTTTTTACGCTTGACCGGCAGGAGATTTACTCTTATCATCTGTCGCCAGGCCTTCTTAATGCAAGTCCCACGGCAACCGCTGCCATAGGCGCCATCTCTTCCACATAGGAGATATCGAATTTTTTAGGAATATGTATGTTCTTGAACGGCTCAGCTACCTTTACCTCTACACCAACTCTCGATGCAAGAAGTCTGGGAAAATCCTTGACCAGGGCACATCCGCCACTCAGTGTTACCTCATTTATATCCTCATTAAGTGTGGTGCTTTTGAAATAATCAAACGAGCGCGAAATCTCGCCAAGTATGTCTTCAGATGCAGCCGTGACTATGGAGTATGCATCTTCTGGCGATACCCCTTCTACGGGCTCACCTCTCTTAAGCCTCTCAGCATTCTCATAGGTTAAATTGAATTCTCTCTGGAGAGCTTCTGTGTGCAGGTTGCTTCCAAGAAAACTATCCTTTGTGAACACTGAGACGCCACCTTTGAGAATGCTCATATTTATTGTGCTTGCCCCAATGTTAACAAGTGCGACATTTTTGCCTGACTCGATCTCATAGTTGAGTTCATACATATTTTCGAGGGCAAAGGCATCAACGTCTACGATTATAGGGTTGAGACCGGCCTCCTTAACGACCGAAACATACTCATTAATTATATCTTTTTTAACCGCAACCAGGATAACATCCATCTGACCTGGTTCTTCTTCTAGGCCGAGTATCTGGAAGTCAATGTTCACGTCTTCAATATCAAATGGAATATACTGTTCTGCCTCAAACCTTATCGATTCGCTGAGTTCCTCTTCTGACATCTCAGGGAGTGAGATTCGCTTTATGATGACGGATGAATGGCCTGATATTGCTATCACTGCGTTCTTTGTTTTTATACGCGCCTTTCTTATCAGTTCCTTGAGAGAGTCTACGAGCCTGAAGGAATCTATTATTGAGCCATCTACAATGAGATCTGGAGGGAGTGGTAGCATGTCAAAGAGTTCCAGCTCAAAGCCAGTTCGTATGTTTTTTAGCTCTACTACTTTAAAATAGCTGGAACCTATGTCCAGACCTATCGAACCTTTTCCACCAAACAGCATAGCCTATGAATACCAAAAAACTTATAACTTGTCAAGGTATTTTTATTAAATATCAGCAGGTTTTCAGTAAACCTTAATATATTGGTTTAAGAATTGAGAGATGCAGCAACCGTTCTATTTTTATTTTATTATCAGTTGTTTTTCCTATTGCGAATAGTCTTCCATCAGGGTCTCTGAGTTTTATATACTCATCGGCGGGTAATGCTGGCAGATTTTGGGTTGTTATTGGCATGCCGTTTATAGCCATAGAGAAGTCCTGATGTGTCAGGACGGCATCCTTGAGATATCTCAGGGCAGAGTCGATAGAGGAGAGGGATTCTTCTTTGTGGGGTAATTCGTCGAGGTTTGCAGAATTCTCAATCCTGAAATCTCCTGTCCTGGTCCTCTTGAGGGCTGTAATGTGGGCACCTACACCAAGTGCAGCTCCTATGTCATCACAGAGTGTCCTGATGTATGTCCCCTTTGAACATGAGACTCTTATCCCGATGAAGGGGATTTCAAATCGCATTATCTCAAGTTCGTAGATGTTCACTGATCTATGTGGCCTCTCTACCTCAATGCCCTTTCGAGCAAGTTTGTAAAGAGGCTGACCTGAAACCTTTATTGCCGAATACATAGGGGGCACCTGCTTGATTGTCCCTCTGAACCTGTCAAGAACATTCTCCACCTCATTCATTTCCAATGAAAAATTCTCCACCTTATGGATTATTCTTCCTGCTGAATCAAAGGTGTCTGTTCTTTCACCGAGCTTCATGAGTGCGATATATTCTTTATCGAGGTCTGAGAGGAATCTCGTTATCTTGGTTGCCTCATTTATGCAGACGAGCAGAACGCCTGTTGCAATCGGGTCAAGTGTTCCAGCATGGCCTGCCTTCCTAACTTTAAAAATTTTTTTTACTTTTATAACTGCCTGCTGGGATGTTATGTCCTTGGGCTTGTTGAGATTTACTACTATGTTCATGTCCATATTACAACGGCAATTAATGTCAGTGATTTAGGTCATAGGTCAAATATAGAGTTTAGGAGTTTGTAACTCCTAAACTCTATAACACTAATCACTGTTCTAATGTCTTTAAAAGTGCTTCTTTTGCTGTCTTGAGGTCAGCCTTCACCTTATATCCTGCAGCATTCCTGTGGCCTCCACCATCAAAGAGCTCTGCTATCTTTGCAACATTTACTTCTCCCTTTGAGCGCAGGCTCACCTTCCAGTAATCATCTTCTATTTCTCTGAAAAGGGCGGAGACTCTTATAGATTTCATCATCCTCGGGAAGTTTGAGAAGTTCTCGGTATCTTCAGGTCCGGCACCTGTCTCCCTGTACATCTCTCTCGTGACCACTGCGATTGCAACATTGTCGGTAATCTCAAGGGTATTGAGGGCTTTAATTAATAATCTGAACCTGTTCTCTGACCATGTCTCATATAGGCCCTCTGAGATTGACCCGGGGTCTGCTCCTGCCGCGATTAACTCAGCCCCAACCCTGAGGACATCAGGAGTTGTGTTGTTATATCTAAATGTGCCTGTATCAATTGCTATTGCAGCATATAGGTTTGTCGCGATATCTTTTGTTAATTTAATGCCAAGTTCCTTTATGATATAAAAGACCATAATGCCTGTTGCAGGTGCCTTTGGCTCTATCCATTTTATATCGCCGAACCCCTTCTCTGTTTCATGGTGGTCTATAACTGCGGAATATGGGAATTTTATATCCTCGAGACCAGCTCTTTCCGGGTCATTGCAGTCAAGCAAAATAAGGTTGAAGGTTGAAGGTTGAAGGTTGAAGGTTGAATTTCTAAATCTCTCATGCCCTGGCAAAAACCAGTAAAACTCAGGCACAATATCACGGCCATAAACAACAGTTTTTTTGCCTATAGATTCCATGGCCATCGAAAGTGCGATGGAGGAGCCGAGGGCGTCACCCTCTGGGTTTATATGTGTTGAGATAAAGAACCTATTCTCTTTGTTAAGAAAGGCACGTAGCTTTTCTGGAACCTTCAACGCTTCTCCCTGAGCTCTCTTAGCAGTCTTTCAATCCTATCTCCATACTCGATAGATTCATCAAGTCTGAACTCAATGGTTGGTATAAATTTCATCCTGACCCTCTTTGAGACCTCAGAACGGATGAAGCTCTTTGCCGAGTTCAATATCTGAAGCGTTGTTTCTCTTTCCTCTTCTTTCAGTATGCTTATGAAGACCTTTGCTATCTTGAGGTCCTCTGTTATATCGACCCCTGTGACCGTCACAAAGCCTATTCGTGGGTCCTTAACCTTATTCATTATTATCTCGGCAATCTCCTGCCTGAGGAGGTCACCGACCCTCTGCGAGCGTTTATATGGAAGCATGATTGATTATGACACGGGGACACGGAGATGCTGCTTCTTTAATTCTTATCTCCCATTCACCGCGTCTCCGATTCCCCGTGTCGTCCTTTCAGCTATAGTTTCGCTGCTACCTTCTCTATAATGTAGTTTTCAAGGATGTCACCGACCTTTAGATCATTGTAATTTTCGATCATGATGCCGCATTCATATCCTGTCTGAACATCCCTTACGTCCTCCTGGAATCTCTTGAGAGAGGCTATCCTGCCATCATAGATGACTATATTGTCCCTGATTATCCTTATGCCATCGCTTACACGGCTTATCGAGCCATCAAGCACATAACAGCCAGCAATTGTCCCGAGTCTTGATACCTGGAATGTCTGGCGAACCTCCGCCCTACCAAGTATTTTTTCCTTGAGAGTTGGTTCGAGGAGTCCTTCGAGGGCTTTCCTGACATCCTCTATAGCCTCATAGATTATAGTGTAAAGCCTTATATCAACTCCTTCCCTTTCTGCTGTCTGGGCTGCTTTTAGCTCTGGTCTGACACTGAAACCGATTATGATTGCATTTGAAGCAGCTGCAAGCATGACATCGGATTCATTGATCCCTCCAACGGATGTATGTATTACCCTGACCTTAACCTGTGGATGAGTGATACGCTCAAACGCATCTTTCATTGCCTCGACAGAGCCCTGGACATCACCCTTTATTATGATGTTGAGCTCCTTGATCGCGCCTTCCTTTACCTTTGTGTAGAGGTCGTCGAGGGTGAGCTTACTTGACTTTGCCATCTCAGCGAGTCTATGCTTCTGGAGTCTTGCGAAAGCGATCTGTCTTGCCCGCTTTTCGTCCCCAACAACAGTGAAGATATCGCCAGCAGTAGGAACCTCCGAGAAACCAATAACCTCCACTGGTGTAGATGGACCTGCTTCCTGAATACGCTGGCCTGTGTCGTCGACCAATGCCCTTACCTTTCCCACATTTGTTCCTGAAAGGAAGGCATCTCCGATTTTAAGTGTGCCAGCTTGCACGAGGAGTGTTGCCACAGGCCCCCTTCCTCTGTCGAGCTTGGCCTCTATGATGGTGCCTTTTGCCATTTTATCAGGGTTAGCTTTGAGTTCCATCATCTCTGATTGAAGCAGTATCATCTCAAGCAGGTGTTCAATCCCGATACGCTTCTTTGCTGAAACTTCAACAAATATATTCTGGCCGCCCCATTCTTCAGAAATTATCCCGTGCTCTGCAAGCTCGCCCTTCACCTTTGTTGGATTTGCCTCTGGCTTGTCTATCTTATTTATAGCGACAACAATCGGTACGTTTGCTGCTTTTGCATGGTTTATTGCCTCAATAGTCTGTGGCATAACACCATCATCAGCAGCAACAACAAGCACAACAATGTCTGTTACCTTTGCACCCCTTGCCCTTAATGATGTGAATGCCTCATGGCCAGGTGTATCAAGAAAGACGATATCTTTCCCTTTGAGCGTAACCTTATATGCACCTATATGCTGTGTTATCCCTCCAGCTTCTGTCTCGGTGACCCTCGTCTCTCTTATCGCATCAAGCAGGGAGGTCTTGCCATGGTCGACATGGCCCATTATAGTGATTACAGACGGCCTTGAAATGAGTTTAGATGTATCCTCCGGTGCCTCTTCTATGACAGTCTCCTCTTCGACAGATGCGACTTCAAGCTTTACACCAAAGCTCTCTGCCACAAGAAGTGCAGCATCCATGTCTACCGGCTGGTTTATAGTTGGCATATAGCCAAGCTCCATAAACTTCTTTATGACCTCGGGCAGCTTTACACTAATAAGCTCAGCAAACTCTTTTACTGTTGTCCCTTCCTGAAGCTTTAATGTCTTTTTCCTCGGTGCTGTGAGCTGGGATTGTGGCTTCTGTTCTACTTTGTGTAAGAATCTGTCTTTGCCAGGTTTCTTTAATAGCTTATATTCATGCCATTTCTTCGGCTCTATCTTTCTTATTGTCTGAAATGCCCTCTGCATTCCAGGTCTTGCCTTGAATTTTTCTATCTTCTCTGTCTCTATCTCTTTCTTGAACCTGTCAGGGACCTTGAGTTCTGCTTCTTCTTCAGGGAGGGTGATGGACGTCACTGCAGCAGACTCTACCATGGGCTCTTCTTTCTTCTCCTGTATCTCAGGTGTTGGTTCAGGAGCAGGTTTAGTTTCCGTGGGTGGAGCTATTTTCTTCTCTGGTTTTACAGATATCTCTGCCTTCGCAGTTACCTTAGTGGGCTTTGCTGGTGCTTCTGGCTTTTTGAATGCCCTCTCTACCTTCTCAGCGATCTCTGGGTCTATGCTCGAAGAGTGTGTTTTACCCTCTATGCCGAACTTTGAGAGCGTATTTATTATATCTTTATTGCTAACACCAATCTTTTTTGCAAGTTCATAAATTCTTAATTTAGACATTTATTTTAAACCTCTTTCCTTCTATTCTTATCTCCCCACAACCTATGCAGGTTTTTATTGGTTCTTGTAACATTAACTTTAAAATGTTATCATAAAAAACCTTTTTAATGCAATTGTACGATACAAGATACACGATTACGAGTCTTTTATCTTGTATCCCGCATCGTGCATCATACTAAAAATGGAAGGAGGGGAAGAATTTGGCGAGTTGTGCTGTGTGTGGGAAGATCAGGACGATAGGCAACAATGTGAGCCATGCAAATAATAAGACAAAGAGGCAGATGCTCCCAAACCTGCAGAGGACAAGGATAGTCACAGAGAGCGGGACAAAGAGGGCATATGTCTGCACGAGGTGCCTGCGCTCTGGGATGGTTAAAAAGGCTGTATGAATTGAAGAAACTTAGTGTTCTTATCTCCCCTCTTCTTAAAGAGCTTGACATTGAAGATGGTGTCAGGTTTGAGAGCATTAAGAAAGACTGGCAGCAGCTTTTCAATATGCCCATCTCTCTCCATATGTCTCCTGCAAGACTGAAGGAAGGCGAACTGCTTATAAACGTAGATTCGCCTGTATGGCTTCAGCAGCTCAGTTTCTATAAGGCAGATATAATCAAGAAGCTCAGCCCATTTGGAGTAGGGACCGTGAGGTTCAGGCTCGGAAGGGTCTCTGCAAAGACAGAGTCAGGCGTCAGGAGTCAAAAGTCAAAAGTCAGGAGACTCACGACTGAGGAACTCTCCTACATAGAAGATACAGTCTCCCCCATAAGTGATCAGGAACTCAGAGATAAGATCAGTAAGGCGATAGAAAAATCTATCGCCTTACGAACAGAGAAATAGTGACAATGGAAATCTGAGGTTTTGGGAAGTCTCACCTTCACATCTTCTCACCTTCTCCAGTTCAATCCTCTGTGACCCGCTGTGGTTTAATTATGCTGATTCTGCCTGTCTCTCGTATATAAGGATCGGCTTCTCCCTCTTTGTTATCGTATCTTCGTTGATGAGGCACTCCTTTATACCCTTCCGGGAAGGTATCTCGTACATGACATCGAGCATAATATCCTCAAGGATCGCCCTTAATCCCCTCGCGCCTGCCTTTCTCTGTATAGCCTTCTTTGCTATTGCTGAAAGGGCGCTGTCTGTGAACCTGAGTCTCACATTATCGAAGGACAGGAGCTTCTGATACTGCTTTATAAGAGAGTTCTTCGGCTCTGTCAGTATTTTTATGAGGGCAGCCTCATCAAGTTCTTCAAGGGTCGCAACAACAGGAAGTCTTCCAACAAATTCTGGTATCATGCCATACTTTCTAAGGTCTTCAGGCTCTACAAGACCAAGGACATTGCCGATCCTTTTCTCCTTCTTGCTCATGACCTCTGAACTAAAGCCCACTGCTCGTTTTCCTATCCTCTGTTCGATAATAGCATCAAGACCCACAAATGCACCACCACAGATGAAGAGGATATTTGTTGTATCGACCTGTATGAACTCTTGCTGCGGATGCTTCCTTCCTCCCTGCGGCGGGATATTCGCTATTGTCCCTTCGGTTATCTTCAGAAGGGCCTGCTGGACACCTTCTCCAGAGACGTCCCTTGTAATTGAAGGGTTCTCGGACTTCCTGCTTATCTTATCTATCTCGTCTATATAGACTATTCCCCTCTGTGCCCTCTCGACATCATAGTCCGATGCCTGGAGGAGCTTAAGAATTATATTCTCCACATCCTCTCCAACATAGCCTGCCTCTGTGAGGGTTGTTGCGTCAGCTATTGTGAATGGTACATCAAGGAACCTTGCAAGGATCTGGGCAAGAAGGGTCTTGCCAGTTCCTGTGGGCCCTATTAAAAGGATGTTGCTCTTCTGGAGTTCAATGTCTGTCTCGCTCGGGCTGTATATCCTCTTGAAGTGGTTGTGTACTGCAACAGAGAGTATCTTCTTTGCCTTCTCCTGACCTATAACATAATCTTCAAGGAACTGGTGTATCTCTGCTGGTATTGGAAGCTTTGGCAGCGTATGCCCCTCTGCTTCTTTGTATAGTTCATCTGCTATAATCTCGTTGCACAGCTCCACACACTCATTGCATATATAGACAGCAGGGCCAGCAATGAGTTTCTTTACCTCCTCCTGTCCCTTACCGCAGAAAGAACACTTAAGTGCATCTTTATTTTTTCTTACCATTAATCCTCCACTCGCGTTACGCCTTACTTGCTTTTAATACTGTGAATAACCTCATCAACTATACCGTATTCTTTTGCCTCATCTCCAGACATGAAGAAGTCTCTCTCTGTGTCTGTCTGAATCTTTTCAAAAGGCTGTCCTGTATGGTTTGCGATTATTCTGTTCAGGATGTCCTTCATCTTGAGTATCTCCTTTGCATGTATCTCCACGTCAGTTGCCTGTCCGTGGAACCCCCCCATTGGCTGGTGTATCATTATCCTTGAATGGGGAAGCGCAAACCGCTTCCCCTTCGTGCCTGCTGCAAGAAGCAGCGCACCCATGCTTGCTGCCTGCCCTATGCAGTATGTTGCAATGTCCGCCTTCACGTACTGCATCGTATCGTATATCGCAAGGCCCGATGAGACAATGCCTCCGGGCGTGTTAATATATAGATGTATGTCCTTGTCAGGGTCGTCTGTCTGTAAGAAGAGGAGCTGTGCAATAACGGCGTTTGCAACATGGTCATCTATCGGTGTCCCGACAAAGATTATCCTGTCCTTCAGAAGCCTTGAGTATATGTCATACGCCCTTTCTGAACGCCCTGTCTGTTCTATTACAAAAGGGATAACGCTCACATCATTCTCCTTTCTCAAGTACGGCCTTTGATAAAAGAATGTCCATAACTTTATCCTCGCGTATCGAATTCCTCAGTCCTTCCAAAGAACCGTCTCTGGATACGTAGAGGTTTATAATCGCCTCTGGTGTCGCCGAAAGCCTTTGCGCCATAAAGATAATACGATTTTTGACCTCATCCTCTGTCACGGTGACCCCTTCTTTATCTCCGATCACATCGAGAAGAATAGATGCCTTCACATTCCTCAATGCCCTATGTTTCATTTCGGATAGAAGACTCTCATCGTCCTCTTCTGATTCCTGTCTGGCCATCCTGGCCTCTGTTACCAGAGATGACATCTCCATTTCAAGCAATGTTTCTGGCACTTCAAAATTGTGGGATTCAACGAGCTTCTCAATCAGTTCTGCCTTCTGGGCCTTTGCAGTCTGCTCCTTCTTCACCCTGAGAATCCCTTCTCTGACTTTCTCTTTAAGGGCATTGAGGTTATCAGCGCCGAGGTCTTTTGCAAACTCATCATCGATTGCAGGGAGTTTCTTCTCCTTCACCTCTGTTATCACAACCCTTATTTCGACTGTCCTGCCTGCAATCTCTTTCGACTCAAAATCTTCAGGAAGTGTAGTAGTAAACTTTACCTCTTCACCCTTTCTCTTCCCAATAAGTTTCTCGTATAAATCCTTCGGAAGTAGTTCATTGCCAATCTTTAGAATTTGCTCTTTTGCATCTGGTGTCTTCTCACCCCCGATTATGTCATAGTCAACAAAGTCGAAATTTACGAGGTCATCAATCCCTACCTCTTTTTCGGAAACCTCAAGGGTTGCTTTTTCTTCCTGGAGGCTCTTTAAGGTATTTTCAACATCAGCTTCATCAACATCTACATGAATGTCCTTCACTTTTATACCCTCGTAATTGAGATTGTCTATCTCTGGCCTTACCTCAACTGTGAGGGTCATTGAGAGTGGATTGCTCCTCTTGAAGTCCAATCGTTCCTCGAACACAGGTCTTGCAACAGGTTTAAGTTCAGCCTCTTTCAATGCCTTTGTATAGAACTCAGGGATGACTTTTTCAAGAACCTCTGACTCAACATCCCTGCCGAAACGTTTTTCGATCAGGTTTATTGGTGCCTTCCCTGGCCTGAAACCAGGTATCTTTGTACGCTGTCTCAGCTTTTCGAGGGAGTTCTGAATCTCCTTCTCAATAGCATCAGACGGAATTTCTATTTTGAGTCGCTTCTTTGTTGGATTAATAGCTTCAACTGCCTTGAGCATTTATCCTCCTTAAGGGTTTATCCAGCACCTTTTAGAAATTCTTTCTGGAGGGTCTAATACCCTGCAGAAAGGTGCCGGATTTATTGAAGATTCCCTGCAGCTTGCTGCAGGGAATCTTAATGCAAGGAATATTATTTTTATATTCGCTCGCTAACCCCGCAGCTTGCTGCGGGGAATACACTCGCTATCCATTTAATGTAAAATAATATGAGAACTTTGTCAATTTAGGCAGAAAGGTTTTGTCAAGCCAAAATAGAAATGTCCTATTTTCACCAAAATAGAAATGTCCGGT
>DYHX01000104.1 GCA_020723925.1 Nitrospira japonica | reverse complement strand
GTAGTGCGGGGTGAACCCTGCCATGCCTGCCTTCTATGTCTACTTTTCGGTGTATCTTGTATCCTGTATCTTGTATCGTGTATCATGCATTAAGCAAGATGGACAAGTTAATTGTAAGAGGCGGCATAAGGCTCAAAGGAGAGGTGGATATAAGCGGCGCAAAGAACGCTGCCCTGCCGATAATGACTGCATCCGTCCTCGCATCTGGAGAGAGCACAATCAGCAGAATCCCTGACCTGAAGGATGTGATGACCATGGGGAGGCTTCTTGCAAACCTTGGTGCAGGTTTTCATTATGAGTCAGGGAAGACAATCATAAATACAGAAAAGATAGACAGTTTTGAGGCACCGTATGACCTTGTGAAGACCATGCGTGCATCTGTGCTTGTGCTTGGACCTCTGCTTGCAAGGCTTGGAAAAGCAAGAGTCTCTCTGCCTGGAGGATGCGCCATTGGTGCAAGGCCGATAAACCTGCATCTCATGGGCCTTGAGAAGATGGGTGCAAAGATAGAACTCGAATCAGGTTATGTCATAGCTACTGCAGAGAGGCTGAGGGCCGCATCCATATATTTCGATATCCCTACAGTTACAGGAACTGAAAATCTGATGATGGCTGCATCCCTTGCAAAGGGGACAACAGTGCTCGAAAACGCAGCAAGAGAGCCAGAGGTCACAGACCTTGCAAATGCCCTTATATCAATGGGCGCAAAAATAAAAGGCGCAGGGGAAAGCGTTATAGAGATAGAGGGTGTGGATGAGCTTAAACCTCTCGACTACTCCATAATCCCTGACAGGATCGAGACAGGGACATTCATGACAATTGCAGGCATAACAGGCGGGGATATCACAATCAAGGGCTGCAGGCCAGAGCACCTCGATGCGCCGATAATGAAATTAAAAGAGGCTGGACTTATCTTTGAGAACGTCCATGGAGGTGTGCGTGTGCTCGGCCCATCAAGACCAGGAGCAAGGGATGTTAAGACCATGCCATACCCTGGATTCCCAACAGATATGCAGGCACAGTTTATGGCATTGATGAGTATTGCTCAGGGGACAAGCATAATAAGCGAGACGATATTCGAGAACAGGTTTATGCATGTTGCAGAACTCAGGAGGATGGGCGCTGATATAACTATCGAAGGTGGGACAGCAACAGTAAAGGGAGTACAAGAACTCAAAGGTGCACCTGTTATGGCAACCGACCTGAGGGCAAGCGCATCCCTTATTGTTGCAGCCCTTGGAGCAGAAGGTGAGACAGTAATAAGCAGGCTTTATCACCTCGACAGGGGATATGAGCACATGGAAGAGAAACTCAAAAAGTTAGGTGCGGTTGTTGAGAGGATTAAGGAATGATAACCATTGCCCTTCCAAAAGGAAGGCTCCTTGAAGAGGCAGATAAGTTATTCCAGAAGGTAGGGATAAAGATAGGGGACATTGGCTCAAGCAGGAAGCTTATCCACTACACAAGAGACAAAAAATACAGGCTCCTTGTTATAAGGGCAAGAGATGTGGCTACCTTTGTCGAGCATGGTGGAGCTGATGCCGGGATTGCAGGGAAGGATTTATTGATAGAAGAAGCAGTAGAGCTTTATCAGCCGATAGACCTTAGATTTGGCTTTTGCAGGCTTGTTGTTGCAGAGCCTGAGGCAAAAAAGGGTGAATTAAATAGAAAGGCATTTGTAAGGATCGCTACAAAGTATCCGAATATCACAGAGAAGCACTTTGCAAAAAAGGGTGTGCATGTCGAGACAATAAAGCTCTATGGCTCAATAGAGCTTGCACCCCTCGTCGGAATGGCTGATGGCATTGTTGACCTTGTGTCAACAGGAAAGACCCTTAGAGAAAATAAACTCATAGAGGTCGAGACCATCCTCGAATCCACAGCCCGCCTCGTTATAAACAGGGCATCACTTAAGACAAGGTATGGGGAGATAACAAGGCTCATTGAGGGAATAAAGAGGGGCCTCGGTGCAGGCTGATTTCAACAAAATATTAAAGGCCCTCGACAGGCGTGTATTCGGACTCTTAAGGAGAGTTTGACTTGATCTCCTCTATCGACTCTTTTACTATCTCCCTTACATCGGCATTCTCATCATTCTCTGCCTCTAATAAATATGGTATTGCATCTTTATGTCCAATAACTCCTATGAGATAGGCTGCATCACCTCTGATGGTAGGATTCAGGTTTTTCAATAGTGGTAAAATACCGTGCACAGCTCTTGACACATTTTCAGGGTCTTCTCTTTTTAAGGTTTCGATAAGCGCCGAAACACCGAGCCTCACTCTGGCCCTTTCGTCTGTTATCAGGTCACCGATTATCAGGTACAGGGTTTTGTCATGCTTGAACATATCAATGATATTTTCAAGAAACCCCTCCTCCATATAGTCGGCAATCATGGTCTTCATGTTAGAAGGGTATATGCTATCTGGGTTCATGCGGATATGATAGCACAGAAGTTTCTGTACCTGTTTATATCATTTTTAAATGGATAGCGAGTGTATTCCCCGCAGCTTGCTGCGGGGTTAGCGAGCGAATATAAAAATAATAATTCCTTGCATTAAGATTCCCTGCAGCTTGCTGCAGGGAATCTTCAATAACCTGAATCCCAGGTCCAGCGATAACCGCAGGAGGCATGCTTTTCATGTTTAAGTCGTTTTGCCGTTTTGTTGTATAATACTCTAACTATGGGCTTCTGGAGTGACATAAGAAGGGATTATAAGGCTGTCTTCGACAAAGACCCTGCTGCAAGAAACGACCTTGAGGTCATCCTCGCCTATCCAGGCTTCCATGCGATATTTCTGCACAGGATTAACCACTTCCTCTGGAATCTTGGGATCCCTGTCATCCCGAGGTTCTTATCACATATAGGAAGGTTCTTGACAGGCATCGAGATTCACCCTGCTGCAAAGATTGGCCCTGGATTTTTCATTGACCATGGCATGGGCGTTGTTATAGGTGAGACCACTGAGATAGGTGAAGACTGCCTGCTATATCAGGGTGTTACCCTTGGCGGAACAGGGAAGGAGAAAGGGAAGCGTCACCCTACGCTTGGAAATCATGTTGTTGTGGGCACGGGTGCAAAGATACTTGGGGCAATAAGGATAGGTAACTATGTTAAGATAGGTGCCAATTCTGTTGTGCTTAACCCTGTGCCGGATTATTCGATTGTTGTTGGTGTGCCCGGAAGGGTTATTAAGAAAAAGGTTGTGAGGATAATGGAAGAGGGGCCTGTGGAGACTCTTGACCATGTCCATCTTCCAGACCCGATCGAAGAGAAATTCAATAAGCTCGAGGCATATGTTTCAGAGCTTGAAAAGAGGGTTGAGAGGCTTGAAGGTAGAGGAGGAAGGATGAGGATTTACAACACCCTCACAGGGAAGAAGGAGGAGTTTGTGCCCCTCACACCTAAGAAGGTTGGGATGTATGCATGCGGCGTGACGGTCTATGACTATTGCCATATAGGCCACGCAAGAAGCGCAATAGTCTTTGATGTGATAAGAAGATACCTGCAATATAAGGGCTTTGATGTTAAATATATAAGAAACTTTACAGACATCGATGACAAGATAATTAACAGGGCAAAACAGGAAGGTATCCCATGGGATGCTGTTGCCCAAAAATATACAGATGAATACTACATGGACATGGATAGGCTTGGCGTTGGGATGGCTGATATTGAGCCGAAGGCAACCGAGCATATTAAAGAGATAATAGATATTGTTAAAGGGCTTGTGGATAAGGGAATTGCATATGTGGTTGATGGTGATGTCTATTTTGAAGTATCCAAATTCCCTGAGTATGGAAAACTCTCAAAAAGGGATATTGATGAGATGATGGCAGGTGCGAGGGTTGAGGTTGATGAGCGGAAGAAAGACCCGATAGACTTTGCCCTGTGGAAGGTATCAAAAGAGGGGGAACCATCATGGGAAAGCCCATGGGGACATGGAAGACCCGGATGGCATATCGAATGCACAGCGATGTCTATTAAACATCTTGGAGAGAGTTTTGATATCCATGGAGGGGGCGCAGATTTAATGTTTCCCCATCACGAAAATGAAATCGCCCAGTCAGAGGCATTCACTGGCAAGCCCTTTGTGAAGTACTGGGTGCATAATGGTTTCATCACGATTGATAAGGAGAAGATGTCCAAGTCGCTCGGGAACTTCTTTACTATAAAAGACATTCTTGATAAATACGACCCTGAGGTGGTGAGGTTTTTCCTCCTTTCAACCCATTATAGAAGTCCGATTGAATTCTCTGATGAGCAGTTAAAAGAGGTAGAACTCTCAATAGACAGATACTATACGACTGTTGCCAGGATTAATGATTTTTTCGGAAAAGAATCTGGCAGCCCTAAGCCATCAAACGAGGAAAAGGCACTTGAGGAACTGCTTTCTTCATTTAAGACAAACTTTCAAGAGGCAATGGACGATGACTTTAATACCGCCCTTTCCCTCGGCCACATATTCGAACTCATTCGCGAGGCCAATAGATTTCTTGATAGCAAGCCCTCAGGAGAGAAGGCTAAAGAGTTGGTTTTAAGGACTAAGGAACTTTTGTCTGAGGTTGGTGGTATTCTGAATATCTTTAATAGGACGCCAAATGAGTGGTATATTGCCCTGATGAAAACAAAAAAGGTTGGACTTTCTGAAGCGGACATCCTCGATAAGATAAGAGAGCGGCAGGAAGCAAGGATGATGAAAGACTGGTCCACTGCAGATAAAATAAGAGAAGAACTCGAAGAAAAAGGGATTATCCTTGAAGATAAAAAAGACGGGACAGGCTGGAAAGTCAAGGTTGGCTGAGGAATGGATTTATGGTCTGAATCCTGTCCTTGAGGCTATAAGGGGAGGAAGGGCTATAAAGGCTGTTTATATTTATTCAGGGAGGCATGAAAAGGCCACTATCATAAGAGAAGAGTCAGAAAAGAGAGGTATACCTCTAAAAACTGCTGATAGCAATTTCTTTGATAGCAGATTTCCGAAGGGGCATCAGGGGATAGCTGCAAGGGTCTCACCTAAGGCGTATATAGGATTAGAAGAGTTACTGAATATCCCAGTGAAGAAAAACGAGACCCCACTCCTTCTTGTTCTTGATTGCATAGAGGATCCCAGAAACCTCGGTGCGATCTTGAGGTCTGCTGAGGCAGCGGGGGTTCATGGTGTTGTTCTTCAGTCCTACAGGTCAGTGGGCCTTGGTCCTGAGGCATCAAAGGCATCTGCCGGAGCTGTGGAGTATGTGCCTGTATCAATGGTTACAAATATTAAACATGCAATCTCGGAGATGAAAGAAAGCGGAATAACAATAGTGGGTGCCGAAGCAGGCTCAAAACTTTCACCATGGGATATAGACCTTGATATCCCTGTTGCGCTTGTTATAGGCTCGGAGGGCAAGGGGCTCAGAAAGACTGTGAGAGAAAGTTGTGATTTTATCATAAGCCTTCCAATGAAAGGAAAAGTCAATTCCCTGAATGCTTCTGTTGCTGCAGGTATTCTTATATTCGAGATTTTACACCAGAGAACCAAAAAGAGTTAATTTTATCGAGAAAAAACGAAATAGCTAAAGTTATCCTGTAACACCAAAATGATAATGTCCTAAAATACCAAAATAGAAATGTCCTATC
>DYHX01000103.1 GCA_020723925.1 Nitrospira japonica | reverse complement strand
CAAAAAGCAAAATTAAAAATTGTAGTGTCGTGGATGAGGGGGTATTAGTGGATAATTTTTTTTAGATAAAAATGATGCTGTTCTTCTCATCGTAGACATCCAGGAGAGACTTGCCTCTGTGATGGGTGAGAGACAGAAGGTTGTTGATAACTGTCTCCATCTCATAGAGCTCGCAAAGCTGCTTAAAATCCCTATTTTGCTCACGGAGCAGTATCCAAAGGGTATAGGATCAACAGTGCCAGAGATAAGGAATGCCCTACTTCTTTATGGTCCGCTTGAAAAACTCACATTCAACTGCTGTGAGGGTCCTGGTTTCCTTGACACATTGAACTCATTGGGAAGAAAGAAGATTATTCTCACAGGAATGGAGACGCATATATGCGTCCTTCAGACATGCATCGGGCTTTTAAGAGAGGGCTTCAATGTCCATATAGTAATGGACGCTGTATGTTCAAGGGCTAAGGAGAACTGGAAGACAGGCATCGAATTCATGCGTGACGCAGGCGCTGTAATAACATGCACAGAGACAGTCTTATTCCAGTTGCTTAAGGTTGCAGGCACAGATGAGTTTAAGGCTATTTCAAAGAGGATAAAATCGTGAGGGATAACATATTGCGGTCTTTTGAATCGAGGTCTGCCTCTACATTTTAATCCCTCGTTCTAACATTATGCTTTTAATCTCTTTTATCCTGTCCCTTATCATCGCTGCCCTTTCGAATTCGAGCTTCTGTGCAGCCTCCTTCATCTCATCCTCAAGTCTCTTCAGGGTTTCATCACCATAACCATACTCAGCCTTCCCCTCCGCAACAGCAGGTACTGTCCAGTAGTCAGACTCGTATATCGAACTTAAAATATCCTTGATATTGCTCTTAACAGTCTCAGGGGTAATCTTCATTTTTTTGTTATATTCCTCCTGAATCCTTCTTCTACGGTTCGTCTCATCTATTGCCCTCTGCATCGAGCCTGTTATTGTATCTGCATACAAAATGACCTCACCATTCACATTCCTCGCAGCACGGCCTGAAGTCTGTATCAAAGAACGTTCAGATCGTAAAAAACCTTCCCTGTCAGCATCAAGAATCGCGACTAAGGAGACCTCTGGTAGATCAAGCCCTTCCCTTAAGAGATTTACGCCTACCAGTACATCAAAATTGCCTAAACGCAAATCTCTCAATATCTCGACTCGCTCGAGTGTTTCTATATCAGAATGTAAATACCTTGCCCTCACACCAAGGTCAGTGTAGTAGTCTGTCAAATCCTCTGCCATCTTTTTAGTCAATGTTGTGACAAGGACACGCTCTCCTCTTTCTGCCCTCTTTTTAATCTCCCCGAGCAAGTCTTCGATCTGGCCAGATACAGGTTTTATGCTTAGCTTCGGGTCTATCAACCCTGTTGGTCTTATGACCTGTTCAACAACCCCGCCGCCAGATTTCTCGATCTCGTATTCTGCAGGCGTTGCAGATACATATATGACCTGATTTGTCCGGCGCTCAAATTCTTCAAACCTCAATGGTCTGTTATCAAGGGCAGAGGGCAGTCTGAATCCATAATCCACGAGGGTCTGTTTCCTTGAACGGTCTCCCGCGTACATCCCCCCTATCTGGGGCACTGTGGCATGGGATTCATCGATTACCATGAGATAATCGCCATTTGATGTCCCGCTTATGAGATAATCTATCAGTGTGTATGGCGGTTCGCCAGGCGCCCTACCACTCAGATGCCTTGAATAGTTCTCAATACCATGGCAGTAGCCGAATTCTCGGAGCATCTCTAAATCAAACCTTACCCTTTGCTCAATCCTCTGCGCCTCAAGGGACTTACCCTGCTTGAGGAAATATTCAACATGGTCTTTCATCTCATCTTCTATCTTCTTCAGTGCCGGCTCAAGCCTCTCCTTTGGAGTGATCCAGTGGCTGTTAGGGAAAAGGGCGAACTTTTCAAGCCTTCTTAACCCTTCACCTGTCAGTGGGTCGAACTCGTGAATTGCGTCTATGTCATCTCCAAAGAACTCTATCCTGATACCCTTATCAAGAGAGAAAGATGGATAGACCTCTACAATATCGCCTCTCACCCTGAACACGCCCCTCTTAAACTCAACATCAGAACGGTTGTACTGCATCTCAACAAGTCTTCTCAATATCTCATCTCGCTCTGTATGCATCCCCTCTTCTATAAATAGATGCATGTCCATATAGTCCTGCGGAGAACCTATACCATAGATGCATGAGACAGATGCAACAACAATTGTATCTCTCCGCTCAAGAACAGCCCTTGTTGCAGAATGTCTGAGCCTGTCTATATCATCATTAATAAGGGCATCCTTTTCTATGTAGGTATCGGTTGTTGGGATATAAGCCTCTGGCTGGTAGTAGTCATAGTAACTAACAAAAAATTCCACAGCATTTTCAGGGAATAGCTCCTTGAACTCGCCATAAAGCTGTGCAGCAAGTGTCTTGTTATGTGCGATAACAAGGGTCGGCCTGCTTATGTTGGCAATGACATTGGCAATGGTAAAGGTCTTTCCTGAACCTGTAACACCCAGCAAGACCTGATGCTTCATGCCCTTCTCTATGCCCTTAGTCAGTTCTTTTATAGCCTTTGGCTGGTCACCCTTTGGGGCGAAGGATGTTGAGATTCTAAAGTTATCCATAACGAATTTTAAAATGCAGCAGGTAAAAACTTCAAATAACTGCAATAGATAAGCTTTACCATAAGGCTTGAAAACATCAAGATTTTTATAGTATCATTTAAACTATGCCGAAGTGGTGGAACTTGGTAGACACGCACGTTTGAGGGGCGTGTGGGGTAACCCATGCGGGTTCGAGTCCCGCCTTCGGCACCACCCCCCTTACCCTGGCGGCCAGTGCATCTGCCGGCCACCGAGAATATGAAGGTGGATATGGTAGACTGCCTGTCCTGACTCAGGGTTGCAGTTCATCACAAGCCTGAAACCTCGCTTTGCAATACCTTTTTCACATGCAATCCTGTTTGCGATCTGAAATAAATGTCCAAGCAGGGCATTGTCTTCTTCTCTTATATCAAGGGATGTTGGGATATGCTTTTTGGGTATAACAAGCGTATGAACTGGTGCCTGTGGACTTATGTCCTCGAGTGCGATTGCAAGTTCGTCCTCATATATTATCTTTGCAGGAACCTTCTTTTGAGCAATCTTACAAAATATACAGTCGCTCATTTCCGCAGCCCTGATTTTCCGAACCTGCGCTGCAATTCATTGTATATATCATCAATCTCTATCCCCTCCTCTGCCATCAATACAAGGCTGTGAAACCATAAATCCGCAAGCTCATATACTATCTGCTCTCTGCCCTGGCCCTTTGATGCAACAACGACCTCCACAGACTCTTCACCTATTTTTTTAAGTATCTCATCCTTCCCTTTTCTAAATAAAGATGAGACATAAGAATCTTCCTTTGGATTATTCTTTCTGTCGATTATGACATCATAGATTGCCTCGAGTATTAATTTTTTATATACATCCTCTGCAGAAAATACCTTCTCTGCCATCTCTTTTCCTTCGATATTTCTAAAAAAACATGACCTGCGCCCTGTGTGGCATGCACCAGCGCCTATCTGGGTCACCTTTATCAGCAAGGTATCCTCATCGCAGTCATATAGTATCTCATTCACTTCCTGCACATGGCCTGATGTCTCACCCTTCATCCAGTACTTCTGCATTGAACGCGACCAGAAATGTGTGTATCCTGTCTCTATGGTTTTCTCAAGAGCGGTCCTGTCCATATAAGCCATCATCAGGACTTCACCATTTTCAATATCCTGAATAATTGCAGGGATAAGCCCCTTCTCATCGTATTTCAGTTCTGGTATCATCTATCATCTCCATTTATATCAGAACATATTTAGTATGGGTTCTGTATTCTGTCCTCTCTTTATTACAGTTTATATCCAATCTTCCTCAGAAACTCCTTCCTATGCGCCTTGTCCTCAGGCCTCTCTACGCCCTTTGGTGAAAAGCCGTCAACCACACCCATAACACCACTCCCCTGAGTTGTGGTTGCAACAATAACCTCAAGGGGGTTTGCAGTGGCGCAGAAAACCATGCATACCTCAGGGCAGGTTTTTATCTGGGTGAGCACATTTATAGGATATGCATTTTTCAGCAGGATGCAGAATACATGGCCTGCACCTATCTCCTGAAGGTTCCTCGCGCACACATCAATAAGTTCGCTGTCATTGCCTTCGGTTCTTATCAGACACGGGCCTGATGCCTCTGTGAATGCGATGCCAAACTTAGCTTGAGGAACAGATGTTGCTATTATCTCATACAGATCCTCTGCTGTCTTTATGAAGTGGGTCTGCCCGAGTATTAGATTGCAACCTTCAGGGATATCTATCTTTACAGCTTTAAACTCCATAAATCCTCCTTCTTTCAAAAGTAAGTCTCATGACGAATTGTTGTAAAAAACTGGGTAGGGGAGGATTTAGCCTCCCAACGGTTAATTTATATTAAATGGGCGAATAAAGTCGCCTCTACCCAAGCCTTAACTACTGACTACTGACTGCTGTATTTGTTGGTATGCTATAATGAAAATAAATTTTTCTGGAGATGTCAAGCCTTAAATGACAAAACTGTTTTTATTTTTCCCCTTATTTTTTACGCTGCTCCTGCCTCTTCAAGTTAGCGGTGTAGAGATAATCGGCCCTGAAACGAGGGTTGTGAATAATGAGATATATGTAACAACAGCCCTATCACTTGATGAAAAACAGATAAATGATTTAAAAAACGGCATATCAAAGGAAGTCACATTCTATATAGACCTATTCAGGGTGTGGAAGATGTGGCCTGATGAGTTTGTTCTGGGAAAGACATTTGTAAGAACCCTGAAAAGCGACCCTGTTAAGAAGGAACATGTGGCAACATCCCTTGACGGGGTTTTCCTTATTGAAAAGCGGTTTAACGAATTTGAATCCATGTTGAGGTGGGTGCTGAACATCAATGACCTGAAACTCACGAATATAAAGGAACTCGACGCTGGTGATTATTTCGTCAAGGTAACAGTTGAGTCCAGACTGAGAAAACTTCCACCCATCATTGGTTATCTGTTCTTCTTTGTACCCGAAAAGGAGTTTAAGATAGTAAAGGATTCACCGAACTTTCCAGTGAGGCATGTTAGATGAGGAACCTGAAACCTGGCCTCATATTTTTTGGTCTTCCCCTGTTCATAATCATCGCATCTGCAGTCGAACTCCACTACATGAGGCTCGAGACAGTGCCTGTCATTACAAGGGGTATCCTTCTTATTCTCCTTAACCTTAATATCCTTGCCCTTCTCACCTTGATGTTCTTTGTTGGGAAGAGCCTTGCCAAGCTCTACCTTGAGAGGAAGCAAAAGGTCCTCGGGTATAAATTCAAGACAAAGCTTGTTGTCGTGTTTGTTATCCTCACATCCATCCCTGCAGTCCTTCTATTTCTCGTGGCAAGCGGGCTTGTCACGAATTATATAGACAGATGGTTTACTCCGCAGTTCAGACAGCCTCTTGACAGCTCGATTGAGGTTGCAAAGGCAGTCTATGAGACGGAAAGGCAGAAGACCCTTGAGCGTGCAAGGGCTGCTGTGACAGGCGATAAATCCCGTGCTGAGTACAGGATAATGCACATAACCGCGATTCCAGATAATCCCACTGAAGCAATAAAGGC
>DYHX01000102.1 GCA_020723925.1 Nitrospira japonica | reverse complement strand
ATCTGTCGATTATAAAAATTATGAGACAGCCTTTCCTATATCTATTTTAAGGACTCAAATTACAAATTTGGAATCTGGAGCTTAGAATTTGTAATTTTTAAATGGTGACAGGTGATGATTCTCTATAACAGCATATGTTATTTCTTTAAAATCCTCAGAGAGCATGATATATATTATAATGTGTTAACCTTTTTAAAAGGCTTATTTATAGGAGAAGGTTGATGGTTTCTTATAGAAGATTGGGCTTCTGGTTCATTGTAGTGATAGCCCTTTTAATCTCATTCTTTGTCCTCAAAAAGACCTTCAGCGCAGTTGAGGTCAAGATAACGCCTGTAAAGAGGCAGGAGCTTACAATAACTGTGACAGCAACTTCCACCGGCACGATAAAACCAAACAATGAGGTAAAGATCACAGCACAGAGAGTTGGAAGGATTTCAAGGCTGCTTGTTGACGAGGGTGATACTGTCAAGGCAGGTGCAGTCATTGCAGAGCTTGACCCTGAGGAGGCATATTTGAATCTCCAGATTGCCCAGGCATCATTGCAGAGGGCACAGGCGAGGCTTGATGAATTGAGGGCTGCATTCAATCCCCTTAAGGTAGAGGTTGAGACGAATATCGATAAAGCAAAGGCAAATCTATATGAGGCAGAAAATAGATTAAAGAGATTAAAAGAGTTAAAAGATAAAGGATATCTATCACAGATGGAGGTCGATTCTGTCCAGAGGGAATATGATGTGGCAAGGGCAAGCCTTGAGTCTGCCATGGCAGGGAGGGAGCAGTTGAAGGCAAAGGCAGAAGAGATAAAGGCTGTGGAGGCAACTGTGAGAGAGGTGCAGCTCTCTCTCTCGATTGCAAAGCTGAATTATGATTATTCGTTCATAAAGTCACCAATTTCAGGTGTGATAATATCAAGGCCTGTAAAAATGGGCGAGACTGTTTCAAAGGGAAGCCTTGTGGCAGCTGCTGTCTCGACAGAATCTCTATACATAGAGGCGTTCATTGACGAAGCTGATGTTGCAAAGGTTAAGGTGGGGCAGGAGGTTCACATATCAATGGATGCATATCCCGGCAAGATATTTAAAGGCGAGGTCTATATGATATCCCCAGTTGTCCTTGGCGGGAAGCAGGAGACGAGGACATTCGAGGCGAGGACGAGATTCAAAGAAAAGGGCGTGGTTATAAAGCCGGGGATGTCTGCAGATACAGAGATAGTTGTTGACAGTGTAAAAGATACCCTCATAATTCCGTCACAGGCTGTAATTGAGAAAGGCGGTAAAAAATTTGTGTATATAAAGAAAGGGTTTAAGGCAAGGCTTGCCTCTGTGAAGACGGGTCTTTTTAACTGGGCATTTACAGAGATAATCTCTGGTATAAAAGAAGGGGATGAAGTGGTAATCAATCCGGATGTGCCAGGTCTCAGTGATGGCTCAAGGATAACTGTCACAAATCGTGAGGAGTGATGCGCAAATGGAAATTCAAAATGCAAAAATCAAATGCAAAATTAAGGAATTCCTGAAAGCTTTCAATATGACTTATTAATAGTTTAATTTTTTCCTTAGGGTCAAGCGGTTTATTCCGAGGATGCGTGCAGCCTCGGATTGGTTTTCTTTTACATAGGATAGGACGTAATCAAAAAGAGGTTTGTCCACTTCATTGTGAATCTTTTCATAGATATTTTTCTCTTTTCTTTTGATGGCATCCTTTAAGAAAGGGATTATCGCAGAGGCAATTGTTTCCTGAAAAGCAGGCTTGCTACCAGACAAGGGGCGGCATCCGAGTTCTTTCAGTTCATATGTTGTAAGGTAGTGTGTTTTACTTAGAGCAATAGCAGAGCGTATTGAGTTTTCAAGCTCACGGATATTTCCAGGCCAGTCATAAGAAACCAATTTTTTTAAAAATGTCTTTGTGATGCCTTTAATCTGCCTTGGGGCTGTATGCCGGTAACGGTTGACGAAAAATTGGACAAGGGGGAGTATATCTTCTTTTCGCTCACGCAAAAGAGGTAGATGTATTGTAGTGACCCTTAGTCTGTGGTATAAGTCTTCCCTGAATTTTCCTTCTTTAACCATGGCTGATAGATCCCTGTTAGTGGCAGAAATTACACGCACATTCACCTGAACCTCTTTTGTGCTCCCCAGCGGATAGAAAGTCTGGGTTTGGAGGAAACGGAGGAGTTTGCTCTGCAACGATAGGGGTAGTTCTCCAACTTCGTCAAAAAATACGCATCCCTCATCAGCAATCTTAAGTATTCCCTCCTTAGCAGCGACCGCACCCGTGAAAGATCCTTTCTCAAATCCAAAGAGTTCTGATTCAAGGAGCGTTTCAGGCACAGCAGCACAATTAACTACTACAAAAGGCTTTCCAAAGCGAGAGGAAAGCTGTGCAATGGATTCAGCAACAAGTTCTTTCCCTGTGCCCGTTTCTCCTGTGATAAGAACAGGAACCTCTACCTGAGATAATCGGGCAAGCTTTTTACAAGTGTCCATGATAACAGGTGAATGTCCGACGATTGCACAGGTTGGGGTAGGAGGAGGGCTGGTGATAGATATAGAATGTTTTATCTCGATATTAAGATCAATCAGCTCCTGAAGGATTCGGGATATCCCAGCGTCTTTTAAAGGATGGTGAACCGTCTCATATGCACCAAAAGTTGCAGCTTCCATAACTGGTTGTGTTCTCTTCTGCTGTGTGACCGCGATTACAAGATTATTATCGCTTAGTTCTCTTATAAGGCTCGCTCTTATTGTATCGATGTCAAAGAAGATGATATTGTTTTTGGGCGTTTTGATATCTGTCTCAAGCACATAATCCCTCTGCAGAACATCCGACAGTTCCTTTTTTAGATAAACATTTTTTGTGAGCAAAACGATTTTCTTCATGAGATAAGTTCTTTATATACTAATTATACATGATGATTATTTTTTAATCAACATATTTAAAGATAGAGCCATTTTATCCTGTAATTTCGCATGGCATGCGGTTTGCAAACATATTTGTTAATTAAATTTGGGAGGAGAAAGAATATGGATGATGCAGCAAAGATATACGGACTCTGTCTGGAGCGGCTTAAATATCAGATCAAGAATGCAAAACAGAGGAAGAACGGCAATGGAGATGAAAGTATTTTACTGGAATCCTATGACACAGGAGAATTGGATGATATTATAGACATTCTCGAACTTTACGATCTGGAAGAAAATACATATGATGCTCTTAGAAATAAACTGGATGACCTTGCATATACGGTCTCTATACTTACACGCGAGACTTTATTTTTCGGTTTTACAGGAAAAGGTTTTTTAGGTCTTTTCCTAGCATTAAAAGAAAAACCGCTTGATTCTTCATCGCCTTTTCCCCTTCCAAAAGTTTTTGGAAGGGGAAAAGGCGATATAAAATTTACTTAGCGATGTTATGATATAAACCCATTACGAGGTTAATGATCGAGCTCAGGGACATAAGAAAATCCTATATCCTCCCGAAGATAACAGTCGAGGTGCTGAAGGGGATAAACATGGAAGTCAATGATGGAGAGTTCATGGCGATAATGGGGCCATCAGGCTCGGGCAAGTCCACACTCCTGAATATCATCGGCTGCCTGGACAGACCGACCACAGGGATATACCTGCTCATGGATATAGACGTAAGCAAGAAGACAGACAATGAGCTTGTCGAGATAAGGAACAGGAAGTTTGGTTTTGTGTTCCAGAGGTTTAACCTGCTTCCGAGGTTTCCTGCATGGAAGAATGTTGAGCTCCCGCTTGTTTATAGCGGTGTTGACGCAAAGGAGAGGAAACAGAGGGCGATGGAACTTCTTGAGAGGGTCAATCTTTCTCACAGGGCTGAACACCATCCGAGCGAATTGTCCGGAGGCGAACAGCAACGGGTCGCTATTGCCAGGGCACTTGTCAATAATCCGGCGGTAATCCTTGCAGATGAGCCAACAGGCAACCTTGACAGTCGCTCAGGCAAAGAGATAATGGAGATATTCAAGAACTTAAATAAAGAAGGCGTTACGATTTTAATTGTGACCCATGAGAGAGAGATCGCTGAGCAGGCAGGAAGGATAATCACCATAAAAGACGGAGTATGTTATAGTGGATGCTATTGAGGACTTGATAATTTATCATATCCGAAAATCTCTGATATAATAAAGTGTGTAATCGTTTAAGACAGTTTTGCAGGAGGAAATAGTTATGAAATTTACACGTATTACCATAGAGCATGACAAGATGGGGGGGGCACCCTGTATAAGAGGTTTACGAATACCAGTAGCCACGATTGTTGGCATGGTAGCTAATGGAATGGCTGAAAAAGAGATTCTGGAAGCATATCCCGATCTCGAACCAGAGGATATTCGTGAGGCATTGCTATATGCAGCAGAAGCTGTAAAGGAAAGACAGATACCGCTTGTTACTGCATGAAGTTTCTGATAGATAACGCCCTTTCCCCTATAATTGCAAAAGGTCTAAAAGAAGCGGGTTTTGAAGCTATACATGTCAGAGATATTGGTATGCATTCCGCTTCTGATATTGTTATCTTTGAATACGCTTCACAAAATGATCAAATAATTGTATCCGCTGATACTGACTTTGGGACATTACTTGCTCTGAGGCAGTATTCAAAGCCGTCTGTAATACTCTTTAGGTGCACAGATAAACGGCCTAAATCACAACTTTCTTTATTAATATCAAATATTCCAGAAATAAAAAATGCCTTGATATCGGGAAGCATTGTAGTTTTTGAGGACAAACGAATCAGAATAAGGGCGTTGCCAATTGGTTAAATAAGGTAAGACTATGGATGTTATTGAGATATTCAGGGTTTCAAGAGATTCCCTTCTGAGCAATAAAATAAGGTCCTTTCTTACAATGTTCGGCGTTGGGTATGCGTCCTGGGGAGGACAGTAAAAAGAGAGATATTAGGAGATGCAAACCCCATTGGCGCTCCTGTCACGATTGGGGATGTTAAGTACAGGGTTATAGGTGTGATGCAGCCAAAAGGTGTCGCCCTTGGGTTTGATATAGATGATGTGGTCTTTATACCCACCACAACTGCAAGAGAGTTATTTGATACAGACAGGCTTTTCAGTATAACGGTAAAGGTCAGGAGTGCTAATTTGATAGATGAGGTAAAGAAGGAGATAAAGGAGATTCTCATAAGGAGACACGCTGGTAAAGAAGATTTCACAGTCCTTAGTCAGGATGAGATGCTTGCTGTTATGGGTAAGATTCTGAATATAATGACTGCTGTCCTTGCAGGTATCGCAGCAATATCCCTTGTCGTTGGCGGCATAGGGATAATGAACATAATGCTTGTATCTGTCAGGGAGAGGACGAGGGAGATTGGTATAAGGAAGGCCCTTGGTGCAAAGAACAGGGATATACTCCTGCAGTTTCTTTCAGAGTCAGTGGCACTAAGCCTTATAGGCGGTATAGGTGGTGTCCTACTGGCTGGAGCACTATCATTAGGTCTCCCTTATTTTGTAGATTTCCTGCCAACACACCTTGCATGGTGGTCAGTTATACTTGCATTCTTCTTCTCTGCGGCTGTCGGTGTCTTCTTCGGGGTCTATCCAGCGAGGAAGGCATCCCTCTATGACCCGATAATTGCATTGAGATATGAGTGAAACGGCCTTGTTTTCATCCTTTAACTCAAATAATGCAATTGAAAGATGCAGATATGGTGAACCCCACACCACGTTGGTGTG
>DYHX01000101.1 GCA_020723925.1 Nitrospira japonica | reverse complement strand
ATGACCCGTCAAAGGCATCAAGCATCTCCGAGAGCTGTTCTATAGAAAGTCCTCCAAGTGAGATAGCAGCAAGAGGACAGCCCCCCATACACACCCCGCATCTGCGGCATTTCATCATGTCAGATTTTGGGAATCCCTTCTCATCAAAGGAATATGCCTTAAACGGGCATTCCTCAATACAGCGTTTACAGACATCGCATTTCAATGTATTCACTACAGGATAGTCTGGTGTTATCTCTATCTCATTATTGAAAAACTGAAGTGCCTTAACTGCTGCAGTCCCTGCGCTCTCAATCGACCTGGAGACATCCATTGGTGCTCTGCAGCAGCCTGAACTGAAAATTCCCTCCCTCTGGGTATCCTGCGGATAGCACTGGAGATGGGACTCCATGAAATTATTTTTGTTTAAGACGATACCGATTTTGTCTTTTAAGTCAATATTCCCCTGCGAAGGCTTCATACCTGTTGCAAGAACTACCATATCAGATGTTATGTCAAGCCTTTCTCCTGCTACAGTATCAAAGACAGAAAAGTTTATTTTTTTGGGTTCGCCCTGTTTCAACTCCGAGGGAGTTCCTTTTATAAATATAACGCCGGACTGTCGTGCCTTCTGATACAATTCCTCATATTCTCCCGGAGTCCTGATGTCGTTATAAAATATATATACCTCTGATTCAGGGTTCGCCTCTTTAATGAACAGCGCCTGTTTGATGCTCACCATGCAGCATACATCGGAGCAGTAGGGAAGATACCGTTCATCCCGGCTTCCGACACACTGGATGAAGGCCACCTTTTTAGGCTCATCAAAAAATGTTTTTTGTTTTTTTGCAATCCTTTCAAACTCCATGTTCGTAACAACATTTTCAAGTCTTCCATATCCGAGCTCTGTAATAGGCGCTGGATCAAAAGGCTCCCATCCTGTTGCAAAGATAATGGCACCGGCTTTGACATTATTTACCTTTTCCTCTTCTTCAAGGTCTATCGCACTCACAGGACAGATTTCAGCACATTTTTTACAACCTGCATCACAAAGTTCCCTGCGGATTTCAGGAATATCCGGATAAGAAAAACCTTCTGGATAAATGATTGCATTTTGTGGACATATCTCAAAACATTTCCCACACAATGTACATTTATCCCCATCAATATATCTCGGAGATGTATTTATCAGTACCTCGAAATTGCCAGGAGAACCGCTAATGGTATCTATCTCAGAGGAGGTTAAAACATGGACATTGGGATTACTTTTTATTTTTGAAAACATAATTTCCAGGCCGCAGGATGGCGGACACATCCGCGGGAAATACCTATGTAACCCTGCTACCTTTCCACCAAGAAACGGATTCTTTTCAATGAGACATACCTCATTATTCGTCCCTCCGATATCAATTGAGGCATTTATTCCAGCCACACCTCCACCAATCACCAGAGCACTCTTCAGGACAGGAAGTTTTAAAGGCTCAAGCGGTTTTGAATATCTTACTTTTTCAAGGAAGACCTTCAGCATGGCTTTAGCCTTTTTAGTAGCATTCTCAGGGTCATTACGGTGAACCCGGCTGCATTGTTCTCTTATATTCACACGCTCAATGAGGTATTTATTTATACCGAGGTCAGAAAATTCTTCTATCTTAAAGAAAGGAGAACAGGCAGCTATCAGCACTCTTTCAAGCCCGAATCTTTCAACATCTTCCCTGATTTTGCGTATCCCATCTTCTGAGCATAAGAAGGCATCTTTGTGGACAGTAGTTATCCCTGGCCAACCGGATGCCTCCTTTGCCAATGAGTCAACATCAATGACCTTCTCAATTTCTCCATTACATGTGCACAGGTAAATTCCTATCTTTACGTCGTTGCCCATTCCTGATATTTCCTTTATTTTTTGTTTCTCGTGCGATATGTGAATCGCTCTACCTTGCCGTTAATATCAACACATGTCCATGTTATGGAGTCAGTGCCCATCATTGGAATCAGCTTTGCACCGTGGTATCCGAGCTGATATGGTATCCTCTGTTCAATGGCTCCCTTAGGACATATCTTTGTGCACGACATGCAGTCCCAGCAGTCCCTCAAAGACCTGCAGTATGCCTTTCCTGTACCAGGGTCTAATGTCATAAGGTCACCGATACATATCTGTTCACACAGTGGTTCCTCTTTTCCCTTGCATCCATCACACTTATCCTTTACTACATAGGGCGGCATAGATTAATCCTCCTTTATTTTGATATTCATACTTATGCCTTTTCAGCAGAGAGCGGTATGGGAGAAGGGGCCTTTGTCCTGTCTCCTAAGAGTATTTGTTCATACGGCCTTTTAATCATCTCTATCTCCCCTGTCTTGAGATTTTTCCTTGAGTTGATAAAGCAGTCGAGATTAGGGTCCACATCAGGATAATCTGTCCTGGTCTGCCAGCCGGGCCATCTTGTCTCCCTCCTCTCTCTCAAATGCATCGCTACCACTTCCGCAACATCAAGACGGTCAATAACATCATGGACTAATACGAGATCATGCAAGTCAGTCGCAAAAAGTCTATTAACTTGATCTCTCATCATCTTGATATGCTTAAGTGCATAGTTAAGCTGCTCCTCGTTAAATTTGAAAAATTGGCCTACGCCGCCTGCGTATTCGTCCATAAGCCTTTGAAACCTCTCCTCCATCTCCTCAGGGGTTACACCGTCATATTGCCAGCGGGGGTCCTGCCCGGCGGGTATGTTGTATTTGGCTTCCAGTCCCAACCCTCTAAAGAGTGGAGAGAATACTCTCTCCTTTTCTGCTGACACTTGATTCTCATCGAGATCACTATGTTCAACGCTTGAGATATACTTTAATGCCCCTCTTGCTGCAAGAACTCCTTCGGCAGCGCATCCACCAACGAACTTGTTAGGCATTCCCCCTGCACACTCACCCGCGGCAAAAAGCCCGGGAATAGTAGCCATTCTGTCAATATCAACCCAATAGCCGCTTGCTGTATGGCCTCCGACAATGTAAGGGTCGCTTCCATATATTTCTAACGGCTCTTTAGCAGGGTCCTGCCCCCTTGCCGCTAAAAAGAGTACATAGGTCGGCCGCTCATTAAGGTAGTCTATCTTCAGATCCTTGACCTGCTCAGGAGAAAGATGCCGGGTATCCACATAGGTTGGTCCCCTTCCATCGCTCCATTCCATCATGGGTGCGTTCGCCCTTATATAGCGAGGCGACTTATCTCCTCCTAAATGGGCATATCTTTCCTGAAGAATCAATTCCCCTTTGCTGTTAATCATTCGCGCCTTGTACCCTACAGATATGGTATCCACCGGTCCTGTAAAGTCCTTTACCCTTGCCGCGCACCACCTCTGTTCCATAAGCGTGAATTCTGCTCCGGCCCTCACCCCCATGGCATATCCCGTACCTACATTAAAGGGACACATCCACATCTGATGATGCGAGGTGGTACCGTCGTTGGTTGCTGAGCGATAGAGACCAGCTGCACCCCCGGTTGACACAACAGTAGCCTTGGCCTTTATCACATAGAATTTACCGTCCCTGATACCGAAACCCATTGCGCCGACAACCCTGTCTCCTTCTTTAATAAGATTGGTTGCAGCCACTCTGTTCAAAATCCGCGGATTATAACTCTTGGTCTTCTCAGCAATAACCGGCTTCAGTTGTTCTCCGTGGATTGAGATGTCGAATCTTCCTCTTTTTTTGTACCTTCCCTTCTCATCCTTTTTGAAAGGCACTCCCCATTTTTCTAAAGACTCCACACATTCATTGAGGATCTTAGCGTTGCTCAGAGCGAGATCCTCTCTAAGAGGCCCACCGCCTACCTGCGCCCGACTCCATGCAACAATCGTTTCAGGTGTTTCCCCTTCTCCGATATAAGTATTAATAGCATCCATGCCGGCAGCTAATGCGCCACTTCTGTCAATATGTGCTTTCTCCATGATAGTTACATTGAGGTTTGGATTCTTCTCCTTTGCCTCGATTGCAACAAAACACCCTGAGTTGCCTCCGCCAATGATGAGGAGATCAGTCTCTATCCTCACCTCTTCAACGTCCTTGATAGTTTTTGGGAGACTCTTCTTCATTGTCCTTAACCTCCTTTAAAGTATTCTTGAATCTATACTACAATCTAAAAAACTTTAATTATGTTTGCTGGACGACAATGATTGATTTTTCAAGAAATCCGACAAAGGTGCTTCGGTGTGTGAACTATAAAGAGGGAATTTAAAAATATCAGTCAGAAGAATCTATAAGTTTGACAAGCCTTGCATAATCGAGAATGGTGATTCTGCTGCCATCACACTCAATGAGTCCATTCCTTCTGAACTCGTTCATTACCTCTGTCACGGTTGTCCTTGTAGCTCCTATCATGTTTGCCATCTCCTGATGGGTAAACTTTTTCTCTATGGTAATAACCCCATTATGAGAACAGCCGCATATCTGGCCGAGTTTGATGAGGAGTTGGGCCAATCGGGTGTGCACATCGCATATAATAAGCTCCTTTATGGTCTCATGTGCCTGCCTTATTCTACTGCCGAGTATCCTCATAATAAAGACGGCTATCTTAGGGCTTCTGCTGATTAGTTCTTCAAAATTCGTTCTATTTATGCACAAGATCTCGGTATCCTCCACTGCCTCTGCGAAGACAGTCCTCATCTCACCGCCGCAAACCTCTGCAAGGCCAAAAAAGTCCTTTGGTTGACAGAACCAGTATATAATCTCCTTCCCACACTCAGATAGGTTATAAATTTTAACCCTGCCGCTTAAAACATAATAAATTAAATTGCCCTGGTCGCCTGGAGAGAAGATAACAGTATTTTTGGAATATTTTTTTCTGTGTGATTTTTGGTAAAAAAATGATCTTTCGTCTTCTGACAATTCATCGATAATGTCTACAGCACTTAAATACCAGCGTTTTTCCATAAATTAACTGCGAGTTAATATTTTTACATCTTTTGCTCCGCAATTCATATATTTAATTTAACTCTATCTCATAACTTTGTCCATATAAGAGGGCGATGACATGAGGAAATGTCATCGCCAGGATATTATTTAATATGCCCCTGCTGCTCTGGCAGCCTCCCTCAAAAGGTCAAAGTCCTTATCAGTTGTTGGAACAAATCCTTCAATCTTTGCTGGGCCTAATACCGGGAATGTTTTTGCAGCACCTGGCTTAAGTTTCAAGAGGGCATCTCTGACTTTGGCTGTAACCGCCTTGTCTGCCTTTTTTGTTGTGAATAAAGGGAAATTTGGAATCCATGCGCTTGTTCCTATAACTCGAAATTCTGCATTATTCGGGACCTTCTCAAGGTCATCTTCCCTTATGCCGCCTGCATCTGCCTTGTCGAATAATACTGCATCAGCAACAGGACCCGGCTTTTTAACAAATACCGGCATAATTTCTGCTTTACTGATGCCTGCTTCTTTGAGCATGAGCATCTGCACAAGATAGGCTCCAGCAGAGCCAGGGTCCATAAAGGCAATCTTTTTGCCCCTTAAATCCTTTATATCCTTTATAGGTTTATCCTTTCTCACGAACAGAATCCCTCTGATCTTTGTCCCGATTTTAGGTTCTGCTGCAAGGGCGAGGGGTTCCGCAGCCAGCACATCCTTCTTGATAAGAACATAGATAAAGGGATTGGCGTAACCGAGGTCAAATTCCCCTGCAACCGCCATTTTGGTAAAGGCATCAAAGTCCTTTGGCACAACAAGCGTTACTTTTTGGCCTATTTCTTTTTCAAGATA
>DYHX01000026.1 GCA_020723925.1 Nitrospira japonica | reverse complement strand
CGATTCTAAAAATTATGAACCCCGCACTACGGATGTAGTGCGGGGTGAACCCTGCTATGCCTGCCTCCTACCTCTGTTTTTGGGTTGCCTTCTCTTTACCTTAACCTAAACCCCAACCTGTTTTTATATTTCTCCTCTTCCACAATTTCTCTATTTCCACAGCAAAAAATACCACAGACGACAGGACAAGCGTAAAAACAAGCTCGCCAATGCTCAAAGGCTCTGTCTTAAATATGGGATTTAGAAATGGCACGTATATTGTTGCCATCTGCAAGGCGAAGGTGAGAACAAAAGCACCAACCAGCGGCCTATTAGTGAGAAGGCCCTGGGTAAAAAGAGATTCACTTTCAGACCGTATTGCAAGTACATGACCCATCTGGCTGAGACACAATACAGTGAAAACCATGGTCTGCCAGTGTGCATGGCCTGTCTTAATTGACCATGCCTGCGTAAAAAGTGAGGCAGCGCCCATAAGGAGGCCCACCCATATGATATGGGTTCCAAGTCCGTGTGCAAATATGCTTTCCTGAGGGTGCCTCGGAGGTCTCTGCATAATGCCTTTTTCTGTCGGTTCAGCAGCAAGGGCCAGCCCTGGAAGGCCGTCTGTAACAAGGTTAATCCAGAGGATGTGTATTGGTAAAAGCGGGATAGGGAGTCCGAGAAAGGGTGCAAGGAATATCGTCCAGATTTCGCCTGAGTTGCTTGTCATTGTATACTTTATGAACTTGCGTATGTTGTCAAATATCCTCCTTCCCTCCTTCACTGCCTTGACTATTGTTGCAAAGTTATCATCAACGAGTATCATATGCGATGCCTCTTTTGAGACATCAGTGCCTGTTATGCCCATAGCAATGCCTATATCAGCTCTCTTTAAGGCAGGGGCATCATTTACACCATCTCCTGTCATGGCAACAAACTGTCCTTTATCCTGGAGTGCCTTCACAATCTTGAGCTTCTGCTCAGGTGCTACCCTTGCATACACTCTTATGTCTTCGACTCTCTTTTCAAACTCTTCAATCGGTAGCTTCTCAAGTTCTCTGCCTGTGACAATCCCATGGCTACCGTCTATTATGCCAAGCCTCTTTGCGATTGCCCTTGCTGTTATGGGATGGTCTCCTGTAATCATCACAGGCCTTATACCAGCCGATTTGCAAAGGGCTACAGCCTCCCTTGCCTCTTCCCTCGGTGGGTCCATTATCCCAACAAGCCCCAAAATTGTAAGTTCTGTCTCAACATTCTCAGGGGACATATTTGCAGGCAGGTCATCCCATCTCCTCATAGCAATTCCAAGCACACGCAGCCCATCAGCAGCCATCCTTTCATTTACATGGCGAATCTCTTTTTCGTCTATATCCTTTATGCCCCCGGTTGTTAACATGCCAGTGGATTTATCTATCAAGACTTCAATGGCCCCTTTGGAGAAAGATATAATTCCACCTTCTGGGTCTCTGTGAAAAGTCGTCATGCATTTTCTGTCTGAGTCAAAAGGGATTTCAGCTAATCGAGGATGCCCTACGAGGAGGTGGTGCTTCCTAATGCCCGCCTCCTCAGAAGCCATATAGAGGGCTATTTCTGTGGGATCGCCAATAATCTTGCCATCTTTATCCACCGCAACATCATTGTTAAGCGCCATAGCCTTTATAAGAGTGATGAGTGACGAGTGAGGAGTAACAAGTTCACCAACATCTTTTTCACTCGTAACTCGTAACTCGTTACTCGTAACTAATCTTCCATCAACATATATCTCCTCCACCGTCATCCTGTTCAGCGTGAGTGTACCTGTTTTATCAGAGCATATATAGGTAACAGAACCGAGGGTTTCGACTGCCGGAAGCTTTCTTATCAGGGCATTCTGTTTGACCATCTTCTTTGCGCCAAGGGCAAGGGAGATTGTAATAACAGCCGGAAGTGCCTCTGGTATTGCAGCAACCGCAAGGCTAATAGCTGTAAGGAACATTAAAGCTGGCGGTTCTCCTCTGAGCAGGCCGATACCAAAGACTATGGCACATATGGCAAGGACAGCAATAGCAAGTCTCTGTCCAAACTTTGTAAGCCTCTTCTGAAGAGGGGTTTTAACCTCTTCTTCCTCCTGAAGCATTGTCGCAATCTTCCCGAGTTCTGTGTCCATCCCTGTGGAAACAACAACCCCAGTGCCGCGACCATAAGGGACAGCAGTGCCTTTATAGGCCATGTTTTTCCTGTCTCCGAGAGGCATCATCTCATCATGAAGTGCCTTGATATGTTTCTCGACAGGTACAGATTCTCCTGTAAGCGGAGCCTCCTCAACCTTAAGTTGGGCAACCTCTATAAGCCTAATGTCTGCGGGAACAACCCTTCCTGCCTCAAGGAGGACTATATCTCCGGGCACAAGCTCAGAAGCCTGAATATTGGCCGGCATCCCATCCCTTAAAACAGTTGCTGTTGGTGCAGCCATCATCTTCAGAGCCGCCATCGCCTTCTCTGCCCTGTATTCCTGAACAAAACCAATAATGGCATTAAGTATTACAATGACTATGATGGCTATGGTATCCTTGGGTTCGCCGACTACTCCAGAAACAACTGCTGCTGCTATAAGCACAAGGATCATGAAGTCCTTGAACTGGTCGAGGAACATCATGAAAAGGGTTTTTTTCTTTTTCTCCTTTAATTCATTCGGGCCGTACTCTTCAAGCCGTTTCTTAGCCTCATCCGTAGAGAGACCCTGCGGCGAAGACTTCAGGTGTTCAATGACTTCTTCTATGTCCTTCTGATGCCAGCGCATGATACTCCTCTTAATTAGGGGTCTAGGATTCAGGGGGTCCAGTGGTCTTTATGAGCTTTCCAGCTTGCAGGCTTGTTAGCTAAAAAGCTTGTTCGCTTGTGAACCCTCGAACCCTTGAATCCTTTAAAGTGATTACTTTTTAAATACACTAAACAATTTATCTATCCCTGATTTCTCTAACTTTGATACAGCCTCAAGTTCTCCAGCATCCAGCCATATACCCTCGCACTCTGAGCATTTATCCACCTTTATCCCTTTGTAGTCAATCTCGATTAACTCCATCCCGCATTTGGGACATCTCATAAAATGGAGTTCTTTTAGCCTCTTTTTTTCCTCCTCTGCCAGCGCCTTATGCTTCTCCTCCTCAAGCTTCTTTTTCTTTTCATATTCCATCCTTGCAAAATACTCTTCTTCCTTTTCACTCGGTCTCAATGACATGGCGATCTCCTTTTTTAAAGTATTTGCATCTTCATGGATGCGTTAATAATGCGTTATCCCAAAAACCTCCTGATGTGTGCAGCCTCCACCACCATCTGTTGGAGGTTTTTGTCTTCACCTGTTTTTATTGCTCTGATTATCCTTGATGTCACATCCTGATGTTCTCTATTAATTTCAGAATCAAAAAAACCACCCTTTATTGAATATTTCAATTCTTCTGGCAGTATATCAAAGACCTCCTCATTGAAATAAGAGAAGGCATCTTCCATGTCAGCAGCAAAATTTATATACACCTCTTTTAGATACTCACGGTCATCCCTGTTTAGGGCATTCAAACCAAGCATCTCAGGAGGCAGTCCTATGGAATAACAGGCAGCGCAGAAACCAATGGCACGAGGAAGCCTTATCTTACCAACACTTCTTGAATATCCGAACAACCCCACATGGAGCTTACGCATTCTCCGTCTTGGAATAAAGCCTGCAACATAGTTAATAATAGGTGCGAGCATCTCTACCTGTCTGGCATATTCGACGGATACCTTATCAATAATTTCAAGACACCTTTCTTCATCTGCTGCCATGCCTTCTCTCCTTGAAACCTCATGAAGTCTCTTAATAGCATTTACAACATCAGGGACAGGGTTATCGTATTTAAAAGCTGACTGGACAGTAAATGTCTGAACATCTGGATATTCGGCCAGAACTCTATCAACAGTCGAGGGCTTGAGATTCCCTCTGAAAGGGGCTGACCCCACACCTAAGATAGGGTATATCTCAATACCTATCTCCTCAGAGAGCATTCTTAATCGCTGGAGGGCTATCTTATTGCATAGTACTGCACTCACCATACCATAGTTCATGGCAGGGTCTGACCTTGCAAGGAAAACCCTCTGATACCCTACATCCTTATTTTTCAGATATTCCCTGAGGATATTATGGGCCTCTAACATGTGTTCTTTGTCCTCAAATAGGGGTATAACTTTTATTCTTTCTGGTCTGAACTCACCTATCCACTCAGCAATGGTTATATCCCCCGGGTAGAAGGGAAGATCCTGTTTCCCTGCAATAAAGTCTTTGTAATAGTAATATATTCTGTTAAGACACTTATAGGATGTGGTCATGGGAAGGATGACCTCAAAAATAGGAGGAATATCCTCAGCGTAAAAGAACTTAGCTATATCATAGGAACGGGGTATGGCCTCCAGGGTCTCTATAAGAACCTTTGCCTCTTCCCGCTCCACCGTAGGATTTGGGACCCTGAGGGTTAAGAAGACATCTCGACCCAATCTCTCCTGCCTGAAAAAGTGCTCATATTTTGTAAGTAGCTTTCTCACTACAAAATCATCGACCTCTTTGCCCTCGCAATCCCACATCTGCTCGTCACAGCCAAGATGGGAGAAGGCATAATATGCCTCCTGTATCTCGTCATCCCCTGACATGTCCTGACTCTCTGCAAAAAAAGGAAGCTGGACATTATCAGGATGCTGTGTGGACATCACCCTCGGAATCTTCATTGTTTTGCTCCCATATTTCTAACGCTTATAGCACTACGTTTTATCCTATCAAGTAACCGCCTCGCCCATACAAATTCAGCAGCAAGAATCACCAACCCAATAGGAATTACCACTATCGCAGGCCCTGGCAATACAATCATAGCGATACCTGTAAGCAGTACTGTAAAACCAATTACGGCTATTATCAGTCTCTTTGCTTGCTTAATACTTTTAAGCAAAAGTGCAGTCATACATATATCCATATATCATCGATCAAAAAACCAAAAGGTTAGGGCTTGCTTTTTTAATGCCTCCTTTTACCAAAAGAGTAAAAACCTGATCACCTTTTGTTTTGAACCCTGATCATCTCTATGGGCAGCTCCCTGCCACAATGCTTGCAAACTATTGCATCTTCTTTAATAATCTCTGCACAGTAGGGGCACTTTTTGGTATATCCTTTAGATACCAGAGGTGGAAGCACTACAAGAACCACGATGAATAAAGGAACAACCGCACAGAGTATAAACCAATAGAGAGGGCTGCGACCCTTTTTTCTGGCTATAATGCCGCCTACAATGCCTGCAATGATGAGCAGTAAGACGTATCTAAACATAGAGTTATGGAGTTTATGGAGTTAAGACTCCTTAACTCTCAACTCCTCAACTCTAATTTGTTTATCTTTTCTGTATCTCACCTACGCCGATAAATGGCACCGCCCCGCCGCCTGTAACCTGGGGGAGTATTCCATTCCATTTCTCTATAGCCTTGAGATTTGCCTCTACCTTTCTAAGCTCTATAAGATCCAGTGAAATATTTGCTCTCTGCAGCCTCAGGGACTCTGCCTCTGCCTTTGCTGCTGTAATCTTCTGCTCTGCCTCTATCTTTATCCTCTCCAGATCCCTTTGTGCCTTCAGCGCAAGCTGTTCTGCTGTCTGCTTTGACTCAATGGCTTCCATAAATATCTTGGAGAAGCTGAAACCGACGATAGAGAAGGCTTCAACTGCTATGTTGTGCGCCATGAGCCTTTCAGTAAGGGTTGCTCTCATTGCATCGCTTACCGCTGACCTCTTTGTGATAAGCTCTTCTGCTGTGTACCTGGCTGTCACAGCCTTTACCACCTCCTGCACTGCAGGGTCTATGATGCGCTCTTTAAAGTGTATGCCGATGGACTGATAGACAGCATTTGCCTTATCAGGAACTATGCGATAGTTAATCGCAACAGTAGAGCTTACATCCTGAAGGTTGGATGATGCGGCTGCTGCATCAGTCGTTGCCTTCTGAACCTTGACATCCATCCGGACAACCTTCTGCATTACAGGCACCCTGAAATGCAGTCCTTCATCTAACACATTATCCTGGACAGCGCCAAAATTAAGGACAACCCCTCTTTCACCTGCCCCAATCTGAACCCATGGATTTAAAAACAGAAAACCGACCAGAATTGCTCCGATAATTACCGCCGCCCTCATAGGTCCTTTCTTCATTGCAGACTGCATTACCTCCTTAGCCCTATAAACATCTCTTTCATCCATTATACTACCTCCTTTTTAATTTTTTGAAATTTAGTTCTTACCTTCTTTAGCAGACTCCTTGCCCAGACAAACTCACTGGCAAGGATTCCAAGGCCAATGGGTATTACAATAAAGGCAGGTCCGGGTAATACAACCATTGCAAGTCCGATTAGCAGCACTGTAGAACCTATTACTACTATTATCAGTCGCTTTGTCTGTCGAACAATCCCTGATATAAACATGGTCATAATCTATGTTTTACGATTTCAGCCAGTTCACTATTGCATCTTGGACATATCATACTTTACCTCCGTGTTTAAATTTTTTGTTCAATAAGGATAGTCTGATTCCCCAATTGCCTGAGGATTCCTATTACAGGTTTTGCCATAATTTTCTCCTTGTTAAGATTTTTATTATTAGCCCAAAATCATATCCTTTTGATTATTTCTGTCATTCCAGCTTGTCCGCAATCCTTCTTTCAGAAAGATTTTCGCCTCGGCAGGTCGCCTGAGGTGACCCGACAAGCGGGAATGACAACAATATGAACATACTTATGAATTTCTCAGTAATTCTTCATAACCCTTTAACTAAAACCACATCTTTTTGCCTTAATGTACTATCCTCTTTCTCATGCTGTCAATATCTCAAGTATCTCTCTGTATCTTTGAGCAGCCTTCTCAACAATCTCATCTGGAAGTGCAGGGCCAGGATAGGTCTGGTCCCAATCAAGTGTAAGGAGATAATCCCTCACAATCTGCTTGTCATAACTATCCTGACTTCTGTTAGGGGCATAACCCTTTAAAGACCAGAAACGGGATGAGTCAGGCGTTAGTAACTCGTCTATCAATATAAGTTCGCCATCGTGGATACCAAATTCGAATTTAGTATCCGCAATAATTATGCCTTTTTTCTCTGCCATGTCCCTTGCCTTTGAGTATATCCTGATACTAATATCCCTCAATCTTTCTGCCATCTCATTTCCAACAATACCTTTCACCTCCTCGAAAGATATGTTTATATCATGCCCTTCCTCTGCCTTTGTGCTCGGTGTAAAAATCGATTCATCGAGCATGGAGGATTCCACAAGCCCTTCTAAGAGTTTTATGCCACAGACAGTCCCCCTCTCTTTGTATTCTTTCCATCCAGAGCCCGAGAGATAGCCCCTCACAATACACTCTACCGGGAAGGGCATTGCTTTCTTTACAAGCATGCTTCTGCCTTCAAGCATATCAGCATACTTATGCAGTTTCTCAGGGAAATCCTCAACTTTTGTAGCCACTATATGGTTTTTGATAATATTTTCCATCTGTTTAAACCAATAGATAGATATCTGCGTTAATACCCCTCCCTTTCCTGGTATGCCGTTTGGAAGGACGACATCAAAGGCAGAAATCCTGTCTGTGACAACAAGGAGCAAATATTTTCCGAGGTCATAGATGTCTCTGACCTTCCCACGTCTTGGAGTCCCAATATCAGGCATCTCAGTTTTCAGAATAATTTTTTCCATTGATACTCCTTTCTAACGATTTACGATTCATGGTCTTTATTAGTCCTTCCCTCCAAAACGGCTGAACGCGATGAGGGCTGCTGAAACCAGGGCTACTGCGATGCCAAAGAAAAGAGTACCCTGCGGGTCCCTCCATTCTACCAGATGTTTTAGAAATGTGACAGCCATAACGAGGATGATAACACTGCTGAGCTTTGCCTTGAGGTCATGGAGGTTATGTATTACAAGCCACTCTGGAAGCGATATGTCTTTTATGAAAAGCTCATACATACCTACTGCGAAGATAAAAAGGGCAATTGCAATAAGGAATGTGTCCATAAGCTCTATGAGAGCTATTGCAGCAAGGGGGTCTTTGCCATAACTTGTAATAAGGCTTAATATAATAGCAATGGTCTTTGTCGCCCCCCACAAAAATGCAGCTACAGATGCCAGCATAGAGGAGGCAATCGCAATTAAAATAAGATACCTGCTTTTTTCGAGTAACTTTTCCATTAGTTGAGGACAGAGACCTCCAGATACTGAATAAAAAAGACCTTTACCCCGATGACATAGTTGTATCGCGATAAAGGTCTTGCCTGTTAGAATTATCTAACCGATAAAACCGGGCTTTCAGCCGTGTTGACGGCTTTATCGATATCGGCTACTCCCCTTTATTACAAATAACTTAATATTTTGGGTGTTCGTTTGTCAACATCCATACACTTTAGCTCTACTTTAAACCACATAGTAAAAGGAGTCAGTTTTTACCTGTCCATTTACGAAAAAACTGCATTTCTGAAGATATCCTTAACGAACTTTGTAGTGCGCTCTCCTATCATAAACTTGATTTTCCTCAAAAACTTCAGGCCGATATTTTAGAATTTGTTCTTGCATATTCCGATATATATGAACCACAAGAGCATTTGAACATTGCATCTGATCCCTTACCTGCCCTGAACTTCTTATTGACCATACACTATCAATAGATTAAAATTAGCCATGCGTTTAATTGATTATTTAATGGGAATTTCATGAAAACATGGACGCATCCAGGTGGTAAGCTAAGAGAACTTGGTGCTGAATCATTAACTGATGCAGAACTTTTAGCCATTCTTCTTTCTACTGGCACAAAAGGCAAAACCGCAGAAGATGTAGCCAAAGAAATTCTTAATAAATTTGGTTCGTTCAAGGGCATGGCAAATCAGCCATTAGAGAAGTTTCTTGAGATAAAAGGACTTGGTGATGTTAAAATTATCAGGATTGCAGCAGCCTTTGAGATTGCGAGAAGAATTGTAAAAGAGGTTTTAAAGGAGAAAGATGAATCTGATTGATTATGCGGGGAATGTTATTCGTCTGACTGATGAGAGGCTTGCACATATAAAAGAACATCCTGAAATGGTCATAAATACTGCGAAAATAAACGAGGCACTTGCAAGTCCAGATATTGTTGTTAAGTCAAAAACCGATGAAGAAGCAAGATTGTACTACAGATATTATGAAGGGCTTTCAATAGGGAATAAATATCTTTGTGTTGTGGTAAAATTTAAAGAGGCTGATGCCTTTGTTGTAACAGCTTATTTTACGGATAGCATCAAAAAAGGAGATGTAATATGGAAAAAGTAAAAGTCTGGTATGACCCTGAGGGAGACTATCTTGAGGTTATGTTTGAAAAGAAAGAAGGTTATTTTAAAGAGACAGAATCCGACCAGATAATGGAAAAGGTTGATATGGACGGTAATGTTATCGGATTTTCGATACTGAAAGTAAGCTCTCTTAAAGACCATCCCCTCGAAGTCTCCCTTGCCGGAGCAAAATAGTAAAGCCTTTGAGATTGCAAGAAGAATTGTAAAACAGGTGCCAAGCTATCCTCTTCAGGAATCAAAATAGAAGATAATAGGGGAAAGGTTTACAAGGACAAAAAATCAAAGGGGTGTGCATTATGCAAGCCTCATAAGCATGGGTGGGCTCCAAAGAAGAAGACAAAGGTCATCGCTATTGAAAAAGAGATGGAGAGGGAGATAAATAAAGTAATCGGCGGTTCAGTCCAGAAGGATTAAAGGCATGTATGCAGTTATAGAAAAGAATATGTTGCATATCTCAGTTGCTGAGTTCTACAGGATGGACTGGTACGGAAAGGAGTGGCCTGTTTCCGGGAAGGAGAAATTTACCTTTGACTATGGATACCTTGAGATAGATGTTCATAAGAATGGAAAAAAGTACCTGACTGGTTTTGTTATTGACCCAAGGAAATTTATTATTGACTGTCTGAAAACGCGTTATAAGAAGATACTGAATCTTCCAAGAAGAATTGCGTCTGTTTCAATAGATTCAGGAGAGCATACAGAACTATTTTCAGTAGATTTTCTTAAGGAACATGGTTTTGTGATTGATGGGATGGAAAAGGATTTAATATTCCCCATGTTTTTGAAACAGAAAGGGCAGATAAAGGTGCAGGGGTTTGAGGTTCTTTATCCTATTTCTGTGATTAAATACCTTGTTAAGAGATTTAAATACAAAGGAACTACCCTTGTCAGAGAAGGAGAGGATGTTTATGACCTGAAAACCAAAAAGAGATGGAAGATTATAAAAAGAAAATTAAGGAAGGTTTCAAAGAAATAGATTAGAACTTAAATAGCTCGACAAATATACTTACTCTCTTAATAGGCCACACCTTCCCTGCCTTAAACTTCTTGTTGACCATATAATATTGCTGTTATACAATCAAGACATGTGGTTTAGAATGAGAGATATAAAATCATGCTGAAATCTTATTTTAAAAGGATATTCAATGTTGCAAAAAGAGGGGATGCAAGAGAGGAAACTTACTATTCCTCCCTTGAAGAACTCCTTAGAAACTACGCTATTTCCATTAATAAAAAACAGGTTCACATTACCACTCTCCCCAAAAAGACGGATGCAGGAAATCCTGATTTTAGAGTCTGGGATGGAAAACAGCAAATCATAGGTTACGTCGAAGCCAAAGCTCCAACCACAGAGTATTTAGACCAGATAGAAGTATCGGAACAGTTAAAACGTTATCTGCATATTTTCCCTAACTTGCTATTAACCAACTTCTTTGAATTCAGGCTCTATAGAAATGGCGCACTTATAGACAGGGTTTTTATCGGCAGGCCTTATCATATCCATAAGCTTAAATCCGTCCCTCTGGTTGAAAATGAGGAAAAGTTTTTAAACCTTCTTGAGAAATATTTCTCATTCTCTTTGCCGAAAGTGTATGACGCCAGGAATCTTGCGATAGAGCTTGCAAAGAGGACACGCTTTCTCAAAGATGAAGTAATCTCGCAGGAATTGGAAGAAGAAGAGAAAAAAGGCAAAGGGAATATCCTCAATTTCTATAAAGTCTTTAAAGACCACCTTATAAGCGGATTAACAAAAGAAGATTTTGCCGACCTTTATTCGCAAACAATTACCTATGGACTTTTTGCTGCCCGAACCAGAACAGAAAATGGGTTTAACCGAAAACTTGCATACGACAAGATTCCACGAACAATCGGAATTTTAAGAGACGTCTTCCAATTTATTTCCCTTGGTGACCTGCCCAAGCAGATGGAATGGATTATTGACGATATTTCTGAAGTTTTAGCAATCACCGATGTTTATAAACTGCTTGACGAATACTTTAACAAACATAAAGGCAAAGACCCGATTGTCCATTTTTACGAAACCTTCCTTACAGAATATGACCCAAAGACAAGAGAAAAAAGGGGCGTATATTACACCCCTGAGCCTGTGGTTTCTTATATCGTCCGCTCACTCCATCATATCCTGAAAGAGCATTTCAACAAGAAGGATGGATTTGCAAGCTCATCAGTAACCGTGCTTGACCCCGCTGCCGGAACTCTTACATTTCTTGCTGAAGCGGCGAAATTGGCAGTAGATGAATTCACGTCAAAATATGGCGAAGGGAAGAAAAAAGGCTTCGTTAAAGAGCACATACTCAAAAACTTCTATGCGTTTGAGCTTATGATGGCTCCTTATGCTGTTGGTCATCTGAAGATGTCTTTTCTTCTGGAAGAACTGGGCTATAAGCTTCAAGCAGACGACAGGTTCAAACTTTATCTGACCAATACGCTTGAGATGGAGGAGCTTGCACAGACAGAGCTTCCGGGCATGGTCTCACTTTCGGAAGAATCACATCTGGCAGGCAAGGTGAAGAAGGAACAGCCTATTCTGGTCATCCTCGGCAATCCGCCCTATTCTGTAAGCTCAGCTAATAAGTCTGAATTTATCGAGAAAGAGATGAATATTTACAAGGAAGATGTCCGCGACGAAAGGAATATTCAACCCTTATCTGATGACTACATAAAATTTATACGCTTTGCTCATTGGAAAATAGATAATGCCGGAATAGGCGTTATTGGAATGATTACCAATAATTCTTATCTCTCCGGATTGATTCATCGGGGGATGCGAAAAAGCTTGCTTGAAAGTTTTAATGAGATTTATATCCTGAACCTTCATGGAAACAGCCGTATCGGAGAAAAATGTCCTGATGGGAGTAAAGATGAAAATGTCTTTGATATCCAGCAAGGAGTCTCTATAGTTATCTTTGTCAAAGACAAAAAGCAGAAAGGGATTGGGAAAGTCTTTTATCAGGATGTCTATGGTATCAGAGAAAAGAAATATGAATACCTTAATAAATATGCTACTTATTCTACAAAATGGATAAGACTGCAACCATTCGAACCATTTTATTTCTTTGTAGAAAAGGACTTTGCCTATCAAGCAAAGTATGATAAATTTCTATCCATCCAAAATATATTTGTTCAGTCCTCAAGTGGTGTAAAAACTCATCGAGACCACTTCATAGTAGGATTTACAAAAGATGAAATAAAACAAAGAATAAGAACATTTACAAGTGATTTACCTGATGAATTAGTAAGGCAGGGGTTGGATTTGAAAGATACGAGAGATTGGAAAATGAAAACCGCAAGAGAGAGTCTAAAAGGAATAGATTGGCAAAAATGTATAAGACAATACTCTTACCGTCCTTTTGATGATAGATATATTTGTTATCTGCCGAATCTGATTGATAGAGGATGTGATAGATGGGATTTGATGAAGAACTTTTTTGAAGACAATCTTGGGTTAACAACAACAAGAAAAATACCAGAAGTTTTTGGTGTTCCGTCTTATATTTCTATTAATGTTGGTGATATTCATTTAATTGGGGACCAAAATTATTTCTTTCCCCTTTACATCTACAAAGAAAAAGAAACCTTTAAAAAAAGTTCTTTAGGCAATATCAACATTATGATGCTTTTTGAATCACAGGTAGAATATGGGGTGAAAAAACCGAATCTCGCGCCGGCATTCGTCGAAAAATTAACGAAAGAATTTAAGAAAACACCTTCTTCTGAAGAAATCTTCTATTACATTTACGGCGTGCTTTATTCGAATATCTACAGGACAAAATACACAGAGTTTCTGAAGATAGATTTTCCAAGAGTGCCTTTCACAAAAAATTATAAGCTGTTCAAAAAAATGGGCGACTATGGCGAGAGGCTTGTTAATCTGCATCTTCTGAAATCAGCAGAACTCGATACGCCAATTACAAAATTTCAAGGCACGGGAAATGACAAGGTCGAAAAGGTGTGGCTGTCATTGCGAGGCAAAGCCGAAGCAATCTCAAAAGATGAGATTCTTCGCTCTGCTCAGAATGACAAATTTACGATTCACATCAATCAAACCCAATATTTTGAAGGAATTTCGCCTGACGTTTGGTCATATCAGATTGGTGGCTATCAGGTTTGCGACAAATGGCTGAAAGACAGAAAAGGGAAAACCTTATCTGTTGAGGATACAAAGCATTATTGCAAGGTTGTTACTGCCTTGAAAAAGACAATAGAGATTCAAGCAAAAATAGACGGTATATATCCAGACATTGAAAAAGAAATAATTGAATTTTTGTAATGCCCTGATGCCTGGCATTCTCGACAAGGCGATTAAAGGAGAATTGTAAATATTTTAAGTGTAAGTGCTAAAATAGTAAAAAAGGAGGTGGAATAGAAATGTTCAAAACTTTGGACAGAATAACCATTGACCCGGAAGTGTTTCAAGGACAGCCCTGTATAAGAGGAATGAGAATACCTGTAACCCTCATTCTCAAACTTCTTGCCGCAGGTAAAACCCATGCGGAAATAATGGATGATTATCCGGAAATCGAGGAAGAAGACATAAGGCAGTGTATAGAGTATGCCGCGTGGCTTGCGAGTGAAAAGAACGTAGCGATATCCGGAAGCCATAAATGAAGTTCCTTGCCGATATGCCTATCTCACCAAAAACCGTAGCCTATTTGAAATCTTTAGGATATGATGTTTATCGTATAAGTGAGAAGGGATTGCCTAAAGCAAAAGACAGCGAGCTCGTTGATATTGCCATTAAAGAACAAAGAGCAATTCTAACGATGGACCTTGATTTTTCAGCAATAATTGCAAGGTCACAGAAGTCAGTGCCTTCTGCTATTATCTTTCGTTTATCAGATGAAAGTCATGAAAATATCAATAACCTGCTTAAAAATATCCTTCCCACAGTAGAGACTGAAATTCTCAAAGGGGCTATTGTAATAATTGAGGATGACAGGTTCCGTGTTCGAAACCTCCCGATAGTATAAGTCCAAAGATGAAAAGATTTTCTATCATAATCATCCTGATTCTTCTTCTATCAGGCCTATCGGCTGGCTTTACGGACAGGCCCCTTACACATCTTAACGATGCAGCCCTTGTCCCGCCAGCAACCAATGAATTTACCTTTGCTGTCTTTGGCGACTTCAGGGCATCCCGAAGGGACAGGCCATACCCGCCTGCATTCAAGCAGATGCTTTATGAGATGAATATAATAGCGCCCTCTTTTATTATCAGCCTTGGTGATGTCTATTATGGGTATGGTGGGTCTTTTCAGAGGTTCAAGAACGAGATTAACCATTTCTTAAGCACGATAAAACCGCTATCTGTTCCATTTTTAAATGTCATCGGCAACCATGAAGTAGTAGGAGACAGGGAGAGAGAAGATTATGTGAAAGAGCGATTCGGGAGGCTCTATGGCTCCTTTGATTTCGGTAACTCCCATTTTATTTTACTCAACACAGAGGAGATAGGCAGGGAAGGAACAATATCAGGAGAGCAGTTAAAGTGGCTCGAAAGGGACCTTGAGGCAAACAGGGATGTAGAGAATATCTTTGTCTTTATGCACAGGCCCATGTTCCCCCAGCTCGACCCTGAGCTCGCTAAAGGCAAATCCTTTAAGGACAGGGAGAACAGGGATTATCTCCACAGGCTGTTTAAGAAATACAGGGTTGCAGCAGTCTTTGCAGGCCATGAACACCTCTTCAGTGATGCAGTTAAAGATGGTGTTAGATATATCATTACAGGTGGAGGCGGATCTCCATTATATCAATCACCATCGAAAGGCGGATTCTTCCATTACTTAATCGTCAAGGTTAAGGGCAGAGAGGTTTTAATGGATATTCTGGTGCCCCATAGTCTTCAGATAAGGACCATTGCCGGTAATGATGGTTTTGAACCGAAAGCAGAACTTGAGATTACGAATATATCATCCACAGACCTTCACTTAAGAAATCTTTTATTCATAATGCCGAGGGCAGAGGCAGGCAGTTACAGAGTAAAGGCATTGAGCATATCTCCGAGGGGACATCTGAAGGACCACCAGGCTGGGATAAGGCAGATAAAGGACAATGGGGATGGCACAGCATCTGTTAGTGTGGAGACGGAACTTCCGAAAAACAGTGTCATCAGAGGTACTGTTGAGGTGGATAATTAGGGGATGAAGGCGTTGATACAGAGGGTTTTGAATGCCTCTGTCGAGGTCGACGGGAAAATCATAGGCGTCATCAATAGGGGGATGCTCATATTCCTCGGTGTCGAGAGGAGTGATACTATTGATGGACTTGAATATCTCGTAAAGAAGGTCTCCAATCTCAGGATATTTGAGGATTCAGAGGGCAGGATGAATCTCTCCATTCAGGATATAAAAGGGGAGGCCCTCGTGGTATCTCAGTTTACCCTTGCGGCAGACTGCAGAAAGGGCAACCGGCCATCTTTTGATAATGCAGAAGAACCAGCAAAGGCAAAAGAGATGTACCTGAATTTTATTGAAGGATTAAAGCAGACAGGCATGAAGGTGGTTTCCGGAGATTTTGGGGCTCAGATGCAGGTGCATATTGTTAATGATGGCCCTGTAACGATAATGCTGGAGGCTAAAAATAGAGAAAGAACTTAACATGAAAAAATTATCAAAAATGTCTTATAATTTGGTATGGCTTTGCTTGAAATAAAGAAATATCCCGAAAAGATACTTAAAGAAAAGGCTGCTCCTGTAGAGAGCATTGACGGTAAACTCCAGCGCCTTATAGATGATATGGTCAATACCATGTATGCTGCACCCGGGGTAGGGCTTGCCGCACCTCAGGTCGGAGTTTCAAAAAGGCTCATCGTCATTGATGTGAGCATGAAAGAGGAGGAGAAAACCCCCTTGATTGTTCTGATTAACCCTGAAATAATCGAAGAGGAAGGCATAGTCGAGGATGAGGAGGGATGCCTGAGTCTACCCCAGTATATAACCACTGTGAAGAGGGCAGAAAGAGTGGTTGTAAAAGGGTTTAATAGAGAGGGTAACCCCATAGAGATAGAAGGGACAGGACTGCTTTCGAGGGCCCTCCAGCACGAGATTGACCACCTGAATGGAATACTCATTATAGACAGGATAAGTCCTATTAAGAGGGAGTTTTTCAAAAAACGCTTCAAGAAATCACTCGTGAGGGGGTAATCCTGAAGATAGTCTTCTTCGGTACACCAGCCTTTGCAGTTCCATCTCTTAAGGTTCTCATAGAATCAGAGGAAGAGATAACATCTGTTGTCACACAGCCTGACAAGAAGAAAGGAAGAGGACATGTGCTTGCACCGCCTCCTGTTAAGAAACTCGCTATAGATAAAGGTATAAAGGTTTTACAACCTAAAAACGTAAAGGATGATAACTTCCTGACTGAGCTTTCAGCAATGAAACCAGACCTCATAGTAGTTGTTGCTTATGGGAAGATACTTCCTGAATACATCCTTGAACTACCGCCACTTAAATGCATCAATGTCCATGCATCCCTTTTACCAAAATACAGGGGGGCATCACCTATTGCCAGGTCAATTATCAATGGTGAAAAGAAGACAGGGATAACAACTATGCTCATGGATGAAGGACTCGACACAGGAGATATTCTCCTCCAGGAAGAAATAGAAATCAGTGGCGAAGACACTACAGACAGCTTGAGTAAAAAACTCTCTGAACTTGGTGCATCACTCCTGATTAAAACTATAAGGGGCATAAGAGATGGCTCTGTGAAGCCAAAGCCACAGACAGGTGAAGCAAGTTATGCCCCCATCCTCAAAAAAGAAGACGGCAGAATAGACTGGTCAAAAAGTGCATCAGAGTTATTTAATTTTATACGCGGCATGCATCCATGGCCATGTGCATATTGTTATTTGAACAAGGAAAGGATTAAGATTATCAAAGTAAAGGCGCTTGATGGCTCTGGAAAAGCAGGGAAAATTGAAAAGGCAGGAAATGGAGAACTTATCGTCGGCACAGGCAAGGGTCTCCTTTCAATTGTCGAGCTTCAGCCTGAGGGGAAAAAATCAATGTCAGCCCTGCCGTTCATCCAGGGGAGGCATCTGAAAGAGGGCCTATTTTTTGATGAATCATAGATGGTTGAGAGGGCTTGCGCTTAAGCTTTTATATCCTTTGCTTATGCTCGTCGGCTCTTTTTCAAAGGATAAAAAGGAAGACTACCAGAGACTGGTCATAAATCTGAACAATAAACTCGTTAGAAGAGAAAAACCCAGGACAAAACGAATCCTCCTTCTGCTGCCACACTGTCTTCAGATAAATGAGTGTGATATCAGGATTACCCATAATATCTATAACTGCAAACGGTGCGGGAAATGTGAGATTAAAGAGTTGATTCAGATTGCCGATGACAACCATCTCAATCTTTTCATCGCGACAGGGGGAACCCTGGCCAGAAAAATCGTCAAAGATGTTCGGCCTGAGGCGATAGTTGCAGTTGCGTGCGAGAGGGACCTCAGCAGTGGAATAGTTGATGCATATCCCCTCCCGATATTGGGCATCCCAAACGAACGACCCTATGGACCATGTTTCAATACAAGGGTGGATTTAGAGAAGGTCAAAGAGGCAATAGAGTTTTTAAGTAAAAGATAACTAATTCCAGCGATATCTTTAAGTTTCATGGTCGCTCTAAAATCCAGGTAAGATAGCCGATGTTCATTATCTAAAATAATGTGCCAGCAAGGGAAATAGCTACTGGCAGTGTAGCAAAAGAAAGTGCAGTTGTAATCAAGATACTCAGGGCTGCAAGTCTTACATCAAGATTGAATTTTGCTGCAACTAAAAGAGATAGAACCATCGTAGGCATTGCCCCTTCAATCAGACAGGATGCAAGGGCTTTGCCTTCAAGACCAAGAAGGTTTGCTACCGTAAAAGATATAAGAGGGACTAAAAACAGCTTGATACCAATCGCTGGCAAGATGCTTACTATATGCCTTGTTTCTGGAAGACTCAAGGCAAGGCCTATACTGAATATCATCAAAGGCACTACAAGACCACCCAACAGCTCAAGCACCCTCAATAAAAAATCTGGAAGCTGGATATTAAAAGTCTTCAGGACCATGCCAACTGCTATTCCCCATATCGGAGGGAGGGAGATAATAGTTTTAATGGAATTTGAAATTTTAAATGGCTCACCCTTTCCATAATGTGAGGCGACTGCCACACCTGCAAGCCATAGGAAGGGGGTTGTGGCCAGGAGGTCATAATAGATTGCATATTTTGCAGCTTCAGGGCCATATATACCTGTAAGCACAGGAAGGCCGAGATATGCGACATTGCCGAAAGTTGATGAGAGTATAAGAACGCCTTTCTCTGAAGGCTCCAGTCTAAATCTCCTCCCCCAAAGGGCATAGAGAACCCATGAAAGCCCGAGGGAGACAATAAGAGTTATCCATGCAGTAAGCGGCACAAGAAGGGTCTCGATATTTATATCTGTCCTGTAAATTATGTTAACGCAAAGGGCGGGGAAAAAAAGGTTGAATACGGATGTGTTTATCGCGTGACGCAGGGTGTCGGCATCAAGCCCGGCAGGCCTTATGCGCCTGAAAAGTAGCCCGCATAGGATTATTACACCAAATGAGAGAAGGATGTTATGCACTTATTTAATGTAACCCCTCAACTTTTCTATCACTCCTATCAGGGGGATATCGAATCTTTTCTCAATCTTCCTACAGTCCTCATATTCCGGGGTTATCTTCAGAATCTCATCTCCAAGCCTCGCGACCTTCACCCTGAGCTTCCCAAACTCAGTCTCTATCTCTTCTATCTTCCTTTCAAGTGTTCTTCTATCTGCCATGAAAAACCTCAAGCCTATGGTTGTGGTCTCTCCGAGTATTATCTTCATCAACTCTTCTCTTTTATCCTCATTGCAGAGCACAGTGAGTTTCACGCCCGGTCTTCCCTTCTTCATTAAGACCTGTGTTAGATAGACATCATGGGCACCTGCCTTGAAAAGCCTTTCCATTACATACTCGTATATCTGTGGGTTCATGTCGTCAATATTTGTCTCAATTATTGTTACTCTATGTTCTGTGCCTGTCCTGAGCATAGCCGAAGGATTCTGTGCTCTGTGCTCTGTGCTCTCTCCAATAAACAGTCTGAGCACATTCGGCCTTTCCTTTAAGTCCTTATTGCCAGCACCATAGCCAATCTTCTCGATACTCATATCAGGAATATTTCCAAAATTAGATGCTATCTCTCTCAGTATTGCGGCCCCGGTTGGGGTTGTAAGCTCAAAAGGTATATCTGCCGAATAGACAGGAATACCCTTCAAAATCTCTGCAGTTGCAGGTGCAGGCACAGGAAGAATACCGTGCTCTGCCTTAACATAACCACTTCCGAGATTTATCGGAGATGAATAAACCTCTTCTATTCCAAGAATATCAAGTCCAACAAGAGTGCCGAAAATGTCCACTATGCAGTCCATCGCCCCAAGCTCATGAAGATGGACTTTATCGTATGCCTCACCATGCACCTTAGCCTCTGCCTCAAAGAGCCTTCTGAAGATTTTAAGCCCCTTCTGTTTTATCCCTTTTGACAAAGAAGAGTTTTTTATTATTCCTTCAATGTCTTTCCATTTTCTTACTTCTGTGCTCTGTGCTCTGTGCTCTGTGCTCTGTGTTGTTTCAACATCCACCTTTGTTGCCTCAAAACCCGCACGTTTAACTTTTTTAGCAACGAGTCTATAGCCTTTGATAGGGATTCCCTTGAGTGCCTTCTCTAAATCTTTAAGAGACACACTTGCATCCACAATCGCACCAAGGCACATATCCCCGCTTATGCCTGAGAAGCAGTCAAAAAAAGCTGTTTTCAAGAAAGCCCTCCAGAATTTTTTATGATATTACCCTAAAAATGAACTTGTTTAAAAGGTTTAAAATAAGCGTTTGACATATTTTCTTATTTTAGGTTATTTTTCTTCATGGATTCCGGTGCAAAGCTTGCCTTGATTGCAGGGCTTTTTTCACTTACATTCATGCTCAATCTGCTCTTCGGGTATTTCAGGGGAAAGACAAAAAAATACTCGTTCAAATGGTTCCTCTGCATCCACCTTCCGATCCTCTTTATCCTCATCGTAAGAGTCTTTTCACACCTTGATTTCAGCTATATCCCCATTTTTGTGGTTGCTGCAATAATAGGACAGGTATGGGGTGGTAAGATGGAGTTTTAGTCTGTGCTTGCAGCCCTCCTTGTCGAACCCAAAAGGATAGAGTTACAGGAGGTTGAAACCCCGAGACCTTCAAAAGGTGAAATACTCGTAAAGATTAAAGCAGCCCTCACCTGCGGCACGGACCTGAAGGCATTTCTGAGGGGGCACCCCATGATACCAATGCCGGGTGTCTTTGGTCATGAGTTTTCAGGGATAGTTGCCGATGTAGGCAAAGGTATTAAAGAATTCAAGGCAGGGGATGAGATAATGGCTGTGCACAGCGCACCATGTCTTGAATGTTCTCTTTGCAAAAAAGGATTGTATAACCTCTGTGAAAAGATAATGAAGACAAAGGTCCTCGGTGCGTTTGCAGAATATATACTTTTGCCTGCACATATAGTTAAGCAGAATATATTTCCTAAGCCCCAGAATCTAAGCTTTGAGGAGGCTGCATTTCTTGAGCCACTTTCGTGTGTTGTGCATGGCATGGAGCCGTATGGAATAAAAGAGGGAGATTCTGTGTTCATCATCGGTTCAGGCCCTATAGGGCTTCTCCATGTCTGCCTTGCAAAAACAAAGGGTGCAGGGGTTGCTATAACAGGCATGGAAGAGGAGAGACTTAAAGTAGCAAAAGAAATCGGATCTGAGATTGCTGTGAAGCCGGAGAGAATTGGGGAGGTAGTGAAAGACTTTACTGATGGGCTTGGCGTTGATTATGTCTTCGAGTGCACAGGTCAGCCTGATGTGTGGCAGGACTCTGTTAATTATGTCCGAAGGGGTGGAACAGTTATATTGTTCGGCGGCTGCAAGACAGGCACAACCGTCACATATGACACTAAAAGGCTGCATTACGATGAGATAACATTGAAAGGTGTTTTTCACTTCACACCAGAGGACGTGAAAAAGGCTTATAATCTCTTGAAAGATGGAAAGATTAAAGTATCAAAGCTCATATCTGGAAGTTATCCGTTAAAAGAGCTTAAAACAGCCTTTGAAAGGCTGATGAGGGGTGAAGGGATAAAGTATGCAATCATACCATGAATACATACCTGTAACCATTGATAAAAGCCATATAATCACTATAGGCGAGAGAATGTACGCCGAAAGCATCGAGTTTGTAAGAGAGCTTGTTAATAATGCCTATGATGCCGATGCAACCCTGGTTGAGATTATCGTTACAGAAGATAAAATCGAGATAAGGGACAACGGCAGTGGCATGGACCGGGAAGGGCTCAAACAGTATTTTAATATAGGCTCACAGCAAAAACTCTATTCACCTAAATCCCCTGTATACAATAGGGACAGAATTGGTCAATTCGGTATCGGTAAATTTGCAAGCCTTTCAGCATGTAAACGGTTTGAGGTCATTACAAAGAGGGACGACTTTGTTGGGAGGGTTATCTTTGATAAGGAGCAATGGGAAAAGACAGGGGATGTATGGCAGCTGCCAATGGAGATACTTCCTTCCGATTTCAGAAAACAGAATGGCATAACTGTCATATTAACAGGATTGGACAGAAGGTTTGAGCCAAAAGACATAGAGGCAAAGATAATTGAGGGTACACCAATTAAGTCTCCTTATTTTAGAGTGAGAATAAATAACCACACTGTAACCCCTCGAAGCCTGACAGGCCACAGACTCCCATTCCTTGAAGGAACTTCCTTTGGTCCTGTAACAGGTGAAATAGTCATTCTTCCTGAGACAGCCTCTGTGGCTTTAGACCTTGGTATTGAGGTAAAGGTCAAACAGGTAACTATAAGAAGGGAACTCTTTGGCATGGAAACATGGGGAAAGGCAATGGCGAGGGTCAGAGGAGAGGTTAATGCGGATTTTCTCCCGATAACGAGTGACAGGACTGGATTTATAAAGGACTCTTCTGAATATCAAGAGTTTTTTAAAATTATGCAAAAGATAATGGAGGGAATAAAAATATCTCTTCAAAAATTGACTGTCAAGAAAGAAAGCAGAAAGGTCAGCCGCGCCCTCAAAGAAGCGCTTCAAAGGATATATAAGGCACTGGCAGCAAATCCTGACCTTTCGCCCTTTGGTGCGATCCCTATAGGCGATGAGATAAAGGGCATTGGTAGTGCTGCAGAGGTCACTAAGAAAAAAGAAGGAATTAGAGAAGCAGAGGTTGAGGTAGAAGAAAAACCAAAAGCACCTGAGAAGAAGAGAAAGAAAAAGCCGAAGGTAAAGAGACTCACGCCCAATGCAATCATAAAAAGAATAAAGTTTGGCGAAACAGGCGTCTCATGTGTTGTGGACAGCTTTGGAGAGGATGGACCGGAAGTATTTTCTGAGGAAACTACTATTTATATAAACCGTGACCATCCACTCTATAAACGGGAATCAACCAAAGTTGATACTCACACACTGAATCTTGCACGTCTTATTACACAAGAAATTGCCCTTATGAAAGACCTAAGAAATCCAAGGCAGGCATTTGAGAGACAGAGCAAACTGCTTAAGGATGCTTTTATTGATAGGGATTGATAAGAAAATAAATCTTAAAAGCTTTACTTCCTCGCAAAAGTCCTGTTTAAAAGGTGGAGGGATTTTTAACTTGCAATTCCCTGTGGTCTTGCCACAGGGTTACCTTATCGTCATTCCCACGGAAGTGGGAATCCAGACGCCGTCCCTGCGAAGGCAGGGAACTATTCAGAAAGAACTGGATTCCTGTTTCCACAGGAATGACAACAGACGACTTAAGTTGTTTTGATTTTGATACCCTGTGGTCTCTGCCGCAGGGTTCTTCATTTTTCTGAGGGCAGGTGTTACAGGGAGGAAGGGCATAATTTTTTTAAGGAATGAAGAAATATCTTATGGCAATTCCCATCAGCCATTCATTATAATTGGTTGAAAGATTGCCTCTTATGAAAGCAATGCCTTCGCCCAAGGCTTTAAAAGACTTTTTCCACTGGGCTTCAAAGCTGCCGCCTATCTTTGATACCTTTTCAGCTTTGTAGGTCGCATAAATATCATTTTGTGCAGACAAAGATAGGGAGGATACGCTCTCGTTCAGTGATGGATAATGAGGGCTTTCATTAGTTTTATAATAAATAAAGCCTGCAGACGCCTTGATGTCTAATGTATATGAACAGCATGATTTTACTGTATACCCCGCACCACAGAGATGGTGCGGGGTATACCTCGCACTTGGTCCTGCCATAAGGAATTGCTGCGGACTGAAATATCCTCCATGTCCGAATGTAAAAAAGCCTGTGTTTCTTGTAAAATGCTGTGCTGTTAAAAACAGTCCGAGATTTATATCGCTTTTGTCGATATTAAATGTCCTGCCCGCGCTGATGGTTCCGCTCAAGGCATTATTGCTCCAGACATTTTTGCCCCACAGGTAGTCATACCCACCGGAGACAGTGAGCCAGTACGAGTCTGAAAGGTCAAAGGTTATTTCGCCTGTTATGCCTGTTTTGACGACACGCCCCCATTTGTTATTGCTGTAAGGATCTTTTTGCCCGGCGAATGATAGGATTGATTCATCTACCTGTTTTTGATGTATGCCGAGCCGCCAGTTGTCTTGTGCAACTGTTCCGGAAAATACAGGAATGGCGCTGACAGGAGCATTCATCTGCGATGTGCCTAAAGATATGCCATATCGTATATGACCTTCTTTTTCAAAGTTTATCTCAGGCTGCCACAACCACACCGATGTAACAGGTGAATGTATCTGCTGTCCATGGTAGTGTCAAGACTTCTGTGTAAATTCTTTTAAGGGTTTGGTTCTCCATTT
>DYHX01000100.1 GCA_020723925.1 Nitrospira japonica | reverse complement strand
CCTGACGTTCGGAACTACGCTCATAAGGATTACAGCATATTAATTCACTCCGCTCCGCATCTAACGCCTCCTCTATCAGCTTTTTCTTAAATGCTTTTACTGTCTTATCATGCTCCTGCCAATAGCCCTTAAAACTTAAGTTGAATTCCTTCCATAAGTCTGTTATCGTTAATTCTGTCAGTGCTTTTACTGGCATGGGTGTATCCTCCTTTTAAAGTTTTTGAGAACGGCTTATGGAGAATACACCCTCTTTTTTTATACTTCAAGATTTTACACAGAAAAGTTTACGCTACCGATTTAAACTAATTCTTCTTGACAAGCATCTATCTCCTTAATATAATTAAAAAAAATTCAATGGAGCGGTTATGACAAAGGCAGAGCTTGTAGATTCAATATTTGAAAGAGTAGGTCTCTCCAAAAAAGAGGCGCAGGACATAATCGAGATAATATTCGACACAATCAAGCAGACATTTGTAGAAGGAGAGTCAGTCAAGATTTCAGGTTTTGGAACCTTTAATGTCAAAAAAAAGACTGCAAGGAGGGGAAGGAATCCGAAGACAGGTGAGGAGCTCGAAATAACTCCTCGAAAGGTGATTACATTCAGGACAAGTAACCAGTTAAAGGCAATCATAGAGAAGCAAGATGTATAAGCCATCTGCTGAGGGTGTTAAGATTCAAAGACCCTTTTCAGATAAGCTATTCTATAAGATAGGCGAGGTAAGCGGTATCGCAGGCGTCGAGCCATATGTGCTGAGGTACTGGGAGACTGAATTCCCCTTTTTGAGGCCAAGGAAGAATAAATCAGGGCAGAGGGTATATGTAAAAAAAGACCTCGAGCTTGTTCTTCAGATAAAGAGGTTGCTGTATCAGGAAAGATTTACAATTGAAGGTGTCAGAAAAAGGCTTGGAGAAGGCTTTATGGAGAGCAAGCCGACACCTGAAAGTCTCCCCATTGCTAAAGTTATAGACCATGTCAAGAAGAGACTCAGAGATATTCTGAGTCAACTCCAGTAATCGGGGCGTGGCGCAGCCTGGTAGCGCACTCGCTTGGGGTGCGAGTGGTCGGCAGTTCAAATCTGCTCGCCCCGACCAGAAAAGATGTAAGAAATCATTACTTACCTGTATTCAACTCCGTAAGGCCTTTTGTGAATCTACGGGTGTTTAAGCATGTGAGCCATTGGAATGAGGGCATTATATTTCTCGTATGTCACTGATGAATGCCAGTGACCTATGAGCTTTCCTACTGCTATAATTCCGAAGAAGAGCATGAGGATTAATGATGCAAAAACCAAGGGATTTATAGGTCTTTTTTTTGGCAATGCTACATCAAGGGCACCTTTAGCAGGGCAGTGGCTTACGCATGTGAGACACCCAATGCATTCAGGTGATTTTATCCTGGCTCTGCCTTCAACCGGCAGAAGTGAAGGGCAGTTCTCTGTGCACTTTCCGCAATGGGTGCAATTTTTCTCGTTCCTCGTTATCTTATAGGGGCTGAAAAAACTTAAAAGTCCAAGCAACGCCCCGTATGGACATAGATACCTGCACCAGAAATTTTTATAAAAGGTTGAAAGTACAAAAAGCGCTGACAGGGTAATCATTGTTGTCTTTGACATCTCAGTGAAAAACTTTAGAAGCTTTACATCTGCCACTTTCCAGTATGGCTCTTCTAAAAAGGCAGTAATGGCATCAGACGACATCTTTATGAGGATTACATAAAGGAAAAAACCCATAAGGATGTATTTTATTGACCTGATGGAATAATCAAGGAATCCTGGGATGATAAAGTTTTTACCCAAAATCCTCATGCCTATCTTCCATGTGACATCTGATAATGCCCCAACAGGACATATCCAGCCACAGAAGCCTTTTTTCAGTATTAGAGCCACCCCAATGGCCGCAATAAATATCACAAGGGCTGCTGGGTGTATGGGGTCAAAGATCCCAGTAATTAACCAGTATTTAAAGGCCATGAGGGCGCCAATGGGCATGAAGCCCTCAACTGATGGTGGCCTCTCGACAAGAAGCGCAGTGCCTTTTTCGAAGTGCCGGACAAACAGATAAAACTTATAGCCAGAATAGGCTATCAAGACAAATAAGCCCCACTGAACAGCGTATCTTATCTTCCTCAAATATGAGCGATCAAACTTTTCCATAGATACATCTTAGGCTAATAGTTGAATCCTGGGTATGATTTAAATCAGGGCAGCGCCTATAAGGCAGCCAGAAGCCACAGGCAGTAGTTTAATACCACATTATTGCCTCAAAATCTGGCGTTGGCACGGTGATTGCGATATATCCCCTCCATGGACAGCGCTCTATCTCTTCATTGCCTCTGACTGCTGACATAAACAGATTTAACTCGTCTTTCTCTTCTGCCTGTATATCTTTGAATGGGATAGCGATTTCTAATACATCCTGCATTGCGATGTCTGTTATATCCTTTACTTTTTCCCAGTCCTCATTTGTTCGTTCAAAAAGTTCAGCCTTGATAGGCTGCTCTTTTAGTGCAACGCTGATCTTGAATGGGAAAGGCCTGATGATATTTATGGAAAATACAGTGTCTGCTGGAAGATCATTGAAAGATATCTTCGAGTCCACCCTTAGAAAGAGGGTATGCTGATTGAATCCGTAGTAGATATGTGATATAAGGCTTTCTGCCTTGTGCATGCTTCCACCAGATTTACCTACATCAAGATATGCGCCCTGATACCATTCATAGTAGCTTGTTACAATACCATCGATCTTCGGATGTATGAATCCCCTGATGCCGAGGGTTGGTGCGATGCTCCTGTCTTCCCTGAGCACAGGGATAAATAGATATGGTGGGACCTCTTTGCCAATCTCTTTGTAGACCTGCATAAGATTTAATCTGAAGAGCTCATCAAAGTCTTCCTGGGTCTCTGTTGTGTGTTCATCTCCATACCACCAGTTCCAATCACTGCCTTCAGACACATACATTGCCTTCCATGCTTCAGCGAGGGGTTTATCAGGATTTAGCTTTTCGAATAGAGAAAGGTCATCCCTTGTATCGGCAAGAAGATCCCATGCAAGGTTGTCTTCCTCGTGACCTATCCAGATGCTGTAGTTTGCATTAATCCATGAGCCCGCGTAAAGTCTGCTAAGTTTTTCCCCATTGTCATATCCTTTTAAATATTCGGATACTGTCACGGTCTTGAGTCTTTCCTCTTTTGACAGGTCTTCATACAGATAACGGAGAAAGTCGTGACCATCGTTTTTATAATATTCCCATGCATTCTCTCCATCAAGGATTATAGAGACGAGATGGGGCTTGTTCTTTGGAACTGAGGAGCGAATCTGCAACAATCTATTTATCAGATCATCTGCAGCCTTTTTAGGATTCCAGCCTGAATATACGAATCCTATAAGGTCGGAGAGTTTATGGTCCCTGAATATAATGGAAAGATCAGCAAAACTATAAGGTCTGTATAGAGGTGATGGCTCTATAATATTGCCTGATAAGTCCCTTAATCTTTTCCCTGTGGAACGTGCGAGCACCTCTTCATCTGTCGCAATCCATCTTATCCCTTCAGCACTGATTGCCTTTACAACATCTTCACTCGCAGCGCCTTCGGATGGCCACATCCCGTACGGCCTATGCCCGAATACCTTCTCGAAATAATCAATAGCCATACGGATTTGTTTTACAGCATCCTCAGGATGCGAGAATTTCTTCTTTGGTAGCCTTATATCTGGCATGGCTGCCTTAGCAGAATCTGTGTCCCAGAGGAGGGGGAGAATAGGATGATAGAATGGCGATGCAGAAAGCTCTATCTGTCCTCTGCTATCAAGTTCTTTATACTTTGGGATTATATTTCTCAGTATCTCAAACTGTTTGAGGATGAGTAGTTTCTTTTCCTCTTCTGTGAAATTCCTGCCCTTTTCAACAAGGACTTTAAGGAATGGTTCCCTTTCCCTGAACATCGGGTCTATCCAGCTTAGATTGAATAAGACCTGGAGGTCAAGGAAGTCGTTGTTCGAGAAATACTTCAGTGTCCTTTTTAATTCCACCCTGACAAGCTTTGTCCCCCTCCTGAGAAGAAGTTCATAATATCTGGGAAATGGTTTTATCATGTTGTCCCAGTTGGCAAGGAAGAAATTTTCGAGTATGAAGAGTCTATCCTCCCCGCTTAATTCAGATGCCCTTTTGAGGGTTAGTTCAAGGTATCTGTCTCTGGCCCCTTTTTCTGTGTAATCATTTAACTGTTCAAGAAGTGATGGCACGAGATTGAAGGTCTGTCTTATTCCTGGAAAATCATCAAGGATCTCGACCATATCAAGGTAGTCCTTTGTGCCGTGAAGCCTCACCCACGGAAGTCTGTATACACCTGTCATGGGGTCTTTGTAATAAGGCTGATGCATGTGCCACAGAAAGGCGATGTAAAGGGGGTTATCTGTCATACTGAAAGATATACTCGTCTGGACGTGCTAACCCGAACTCCTCTCTTGCATGCTTTTCTAAATAAAAAGGATCTTCCTTTAAGGATTTTATCTGGGACCTTATCTGAATATTCTCTCTTTCCATATCTTTTATTTGTTGTTCGAGTTTTGTTCGTTTTGTATTCAGTTCTGTGTATCTTATAATGCCCATATCGCCGAAGATGAGGCTTATCCCGAGATAAATTAAACTGAGCAGTATTAATGTGAAGAAAATAATACGTCTCTTCTTCAGTTCAGAGACTACCTGTTTCCTCAGAAGATTATGCGAGTTCATTATCCTAAATTATAAAATATATCCTTCCCCTTGTATATACCTGAATCTGCAAGTTCCTCCTCTATCCTCAGCAGCCTGTTATACTTTGCAACCCTTTCGCTTCTTGCAAGTGAACCTGTCTTAATGAAACCTGTATTACACGCAACGGCCAGGTCTGCTATTGTGGTGTCCTCTGTCTCACCTGACCTGTGAGATACGACTGCTGTGTATCCCGCTCTTTTGGCCATCTCTATGGCATCGAGGGTCTCTGTGAGTGTTCCTATCTGGTTAAGCTTTATGAGGATCGAATTGGCGACTCTTTCTTCAATGCCCTTCTTTATGATTTTGGCATTTGTCACAAACACATCGTCTCCAACGAGCTGCACATTTTTACCGAGTCTCTGCGTGAGAATTTTCCAGCCTTCCCAGTCATTCTCTGAAAGACCATCCTCGATCGAGGGTATTGGGTATTTCTCTATCAGTTTTTCATAATAGGAGACCATCTCTTCGGCAGAGACTGTCCTGCCCTCGAAATCATATCCTTTACCATCAGAATAAAATTCAGATGCAGCTACATCAAGGGCGATGTAGATGTCTTCCCCTGGCTTGTATCCTGTCTCCTCAATTGCATGAAGGATGAGCATAATTGCTTCCTCGTTGGTTGCCAGATCGGGTGCAAAACCACCCTCATCACCCACGGCGGTATTCAGTCCCTTCTTTTTTAGGATCCCTTTTAAGGTCTGAAAGACTTCAGAGCCAGCCCTGAGAGCAGATGCAAAGTTTTTGAATCCAGCAGGCATTATCATGAATTCCTGTATATCGAGGTTATTATCGGCATGTGCGCCGCCATTGAGGATATTCATCATTGGGACAGGAAGTTCTTTTGCATTGCATCCACCGATATATCTGTACAGAGGCATGCCTGCCTCTTGCGATGACGCCTTACATGCGGCAAGGGAAACTCCGAGGATTGCATTTGCACCGAGCCTGCTCTTATTCTCTGTGCAGTCGAGTTCTATTAGAAGGTTGTCAATGTAAATCTGGTCGTCTGAATCGAGCCCCCTGAGCTTTGGCGCAATCTCTCCAACAACATTCCTTACGGCATTCATAACACCTTTGCCGTGAAATCTCTTTTTATCTCCGTCCCTCAGTTCCAATGCCTCTCTTTCTCCGGTTGATGCACCTGAGGGCACTGCGGCTCTCCCGAGTGCTCCACTGTCAAGGAAAACCTCCACCTCAACAGTAGGATTGCCTCTTGAGTCGAGTATCTCTCGTGCATGGACGTCTATAATCTCTCCCATACGATGCCTCCTGGTATAATCCTCACCCATAGATATGGGTAAAGAAGTTTACCCCGCACTT
>DYHX01000025.1 GCA_020723925.1 Nitrospira japonica | reverse complement strand
ATGAGATAGATATGTCCATTTCTGATAATCTGTCGATTCTAAAAATTATGAACCCCGCACTACGGATGTAGTGCGGGGTGAACCCTGCCCTGCCTGCCTTCTATGTCTATTTTTCAGGAGTCCGCCATGATGGCGGACGAGAATGAGCGAAGATATAACATCCTGCTCATTTTATAAGCTGTTGTTTGAATCCATATGTTGTTTAAGCAATAAAAATAAAAGGCTATCAATTCTGTCTATAAGCTCCTTGAACATCCCTCCATGACTCTTTGAATCTGTAAAAAGCTCATTCCTTATTGATTGAACCTCAGGGTCATCACACTTTTCGAATGCGAGAGGACCCCTCTGGAGGGCATACCTTTCAAGGATCAGAAGTCGCTTGGCTCTATCTACAAAATGTAGGAGCAATTCTCTAATGTTGCTCAAGTTAGTCTCTAATTTAGAATCCAGATCACAGAACCCAGAAACCAGACTATTTTCAGCACTCCGAACCCTGAGTCCAGAATATAGATTATTTTTGTCTGTGTTCTGTCTTTTCAGTATTTCTGCTATCTCCTTTGTCATCACATACAATGTGCAATACTCAAGCCCCCTTACTCCCCTTCTCCATTGGAGCAACATCGGGTTTTGCCAGAACCAGAGGAAGTTCCTCTCCCCGAGGGATATGATCTCTCTTGCAGCAGCCTCCAATCTTTTAGCTATAACAGTTATCCTTCCTGATAGAGGTGGGACGCCAGAACGTGAGACGTGAGACGTGAGCCCGACTCCCAACTCCTGACTCATAACTTTCTTTGTGAGGTATTCCCATAGATTTCTTAATACCTGCTGCCCTTCTTTATCCTGTGGCGTATCGAAATGAAGAAGGGATAGCACTATCCTTCCATCACCATACTTACCCTCTATAACTGCTGGCTCTCCATAAATCCTTTCAGGGTCGAGGTTTATCCCATATATACCTTCTATCTCATCCCATGTGACATTACTTTTGTCTATATCCCCAACATTTAGGTCTGAGCTGAAAGAGTCGGGTTCTGCATGTCCATAAGTTGCAAGAATGTTAACAATCTCACCATCCATAATCAAAAACTGAGACGGCCACCACGCGTGAAAGACGAGTGATGGAGTGATGGAGTGATGGAGTGATGGGTTAATCCCCCCTCGCCCCCCTTTAGTAAAGGGGGGTAAGGGGGGATTTGTCTCGTTGCTGTCTTCAGCTAAACCGTTCCAGATGGGATGTTCATTTATATTCAATGAAATTCTTCCGCTGAAACTCGGAACCCTCTCCTTTGTTGGTTTTCTTGTAACAGGCAATAGAGAAAGCCCTCCTTTTACATTCAGGGCAAGACCTGCACCGCCACATAAACCGAGATAGTTACCACCTTCTGCCACAAAGCGTTGAATCGCCTTTATGCCGACATCTCCAAGTGCCTTGCTCTTGTTTGATGCCCATCCACCAGGCACAAATAGCATCTCATATCTATCCAATATTCCCGCCTTTATATCCTCTGCCCTTATAAGGTCAAAGGGAAGGTTAAGCCCCTTCAGCGCCTTATAGGCCATAAGCCCCCAGAGGAATGATTCATCCCATAAAAAAGCAACATTTCTCACCTTCTCATCCTTACACTTTCTCCAATTTTATAGCCCCGTGGTGTCACCATCCATCCTTCCCACACAAAGGTCTTGCTATTGCCTATAATCACTGTGCTCTGCATGTCAATTTCATGGTTAAGCATCTCCTCTAAATTAGTAATAATTATCTCCTCGTTATCCCTCATAGCAGCCTTTGCTATGCCAACTGGTGTGTGAGGAAATCTATGCTTTAAGATAATATCCATTGCCCTTTTAATGTGCTCTGTCCTTCCCTTACTTTTCGGGTTATAGAGGACTATCACAAAATCTGCCGAGGCTGCTGCTTCAAGCCTCTTCTCTATTACATCCCATGGTGTGAGGAGATCGCTCAGACTTATGGAGGCAAAGTCATGCATGAGCGGTGCGCCAAGCCTTGATGCAGATGCATTGAGAGCAGCTATGCCCGGGATGACCTCTATTGTTGTGTGATAGGGAGAATCGGAGACGCGGTGAAACGGTGAAACTTTCAAAGTGTCTTGTCCTTTTGTCTCCGTGTCTCCGTGTCCCCGTTTCTCCGTTTCGTTCTTGAGCATTTCAAACACCAACCCAGCCATAGCATAAATCCCGGGGTCTCCTCCACTAATAATGGCTACGGTCTTGCCAGTCATGGCTATATCTATTGCCTCTTTACACCGCTCCGCTTCCTGCATCATCCCTGAGGGTATGACCTCTTTGCCCTTCATGGGGTGCGAATAACCATACGCCTCTACCAGAAGGTCAAGATAGGTCTTGTATCCAACAATTACATCTGCATCTTTAATTGCATTTACCGCAGCAGGTGTGATGTGCTGATGATTTCCTGGACCTGTGCCAACTATGTATATTTTCCCTTTTTGTTGAATACCTTGTCTGTGCTCTGTGCTCTGTGCTCTGTGCTCTGATTTTAATTCTGCTACTGCCAATGTTACATTCCCCTTTTTCTGTTTCGGAATCAATAAAGTGCTGGTTCCTGCCCCTAAGATGGCTGCAGGTTCAGCTACGGCATTTGCGCCAGTAGCTTTAAATGCTGTTTTTGAAACATCTATTCCTTTTACACTGTTGAGTTCGTCTGCCCTAAAAACCTCTATTTTAAAACCATATCTTTGGGCAAATAGGAGAAGCCCTTGTTCATCTTTCTTTTGTTCTATTGTTGCGATGGCTCTGATGGATTTAAAAGAGAGGTTATATTCCTCTAATGAACTCTTGACCATATCCTCAATCTCTTCTGCCGGAGTGCCCCTATTACAGCCTATACCGATGATGAGATTTTTAGGTCTGAGATAAAGCGTATCTTTCACATGGCAGCCACAGATGGAGAGGCTCTTTTTATTGGTTACGATTACATCTGCGTAAGCAGGGTTTTCTACTCTTAAAAAAGCCTCTGGTAGAGGGTTCAACTTGTTCTCAGAATAGAGTCTCAGTGCACCATTGTTGACGAGCTTAGCTGAAGCCTTTGTCATAGCCTGCCAATCTTCTACTATAAGGTCATTTTCTATTGCCCATAAATCAAGGGCTGGAAGCCCTGATGCACCGGATGCTGTTGTTATGACTGCCTCTGCGCCGAGATGACCTGCAATCCTTCTTGCAAGCTCATTGGCACCGCCAACATGGCCGCTCAGGAGGCTTATAACGAATCGGCACTTCTCATCGATTACTACAACCGCTGGGTCTGTCTTTTTGTCTTTTATGAATGGTGCAATGGTTCTTACAACAATGCCAGTTGCCATGATGAAGATGAAGCCTCGATATTTGTGCCAGTGCTCCCTTATGAATTCGTTGATGGATGGAAGAACAGAGAATACCGTTGCCTCAGGCATAAATCTTTGAATTCTCGATGCAAGCTCATTTCCACCCCTTGTGATGGAGATTATTGCAATCTCTGGATCAACAATTTGAAATTTGAAATCTGGAATTTGTAATTTATTCTCTATATCCATGACTGAAATCCTTATCATAGAGCCTTGAGACAGCCCTTAGATTCTCATCCTTTAATACATCTCCAACCACGATGATGGCTGTCTTTTTTATATCAACTTCTTTTACTTTCTGTGCGATATCTTTTAGTGTTCCGCGAATAATCCTTTCCTCTGGCCACGTGGCCTTCTCCACAACTGCGACAGGCGTGCTCTCTGGATAGCCAGAAAGGAGTTCCTTTATGACCTCATCAATCAAAGATATGCTGAGAAATATAAGCATTGTAGCTCTGTGTTTTGCTAATTCCCTGACTCTCTCCTTTTCTGGGACAGGTGTCTTTCCAGCATGTCTTGTGATGATTATGGTCTGTGAGACCTCAGGAAGGGTGAGTTCTATATTCAGGGATGCAGCAACTGCCATAGCAGAGCTAACGCCAGGCACAACCTCATAGGGAATGCCAAATCTGTCAAGCCTCTCCATCTGCTCTCTTATCGCACCATAGATGGATGGGTCTCCTGTATGAAGCCTTACAACTGACTTTCCATGCCTGATTGATGTCTTTATGATCTCGATGATTTCATCAAGATTCATCCTTGCTGAATCAAAAACCTCTGCCTTTATTCCATCAAGAAGCTCAGGGTTAACAAGGCTTCCAGCATAGATGACAACCTGAGCCTCATCAAGAAGCTTCCTGCCTTTAATGGTTATTAACTCGGGGTCTCCAGGCCCTGCACCTATAAAATAAACCCTGGTCATTTTTTCACTATCAGTGTTGTAAAGTAATGTAGCGTTTCACCTTTGATTGACCGCAGATCTTTTATAACCCTTTCCTTTTCTGTGCTTGCCATCTCTACGACTACCGCAGAACTCACAAGCCCAAGCTTCTCAAGGAGTGATAGGGTTCTGTCAAATACCTTATTAATCTTCATTAAAACAACTGTATCAAAACTAAGAAGAGTATCTTTTAGCTTCTCTTCCTCATATGTGGCAGGCAGAAGTGCTATTCTTTCACTCCCAAGACATAAGGGCATCCCTGCCGATGCTGAAGATGCACTCATCGCAGAAACCCCGGGGACAATGATTACTTGAAGTGAAGGCAATAGGCTTAAGAGCCTGTCATAAAGATAAAAGAATGTGCTATAAATAACAGAATCCCCAAGCGTTAGGAATGCAATGTCTTTACCTTTTAAGACATGACTTAAGATTATCTCTACTGTCTCTTCCCAGCTTGAAGACACATCACATGATGCGGCATCTTTAACAGGGACTTTTTTCATTGGGAAGTGTGCCTCTATAACTTCTTTTCCATCAAGAGAGACAATCTTAGAGACAATAGACATGGCAACGCTACTGCCTTCCTCCTTGCCTTTTGGGAAACAAAACACAGGAACCTTCTTGAGTATCTTTACCGCCTTTAATGTCATTAGTTCAGGGTCTCCGGGGCCAACGCCAACTACATATAATCTCCCTGATTTCATTTCATCTCTCTCCAACGATTATGAATACTGGATTTAGGGCGTTCATATGTCTTTTTTGATTAATAATCTTTGATCTTGATATCGAGACCTCAGAGATCTCTATCCTGAATCCATTATCTTCAAGATATTTAATTGCCTCATTTAAGGTCTCGATTGTAGTAGCATTTATAACAATAATTCCGGATAGCATCTTTTTGTTGATGAAGTTCACTATTCTCTCAAGCCTTCCTCCACTGCCTCCTATAAAAACCCTGTCTGGCACTGGGAGTTCTTTTAATGCATCTGAGGCCTCTCCTTTTATTATCTCAATATTAGCAATATTGGATCTCTTTTTGTTTTTGGTGATATTCTCTATCTGCTCATCGTCTTTCTCGATGGCAAAGACTCTGAGCCCCGGGCATATCCTTGATACCTCTATTGATACAGAACCAGAGCCAGCGCCAATATCCCAGAATATACCACTGTATGGAAGCCTTAATTTGTGAATGGTTACTGCCCTGACTTCGTCCTTTGTTATCAGACCCTTTGAATGTAAAATCTCACCTTCCTTAATGCCAAACCTTATCTCAGAAGCGAGGCTTTCACCCCCTCCCTTCGCACCCCAAAAACACCCCCCTTGATCCCCCCTTGAAAGGGGGGAAGGGGGGGTGTTGGGGACCCCGTTGCCCTCCCCCGTCAATGGGGAGGGAATATTACGAGTTTCGTCTTCTTCCGTCGAGGAGAAGGGGACTTCCACAGCTTCCCCCTCCCCTTGCGGGAGGGGGTGAGAGGGAGGGGTGGGGGGGACTGTGAACTGCGAACTCAGAATAATTACAACATTTGGGTCTGAGAAAGACATGCCTGCAATTTCTTCAGGTGTTCCTTCAGTGATTTTTTCATCAGGGTATCCCAGTTTTTCGCATACATACATTTTTATGCTGTTATTGCGAGCCCCTTCGCTTCTGTCATCCCTTCGCTTCCTGTCATTCTGAGGGAGAAAAGCGACCGAAGAATCTCGCTCAGGACAGGTCTGAGCGTTAGCAAAGAATCTCATCTTATCTCTCAGGGCAGGCTCCGGCGAAGCAGTCTCGTATTTTGGGATTGCTTCGTTGCTTACGCTCCTCGCAATGACATTTTGGGATGCTGGCATGATATAGTTCAATATTTCTTTTGCAATTGCTGATGGATTATTCTCCTTATCAGTAAGGATTGCAATTTTATTATGCCTTGTAAGCAAATATGGTATATCCTTTATTTCGTATTCCAGTCTTCTCCTCTTTTCAGGGGCAGGGCCTCCGTGGAGGCTCATGAGAAATGCGTCATCCCACGGTTCCTTTATTCTTGAAAATGCCATCTGGATGCTTGATAGGTCAGGGAGTATTTCAACCACATCTTTTCCAAATTCTCTAATAACCCTTCTGCCAATACCAAAAAACAGGGGATCTCCAGAGGCAAGGAGAACTATATCAGAGGCCAGAGCCCATAGCCCAGGGTATGAAGGACGACGCGGTGACGCGGTGACAAAGTCTCCGTTGCTCCGTGTCTCCGTATCTCCGTGTCCCCGTGTCGTTATCCCATTCGCTGTATTCTGTCTTCTGTGTTCTGTAATCTGTGTTCTAATAAAATTCATGGTTTCATCAACATTATTAATCACCTTAATTTTATCCTTAACCCTCTCATATTCTTCGTATGTCTTAAAGACTTCAAAGAGCCTGCTGGAAGCAAGAATAATTTCTGAGTTTAGAATAATCTCCCTTGCCCCTTTATCAAGGGGCTTGTATCCTATGCCTATGACATAGATTTTACTCACTGGTTGCAATTATATCTCCTTCGTATGATATAAGATGAGTGACAACAGGTATTCCTGAGGCTATTCTTTCGGCATATCCTTTAGCGGTATTACAAACCTGTGAGAAGAATGACTTATGACCTGATGAGTTGATGAGATCAAAAATTTCCCTTGCTGTGTTAAAACCGTACACCATCCTCCATAGCTCTTGCCCATTGCCCATTGCCCCTTGCCCCATTTTTTTCAGGAATTCCACAGCCTTTTTTATATCAATCGCTCCATGCCTTACATGGGTTTGGGGTGTTGACATTGCGATCTTTAGCATCTTTGCCCATTGTGCACATAGGTGGATTTTTTTGAATTCGTGTCTTTTCGCTTCAAGGAGTGAAAATTCAAGATAGTCACCCATCATTACATACGATTCCTCGGAAAGATTATATTTTTTCATGTGTGCTTTTTCAGATGCCCTTCCTGCAGAAAGGACTATCTCGTCATGTCCCATGGCCTTTGCCACATCTATGGATGCTGTGATGGTTGCTGTCCATGCCTCAGATGAGATTGGCTTCACAATGCCTGTCGTGCCAAGTATGGAGGTGCCACCAATTATACCCAGTCTCGAATTCAGTGTCTTTTTTGCGAGATTTTCACCATCAGGAACTGAGATGGTAACCTCTAATTTCGGATTTCGGATTTCGGATTTCGGATTTTTCAATTCCACAATCCGCATTCCACATTCCGAAATCGCTTCCATCACTGCCTCTCTTATCATCTTTCTCGGCACGGGATTTATTGCCGGCTCACCTACAGGCACAGGCAGTCCAGGTTTTGTGACTATACCGACCCCTTTGCCGCCTTTGATTTTAATTTCGGAATTCGGATTTCGGAATTCGGAATATATAATTTCATTTTTTGAATCCGCATTCCGCAATCTGCAATCTGCAATAAATGCGGCTTCCGCCACTATCTCCGCCCCATTTGTAATATCAGGGTCATCCCCTGCGTCCTTAATGATTGATGCCCTTGCGACGAGTTTAGAGTCATGAGTTGTGAGTTCGGAGTTATGAATTTCAAAACTCACTCTACTACCATCAGGAAAAGGTATTTCAACGGTTTTTATTTTTTTCAAACTCTGAACTCCAAACTCTGAACTCATTAACAGTGTTGTCGCTGCCTTGGCTGCTGCAGCAGCACATGCTCCTGTTGTATATCCAGTGCGAAGTTTTTTTCTCACTTTTTGAACCACCTTGAACAACTTTTAACCACCTTAAACGATTTCTTAGTACTCTATCCCTTTTCTCGCTTTTACGCCCTTTTTGTAGTAATGCTTGATTTCCTTCATTTCTGTAACAAGGTCTGCCATTTCTATAATTCTTTCATCAGCATACCTGCCTGTAAGAACAACCTCCATGTTTGAAGACTTGTAATTTAACAAATCCATAATGTCTTCAACATTCAGAAGATTATAGTGAACTGCAACATTTATCTCATCTAATATCACCATGTCATATTCTTTAGATGTCATCACCTTTTTTATATCCTCAAGCCCTTTTCTGATGACTGATTGCTGAGCGCTAACCGCTGACTCTTTTTAATAAATCCTGAGCCATATTGTTTTAGAGTAATCAGGTCTTTGAATCTTTCAAGCGCCTTGTGTTCGCTGCATCTTCTGCCTTTAATAAACTGAGCAATGAACACCTTAAGACCTGCTCCTGCTGCCCTTAATGCAAGACCTAATGCTGCAGTGGTCTTGCATTAAGCATTACCAGTATAGACATGAATGTAACCTTTACGCATAATTATACTCATACTGCATCTGTTGCATCGAGCCTTCCCTTAGAACATATCTGACCTTGTCTTCTGCTATTAGTTTAAAGGCATATTTTATTATCTCTTTGTAAAACTCGCAAAACTCTGCCTTTCTGTACATATTGCCGCGGGCATACATCTCAGCAGGGCACGGTGAACCGCATATGTGCCTGAAGTCACAGGTATTGCATTCGTCAATATTTTCCACTGCCCTCGCACGGATTCTCTTAAAAGGCACTGAGTTCATTGCCTTTGAGATAGATGTCTTAAAGATATTTCCTCCTGAGAATTCTTTGAAACCTATAAACTCTCCGCAGGGAACCATATCTCCGTTAGCAGTAATTGTTAAAAATGTCCGACCTCCACCGCATGGAGATATGTCACACATCATGCGCCTGGCAGTAGGTGATATTATTGCCAAAATAACATTGGCAAAATTGCCGACGACTATCTGTCTGCCTGTCCTTTTTGTTAACTCTATCGCTGTTTCAACAGCCTTAATTAATTCGTCTGCAAATTCCTTTTCATCTGGTTTTTGTCTCAATGCAGGTTTCTGTGTTACCCTTACAGGGTTTAAAAGGACGCAGGGAACTTTTTTCTTGTGAAGAAATCTTACCTGTTCAGAAAGCCTGTTGACATTGAATTTGGTAACTGTTGAAATTACATTCACCCCTTCATAACCGTCAAACCAGTCCAATGCCTGCATAGCCTTCTCAAAATTGCCTGCTCCTCTCACCGTTGCCCTTGAAAGATTGTTTGTATGAGCATCAGGGGCATCCATGGATATGCCTACTCCTATCCTATGTTTTTTCATAAACTCTATATCTTCTTTTTCAAGGAGAAGTGCGTTTGTCTGAATGCCGAAAAGAAATCTATTGCTGAATCTTTCTATGGAATCAAACAGTATGTCTTTCACTAAAAGCGGTTCAGCAGCATGAAAGACGATTACAGGGTTTTTGGATGCGCCCTTAAAATATAAAGAAATTTTTTCCAATACAGCATTAAGTTCCTTTCCAGTCATCTGGGTGCCGTGTTTTCTTATCTTTGCAGGTATGTAGCAGTAGGTGCAGTTAGCATTGCACCTGTCAGTAGGGTCGATATATATGCAATTCAAATCTGTATTAAATCTGAAGTCATGAAGCTCTTTATAAAGGTGGTCTTTTTTATTCATATACAGCGATGCCAGGTCATACGGCAATAAGAAATCGCCTTCGCTCTCTTTAGGGATAAGTCCCCAGAAGACATTGTCAGCATCAATTGCCAGCTTCCAGTCAGTGTTAATATCAGAAAAAGAAATACCTTTTTGATTTTTTCCCATATCCTTTCTCCTGTTAAGTTTTCTGATGATGGCAGGCAGTCAGTTGCAACTGACTGCCTGCCGTTAAGACAGCGTCATTCTATAACGGCATCTTCTTATTAGGGACATCGCCATACATCACAAAGTGGGTTAAACCATTAGCTGTCTTTGCGCATTTCAGATGATAGGATATGACACTGCCCTTTGCCTTTTTTTTAGCCCTGTCCTTTGGACTGTTCAAATTCTTCCACCTCCTTTCCCTTGTGCCTTAAGAGTTTTTACTATCTCCCTTCTTGCCTCACCAATGGTGAGAGGGATTTTTTCAAATGGTATGTTATCCTCATGTTTTAGTCTGTAAATCAGTTCTGCAATCTCTGGAAGCCTGAGCTTAACATTTGACATATCTTCAGGCGCTGTAAATACCTCCTCGGGGGTGCCGCCTCTCACAATGCTACCCTTGCTTAACATATAAAGCCTATGGAGGAATAAGGGGACAAGGTCAACGCTGTGAGTTGCCATGACAATAGTTACCCCCCTTTCCTTATTCAGCCCTGTTAACAGATTCATCATCTTATATTCTCCCATGGGGTCTAATCCAGCAGTCGGTTCATCAAGCAGTAATATCTCATGCCCCATTGCTAAAAGCCCTGCAATACATATCCTCTTTTTCTGTCCAAAGCTCAGATTATGGATTGACTTTTTTGCATATCCTTCCATCTCTACATCTTTGAGGGCATTATTTACCCTATTGGCAATCTCTTTTTCTGCAAACCCCATATTTATAGGCCCGAATGCCACATCCTCAAATACAGTGGGGGCGAAAAGTTGGTCGTCTGGGTTTTGAAAGACAAGCCCAACCTTTTTATAAATTTCCTTTGGATAAAGTTTTCTTACGTCAACTCCATCAAGGTGGACATTGCCTTCAAAGTCTTTCATTAATCCATCCATCATCTTAAGGAGCGTTGTCTTTCCTGAACCGTTTGAACCCAATATACCGACAAATTCTCCTTTTTTAATCTTGAGGTTTACATCAGATAGCGCTATTGTCCCATCAGGATATTTAAAGGAGTCTATTTTAACGGATAACCTAACAGAATCCAGAGCCCAGACCCCAGACCCTAGAGGATGAAGGACGACGCGGTGATGCGGTGACGCAGTGACACGGTGACAAAGTCTCCGTTTCTCCGTTTCTCCGTGTCCCTGTGTCGTTATCCCATCCTCTGTGCTCTGTGTTCTTTTTAGATCTTCCATACAAACCCCATTGCAATTATAAACAAAAGCGAGATTATAATTTCAGATGGTTTGAAGGGCTTATGTTTTAACATGGGCATATTGCCGTCATAACCTCTTTGAACCATTGCTACTGTAGCATTCTGGCTGTGTTCAAATGCTTTGAGTGTTAAAGAGCCTGTCAGGATGCCAAATGAGCTTAATCCACGCCTGATGTTTGAGTAACCGAGACGATTTTTCTGGGCATTATAGATGACCACTGCATCCTCAAGAAGCACAAAGATATATCTATAGGCAAACATCAATATTTCTATAAGACCCTTTGGAATCCTGAGCCATGAAAGGCCTGCCATAAATTCAGTAAATGGTGTGGAGAATCCTAACACAGCAACAATGGATACTGCACCAATTATCCTACTTGCAATCAGTAAACCCTCCACAAGTCCCTCTCTGTATCCTGTTATACTTATGCCGAGGAGATTTAATGAGAATATTGCATCCTTTCCTGAAAATAGAAATTTAATCAATACCAAAACCAATGCAAGAAACATTGGCTCTGAAAATCTTAGAATAAAAACCCTTAGTGGTATCTTCATTCTGATGCATAGGGCAAGGCTGAGAGAGACCACAAGCAGGGGAAAGACAAAGCCCTTATAGCTTAAGACCATTATTAGAACGATAATGGCGACGATGAGCTTTACCCTTGCATCTACTTTTAAAAGAAGATGGTCTTTCTTAAAATATTCAGAAAAGATTTCCATTGTTTTTTTCAATACCCCTCACCCTAACCGTTCGGCTGAGCTCACGACGAAGCCCTCTCCCGCAAGGGGAGAGGAGACTTTCAAAGAGTTCTCTCACACTTGTGGGAGGTTCCCCAATTTAATTTTTCAGCACCTCTGCATTTTTTACTCTGTTCTCTGTTAATGTCCTCCAGTAGTATCCTGCTGCAAACCCTCCGGCTGCACCAGCAAGCAGAAAGACAAAAAGGAGAAGGTCTCCCTGATCCGTGTTAATTAAAGGCTCTCTTGTCTCTCTGCCATGCTCTTTTGCGTATTTTTCAACTACAGACTCATCAACGCCAGACCATTTTTCAGAAGCAGTGACACGTGAACAGTGAACAGTGAACAGTAAAAGAACACAGAGCACAGAGGACAGAACCCAGATTTTTTTCTGTATTTTTTTTGTCTGTGTTCTGCCCGCCCTGCTTCGCAGAGCGAGGCCGGGGTGTTCTGTGTTCTGACTTCTGACTTCTGACTTCTGGCTTCTCATGCTGTCACCTCCTCTGGTTTTAATACACGCATTTTTACAAGGAGATCTGGCCTCTTTTTATAAAGCAAGACGACCATCCCTGCTGTCATTGCTCCTTCAAGGATTCCAAGTGGAAGCTGTGTTGGTATGAAGGCTATAGCTATCTTTGTGAAAAGTGGCATGAACGGAGAATCACCTCTTATACCTGAGGCAAGTACAACAGATGTTGTGAGATATGTTGCCCAATCTGCAAAGAGTCCTGCCATGAAGCCTGCAATTGTCATGTTTATTTTCATTGAGCGTAATGTCCTGAACGTTAAGTATCCTGCGAATGAACCCATCACGCCCATTGATACTATATCCGCGCCCCATGTGCTTAATCCGCCGTGGGCAAGAAAGAGGGCCTGAATGAGGAGAGCCACTGCTGTAATCACTATGCTGATAGCAGGTCCTACAAGTATCCCTGATATTCCTGTTCCGCATGGATGGGAGCATGTGCCTGCAGTTGGCACTGGTATGGGCATACATGAAATGATAAAGACAACAGCTGCCATAAGACCTACGAGGGGCTTAAAGGATAGGTCAATGTTTGAGAGCTTCTTTAACCTGTACAATCCATAGGCCACAAAGGGCACTGCTACGGCAAACCAAAATGCTGCCCAGTTGAATGGCAGTATTCCCTCTGAAATATGCATTGCATGGGCATCGGAACAAGTGAGAAGTAAGAACTGAGAAATAAGAAATAAAAAAATAATTTGAGATTTCATTTAAAACCTCCATGTAATGCCTGCAAGGATTGAATAATCGGTTGCAGGTTTATTGAGTCCGTGTTTATAGCCTATATCTATGTCAAGGTCTTTTGACACCGAATATACTAGTCCACCAAGCGCAAAGGCAGGGTCTACATTTGATGATGCGTTTGTATTTTTATCCATGCCTATATTCGCAACCGCCCTTAATTTTTCCGCCATCTTAATCTCTGAAGCAGCAGAAATATGCCAGAGGTCAACGCTGTCTTTGGGTTCTTTACTATTTTCGTTCCTCTTATACATAAGGTTAAGATGAAGCGTTAAAGGCTCCAGCTCCTTTGTGGTTATGAAATACAAACCATAAGCCGTTTTTCCGTTTCCAAGCCCTCTTCTTTTATTTCCCGTTGGAAGGGTTAGGCTCGGTTTCAGCGCAAAACTTAATCCGTCATGTTCGTAAAACTTCCATTTCATCTCAGCCACAATATCGGCCGTTCCGTTCTCATTAGATGTCAATTCCTGTGTCTTAGTTCTTATATACTGATACGGAATGCCGAGTATTAAGTCCACATTGTCCTTCAATCCATACGCGACAGTCACAGTTGCAGATGATGTTGTCTGCGTTGTGCCGTCTTCAGACTCTCTTGCCTGTTCAAATCCCATTTCTATCTCAGTTTTTCCCTTCCCCTGAACTCCTGTATCCTCTGTAATAAGAGGATGCAATGCGAAACCTGTTTTAGCCATAAAAAGTGTAATTAACGCTGCCAGTAAAATCCTTTTAATCATTTTTTCTCCTTTCACTGAGGTTTTTTGGAATAGAGGTCTTCCGGCTCAGGGCAACCTACTTGTCCGCCTTCCCGTCTTTTAAACAGCTTGAACTGTTCAAACTGTTTAATTTGACAGTGGCTTCATCGGGCTTTCGTCCCCTTCACGGCTGCGTGACAGCAGGGGATTCTCACCCCTTTCCGTTTCTTCATTCCATGAATTACGATACTTGAATTACAGTCTTACATTCCAGAATTTTTACTTGATTATCTCATTTATCACCCCCTTCTGCCATCTTCAATAATGCATTAACAATTGCCGCTGCCACAGGGCTTCCGCCCTTTCTTCCTAATGATGTTATAAATGGAAAGCTTTGGGATGAGAGAAGTGCCTTTGATTCGACCGCTTTAACAAAACCCACAGGCACTCCTACAACGAGGGGCAAGGGGCAAGGGTCAAGGGTCAAAATCTCTATCACTTTCAATAGTGCAGTGGGTGCATTTCCAATCGCAATGATACCAATATTGTTATTCTCTTTTAATCCCATCTCTATTCCCCTCTCTGCCCTTGTTTCAGAAGCCAGAGCCCAGAGCCCAGAGAATGAAGGACGACGCGGTGACAAAGTCTCCGTTTCTCCGTTTCTCCGTTGCTCCGTATCTCCGTGTCCCCGTGTCGTTATCCCATTCGCTGTATTCTGTGTTCTGTGTTCTGTGTTCTGGATATTGCATATGATCTTCCCGCCCCATTTCGACAGGAGTCTCCTGTTTATTCCTGACTCTACCATCTTCACATCAACAAGGATGTCCTTGCCAGACTTTATGGCATCAATGCCTGCTCTTATAGCATCAGGATGGAATAAGAGATTCTTTTTGAAATCGATGTCAGCAGTTGCATGAATCACACGCATTACAATAGGAATCTGCTCTTCAGGTAAATCGCTCAAGTCTATTTCTTCTGAGATTATCTCGAAGCTCCTCTCTTCTATATCTTCCGGCCTTAATCCTCCTGCTGTATCCCAAAAGGTCTTGCGACTATTTCCACCCCAAAAAGTCTTCGACTTTTTGGGGACCCCGGGTGGGGACCCCAATGCAGAATTAATCCGTTCAAAAACTACCTGAGCCAGCTTTTCGTGAATGCCTAATGGCTCTGTGATAATGAATTCAACCTGAGGATAAAGCCCTCTTGCCTCTTTGACAATCTCAGGCATATCCTTTGTTACATGGGCGCCAGAAGTAAGAAAATATGGGTGTATTATTACCCTTTTGGCGCCCTTATTTATAGTGTTGGCTATTGCGGTCATCAGGTCTGGTTCTGCAAATTGTAGATATGCAATCTCAATAGACTCTACGTTGCATATAGAACGAAGGATGTTTGCCATATGCTCTATATTATTTGCCTCTTTAAGAGGACTTCCATGTCCAATAAGTATTATGCCTTCCATTTAACTCTCCATACAGAATTTTGCGAAATTCAAAGCAACATCTCGGTTACTTCCAAAGTGTATATGCATGTAACCAGCAAGTGTTTTATTTAAGATATAGCCTTCTTCAAAACTCTCACCAGCTCGATTTTTTACACTGTAGATTTTCTTAACTCCATCGGTATGTCCTGTAATTTCTGAATAGTGAAACTCATGCCCACCTAAGAAATTGCCTTCTTTACCTAAGATACAGTCCTCTTTCAACTCTATTGTTCTGTATCCAAGATTAACTCTATCTTTTTTCATCCCTGTCTTAAAAGGGAAAAGACCTACCATAGGATAGAATCTTCCTTCAAAGTCGTAGATTCCTTTTGTGAGGTACATGAAACCACCGCATTCAGCATATATAGGGCCTCCTCCTTTAGCCCAGTCATAGATCGATTGGAGCATTGAGGTATTTTTGGAGAGGGGTTCTGCATAAAGTTCTGGATAACCTCCACCAAGATAAAGTCCGTGGATACCATCTGGGATGGATTTATCCTTCAAAGGACTGAATTGGACTATCTCTGCGCCTGCCTCTTTCAATAAATCAAGGTTGTCTTCGTAATAAAAGCAAAATGCATTGTCGTAAGCAACAGCGATTTTTGTTTTGTTGTCATTGCGGCTTGTCCGCAATCCTTCTTTATCGGCACAAGAAAGATTCCCGACAAGCGGGAATGACAGAACTGTAGTCTTAGCAGTTAACTCAACTATCATATCAATATCAATGCACCTTAAAACAGCCTCTGCAAGACGATCCAGATTTTCATGGGAGATTGGATCCTCCTCTGCCACCACAAGCCCGAGGTGCCTTTCAGGGATTTTGAATGATGTATTCCTTGGAAGGTATCCTAAAATCTGTGTTCTGTGTTCTGCGCTTTGTTTTACAGCATCCACAAGCATCTTAAAATGCCTTTCACCAGATACCCTGTTAAATAGCACTCCAGCAATATTTGTACCCCTGTCAAATTCAACATAACCCTTGACTATTGCTCCCACACTTTCTGCCATGCCATGGGCATCAACAATGAGGATGATTGGAAGTCCAAGGGTCTTTGCGAGTTCTGCAGTGCTCGTCTCACCCCCGTCATAGAGTCCCATTACACCCTCAATAATGGAAATATCTACATTTGAGGAATGCCTTTTGTAACAACCCATAACATAATCTTTACCGCACATCCATATATCGAGGTTCCTTGAAGGCCTGCCAGTAATGAGCCTGTGGAACCCGGGGTCGATGAAATCAGGCCCTACCTTGAAGGCTTGCACATTGAGCCCCTTCTTTTTCAGGGCTGCAAGAATTCCAATAGTGATAGTCGTCTTACCAGAGCCACTATGAGTCCCTGCTATGACTATGCCTGGTATATGATTCACAGCGAACTCCATTTTATGATATTGTTCAAAAGTTCAATACTGTTCAACATTAGATTACCTTGAACAATGTTAAACAAGTTTAAACTATCTTGAACTATGTATTTCTGTAAGTTCATCTATCAAAATCTTATTATCCTTTCTTGATTTCACAGCAACCCTTATGTATGTGCTATCGAGCCCTCGGAAGTTGAAGCAATCCCTCACGAGGATACCCTTTCCTTTCAGGGTTTTTATAAACTCAGGGGCATTTTCTATCTTGAGGAGATAAAAATTCGCCGCTGATGGAAAGAATTTTATATTAAGCTTTTTAAAGCTTTGCTCAAGATACCTTTTTTCTTCTTTAATGAGATTAAACGTTTCTTTCACATAGACCTTATCTTTCAAGGCAATTACTGCTGCCCTCTGTGCAAGGCTGTTTACAGTCCACGGCTCTTTATACTTCTTTAATACCTCGATTAGAGGTTGTGGGAAGACACCATATCCAATCCTCAAACCAGAAAGGGCATAGAACTTTGTCATAGACCTCAAGACAATGAGACATGGGTTATCCTCAACATCCTTTATTGCGGAGTCATCAGGACAGAAGTCTATAAATGCCTCATCAACAATGAGATAACATTTAAGCTCTTTTGCTATATCTGCAATCTTTTTGACATCATCTCTTCTGAGTAATCTTCCTGTTGGATTATTGGGATTACATAGAAATGCCATATCAACAGGAGTAGCACTTAGTTCAGAGTTCGGAGTTCGGAGTTCGGAGTCTCTGCAAATTGATGAATTGTCTCCCTTCACTGCAGCTATAAATTCGTCGGGTTTTATCTCGAATCCGTTTTCTCTCTTTAACTCATAACTCATAACTCTTAACTCAGAACTCATCCGGCATGCCCTTTCATATTCAGAGAATGTTGGTGATGGAATAAGGACTGTCTTTGGTTTTAATGTCCTTGCAATTAAATATATAAGTTCAGTGCTTCCATTCCCGCAGATGATTGTCTCAGGGTCAATCCCATAGTATTGTCCAAGCCTCTTTCTCAGCCGTACGGTATCTGGGTCTGGGTAATTATGGAGATACTTCAGGTTCTTTCGTATCTCGGCCTTTACCTTTTTTGAGACACCGAGGGGATTTATAGATGCGCTGAAATCAATGACCTTTCTTTCAGCGATCCTGAGTTCCTCTGCAAGCCTGTATATATTTCCACCATGCTCTACATCGGAGCCCAGAGTCCAGATCCCAGATCCCAGATTTTCACCCCCACCCTTCGCACCCCAAAAAATCTGCGATTTTTTGGGGACCCCGTTGCCCTCCCCCCTCGAGGGGGAGGGGTAGGTGGTAGGGGCTGTGTTCTGCCCGCCCTGCTTCGCAGAGCGAGGCCGGGGTATTCTGTGCTCTGTCATATGGCAGTCCTTACATATAAAATTGCAATAGCAATGCTGAGTCCGAGCAAGGATACAATTTTTGTTATAATTATAGCTTTTCCAGAAGCCTCGAAGTACAGATTGTCTGTATTCTGTATTCTGTGTTCTGTGTTCTGTCCGTTTTCCCCTATATACGGTTTTTCAACTAATGTGCCACTGTACATCGATGGGCCTCCAAGCTTAATCCCAAGCGCCCCTGCCATTGCAGCCTCAGGCACTCCGCTGTTCGGGCTTGTATGTTTCCTGCCATCGCGAAGCATAGTTTTTAGTGAACAGTGAACAGTGAACAGTGAACGGGAAACAATGGTAGATGAGATAACAATAAGTATCCCGGTTATCCGTGCCGGGATATAGTTTGCTATATCATCGAGCCTTGCTGCTGCCCAGCCAAAATTCCTGTATCTATCGTTCTTATATCCGACCATCGAATCCATTGTGTTTATTGCCTTGTATGTCATTGCAAGGGGCAATCCTCCAATTGCAAAATAAAATAGGGGTGCAATTATCCCATCAGAGGCATTCTCAGAAAGGCTCTCTATGGTTGCCCTGAGGATGCTTTTTTCCTCAAGCGAATCAGTGTCACGGCCTACGATGTGTTTGAGCTTTAACCTTGCGCCATCAATGTCTTTATCCTTAACAGCCTCTATGACAAACCGTGCTGAATCTATGAGGCTTCTTACTGCGATTGTGGTTGATATGAGATATACCATTACTAAAAGTGAGAAGTAAGAAATGAAAAGTGAGAAGTGAGAAGTAAGGTACGCAGAATTAACAATATAAAACAGAGCAAATGTTGAGCCAGTTATAATTACTACGAGTAATATCCCAGCCCATCTCTCTTTGATTTCTGTGTTCTGGGTATTTTTTGGGGACTGTCCCAGATTTACCACCACACCAGAAAGCCCCGTCTGTGAAGGCGGGGATGAATGGTCTGAATTTCTCGCAAAGCGAGTAGCAGATAAAGCTACACCTGTAAAGGTGTGGTGGTTTACTGCCCTGAGTTTGTTAAAGGGGGTAGAATCGGGACTGTCCCCTTTCTGTTCACTCAGAAAACCCTCTATTTTAGTTATTGCTTTCCCCATAATCCTCACTGGATGTGGAAGCCATCCTGGATCTCCGATGCATAAGTCGAGTGTGAATGCGAGTATCAGTAATGCGTATGGTTTGGAGAGCAGAGAATAAATATCCTGAGCAGTCTCAACCATATCAGCCCCTTAGCAACCCCTCTATAAATTTCATATCTATATTTTCCTTTAAGATTTTTGCCCATTTATTGAGGGCATCGTCCCTTAACCTTGAATAATCCACAATTTCTTCTATGGGCATTAACCCCTTCCTTATCCTGAGAGAATTTATGAGACCGCGCCTGAATCGGTCATTATCAAATATCCCATGGATATAAGTTCCCCAGACATTTCCCTTTGCCGAACCATCTAAAATGAGTCCAGAGTTTGGCCCGCCCCGCTGAGCGGAGCGAGGCCGGGGAGTTAAGAGTTCGGAGTTTATAGAAATCCTTTTTAACTTGAACAAACCGATATCTCCTCTGCTAACTCCCATATGAATCTTATAGCCTTTTAGTAATTTCATTTCACTCCAAACTCCAAACTCTGAACTCTTAACTAATTCCGCCTCTACCTGTGATGTTATCTTTATTTTTTCGAGGGTTGTCTCTGTATCAAGTAATTCAAAGCCATTGACTTCTTTGTGATTGCTCTCTACACCATATGGGTCATATATCTTTTTACCAAGCATCTGATAGCCGCCACAGATGCCTATGAGTTGGATACCCTTTTTTACAGCCCGTTTTATGCTCTCCTCTATCCCATTTTCACGGAGGAAGAGCAGGTCCTTCACAGTGTTCTTTGAGCCAGGGATTATTACGAGGTCTGCATTTTCAATATCACCTTCCCATAATGAGTAGACCAGTTCAACATCAGGCTCATAGAGGAACGGGTCAAAATCTGTGAAATTTGAGATGTATCTCAGTCGCACCACTACTATCTTTATCTTTGAACCCTTGAACCCTTGCCCCGTATTTAATACGGGGCTTGAACCCTGGGACCCTTCTAATGAAAGACCGTCTTCCTCATGAAGACCGATGTCCCTGACATATGGAATCACGCCTATGACAGGACGTCCTGTCCTGTCATGTATCATCTGAAGCCCTGGGTCCAGAATAGCCCTGTCACCGCGGAATTTATTGATGATATAAGCCTTGATACAATCAGCATCGCCATCAAGAAGCCCTACAGTCCCATAAATGGATGCAAAAACACCGCCCTTATCAATATCGCCCACAAGGATTACAGGCGCATTTGTATAGCGGGCAACCCTCATATTGACTATCTCGTCATCGCTGAGGTTTATCTCAGCAGGGCTCCCTGCACCCTCAATGACAATGAGATCATGTTTTTTTGATAATCTTTCATATGCCTGAGTTACAGCCATCCATGCCTTTTTTTTGAACGAGTAATATTCCGCTGCCTTCATGTTTGAATGAACCCTGCCATTCACAACCACCTGGCATCCTGCCTCACCTGATGCCTTAAGGAGTATAGGGTTCATGTCTGTGGATGGCTCAACCCCTGCTGCCTCTGCCTGCAGGGCCTGGGCGCGGCCTATCTCCCCCCCCTCTTTTGTTATGAAGGAATTAAGTGCCATATTCTGGGCCTTGAAAGGTGCGACATTAATCCCCATGTCCCGGAATATCCTGCAGAGACCTGCGACAATAAGGCTCTTTCCAGCCCCTGAACCTGTCCCCTGTATCATTAATGATTTAGCCATAAAAATCAGAACTCAGAACCCATAATACAGAACACAGAGGATGGGATAACGACACGGGGACACGGAGATACGGAGCAACGGAGAAACGGAGACTTTGTCACCGCGTCACTGCGTCACCGCATTACCGCGTCGTCCTTCATCCTCTGTGCTCTGTGTTCTATAATTTATTAGTTTCACTACTGGATACTTATCCCAGAACTCTATGATGTTTACTGCTGCAAAGTCCTGTTCAATCCTGAATATATTTTCTAAAGGAATTCTCATGATGTAGCAGAGGATTATCCTGTTAACGCCTCCGTGTGCAACAACGGCAATGTTTTTTCCTGAAGAATCCCCCCATCCCCCCTTTAGCAAAGGGGGGCGAGGGGGGGGTTTGCTAATCGGGGCTGATGGGAAATTGTTCTTATGATTTTCTAAAATCATGTTCAGGGCATTTATCACCCTCTCTGCTACCTCAATGGTGCTTTCTCCACCGATGGGGCTGTATTTAAGAGGGTTAGTTGCCCATGACTCAAATTCTTCAGGATATTCTTCTTTTATTTCGGTGAATGTCATGCCTTCCCATACACCAAAACTTCTCTCCCTTAAATCCGGTATTACACTTGGTTTTAATCCATGTGGTTCAGCAATTATCTCAGCACTCTTTAAAGCCCTGCTGAGAGGGGATGAATAAACAGCACTTAAGCTTGACACGGCGACACGGCGACACGGTGACACGGTGAGATCAACTGTCTCCGCGTCTCCGTGTCTCTGCGTCACCGTTTCATATATAAATACTGCTACCTGCTTCATCTGCTCAATACCCTCCTCTGACAGAGGCACATCAATGCTTCCTTTGTATCGTTTTACCTCACTGCCCTCTGTCTCTCCATGCCTTATTAAATAAAGAGTTGTGACCATAAACCACCTAAATGAGTGACGAGTAACGAGTAACTGGTAACAAGATTAATAGAAACAGCACTTCTGAGACCTCGCTGATTGCACCGAGCGTGTCTCCTGTGAGCCCGCCGAAGTTCTTATGAAAAAATTTTGTTGACGCAAAGCTGAATAAATAAAGAGCAGGTAAAGGCAATAAAAAAAGTGGCCAGTGACCAGTGACCAGTGGGAGGAAAGAGAATAACGAGTGACGAGTGACAAGTGACGAGAAGCTAACAACTAATAACCAACAACCGACAGCTGATAGAGTTGCAATTACGAGTTCTTTTAATCCTGTATTCTCAATAAATATCTTCCCAAGACCATCCTGTCTTGCAGATTTCCCGTGAAACATTGCAGGCACCATTGCCCACCTTGCAAAGACAGGCATCAGAAGAAGTGAAAAGTGAAAAGTGGAAAGTGAAAAGTGGGACAAACTATTTAAAGCAAGAAATTTTAGTAGAATTACAAGAACAATTGCTATCACACCTATTGGTCCTATTGTGCTGTCCTTCATTACTGTAAGTCTCTTTTCTCTGTCTTTTTCACTATTACCACTTGATTTAATTGCAGTAGCATCAAAGGTGTCTGCAAGTCCATCGAGGTGGAAACCACCATTGCTCAGTATAAGCAAAAGAACAAGGAAACCATTAGTCAATTCTGCAGGGAATACCTTTATCAGGATGAGATTTGCAGTAACAAGCAAAGCCCCTTGAAAAGCACCTACTAATGGAACGAATGCAGACGCTTCTCCAATCTCCTTCTCAGAAATCTCACCCTTCACCTTTACCGGAATGATCGTCAAGAATTGAAGTGACAAAAATAATGCCTTCATGTGGATCGAGATAATTCCTTGATTTCGCATTTTGCATTTTTAATTTTGAATTTCATTCGATACCCCTGCCTCTCCAAAGGTTGCCATCTCTTTATAAATCTTAAGTCCTGCCTCTATCATGAGCATTGCAAGGGCTGCGCCTGTCCCCTCACCGAGCCTTAAGTCAAGGTCGAGGATTGGCCTTAATCCCATCTTCTCAAGCATTGCCTTGTGTCCTATCTCAACAGAGTTATGAGCTGCAAACATATAATCCTTAGTCTTTGGCTCAAGGCAGTATGCGATGAGCGCACCGGCAGTTGATATAAATCCGTCGATGACAACAGGAATCCTGTTTGCTGCAGCACCAAGAACCAGACCAGCAATGCCTCCGATCTCAGCACCTCCTACCTTTGAAAGGACATCTGTGGGGTCTGATGGGGCTGGTTTATTTGCTGCAATTGCATCCTCAATTACCTTAATCTTATTCCTCAATGCATCATCACTTATACCTGTGCCTCTACCTGTTACTTCCGATACAGGCCTTCCTGTGAGCACTGCTGCAATGGCAGAAGACGGGGTTGTATTGGCGATACCCATCTCTCCTGTACCAAAGATTTTATAGCCCCTTCTTGCATACTCAGTCGCGAGCTCAATACCAACCTCTATACATCTTACTGCCTCCTCTCTTGTCATGGCAGGGCCGCTCCTTATATTCTTTGTCCCCATCACGACTTTTTTTGAAATAAAAGCTGTAAGGGGACTGTCCCAGGTAGGGGTAGGGCTTGCCCCTACAAAATCATAATCAACCCCTATATCAACAACTACCACCCCTGCACCTGCATGTCTTGCGAGGACATTTATTCCAGCGCCACCATTAAGAAAATTGAATACCATCTGTCTTGTGACATCCTTTGGATAGGCAGAAACTTCTTCATCTGCTACCCCATGGTCACCTGCAAATGTGAATATCACCTTTTTATCAAGCTCGGGTATAGGGTTCTTTGTAATTGCTACAAGCCTTTTTGCAAACTCTTCGAGTCTCCCAAGGCTTCCGGGGGGCTTTGTGAGGTTGTCCAGACGAGCCTGGGCCAACCCATAGAATGTCTCATCAACAGGATGTATATTGGTTAAAACATTTTCAATGGGCGAAATCACTGCGCTATTTAACCCCAATCGGTATTCCTGCAACTACCACATAAACCTCATCCGCTATCTCTGCGATCTTTTGATTTAAAAAACCAGCTATGTCCCTGAATTTCCTTGTGAGATCGTTCTCGGGAACGATTCCCATTCCGACCTCATTGGAGACTATAAACAGACAGAACCCAGAGCCCAGAGCACAGATAGAAGAAGTTTTAAACTCACTCAGTATGCCTAATAATTTCTTAACTTCTGCTTCTATAGTCTGTGTTCTGTGTTCTGTGTTCTGATGTCTAATTAGTAAATTTGAAAGCCACAATGTAAGACAGTCAATCAGAATAACACTGTATTTGCCTTTTATGTCTTCAACCAAATCAGCAATCTTCAATGGCTCTTCGTATGTAATCCAGCCCTCGCCTCTCTGTTTCCTGTGATTCTCTATTCTTTGCCTCATCTCCTCATCAATAGCCTCTGCAGTTGCGATAAAAGCCTTTTTGCCTTTAAAAGGGGATGCCTCTTTAAGGGCAAAGGCGCTCTTGCCGCTTCTTGCACCACCGATAATAAAAGTTATTCTGCTCATTAAACACCTTTTGCCTTAAAAATAAAAAATCCCCAGAGCAAAAAGCTCTGAGGATTGCACCCTGATTTACTTCATCCCCACCTTCTATCCACGAGAAGGCTTTACTCAGAGCACAGAGCCCAGCTTACAGATACCAGACATTTTCACTCTGACTTCTGTGTTCTGTCTGTTTACAGGCAGGTCTTCTGGCTCCCGGATCATCCTAATCCCCACGCCTTCCCAAAGGTTTTTAAACCACCAGTGGCATTTTAGTGTCGGTGTCAGTTTTTAGTGTCAGTAACTGACACGGTTCACTGTTCACTATTCACTGTTGTTGTGGGTTTCGTCCCCGTTTACAGCGGCGGGACCGCTCCCGAATTTAACGGGATTCCCTTTTACGCCTTTCGGCACCCGAAACTTAGCAATAGTTTTTATAAAACCCTCAGAAAAAGTCAACTGTTATTTTAAG
>DYHX01000024.1 GCA_020723925.1 Nitrospira japonica | reverse complement strand
CCAGTAAGTTATATAGGAAAGGCTGGTGAATAATTTTTATACGACACCTCACAGTGAAACCTCTTGAGGCGTAAACGGAAAAACCATTAATCTCTGAGGCACTTACGATTGCCATATTAATTATCTGTCGATTATAAAAATTATGAGACAGCCTTTCCTATATCTATTTTTGGGTTATGAATAGAAAATGGCTTGTTAACAGGACCAACCCCGAGTATATAAAGTACATATCAAAGTCTTTATCCATTTCTCCTGTCCTGGCTCAAATATTGATAAACAGAGGTGTAAAGACGCCTCAGGAGATATATGATTTTCTGAACCCGAGCATATCAAACCTCTCAGACCCATTCGAGCTTACAGGCTTAAAGTCTGCTGTTGAAAGGATAAAAGAAGCGTTTAGAAGGGGTGAAAGGGTCCTTGTCCACGGCGACTACGATGCAGATGGTCTCTCTGCCACAGCAATAATGGTTTATGCCCTGAAAGAGCTTGGATTAGATGTCCATTACTTTATACCCAACAGGATTACCCATGGGTATGGGTTTAATCTTGATGGTGTGAAGAAGGCGAAGGAGCTTGGAGCCAAGCTTGTAATCACGGTTGACTGTGGAATAACGTCCTTTGAGGCGGTATCTTATGCGAGGAGTCAAAATATTGATGTAGTAATAACAGATCATCATGAACCGGTGAGGCAGAATACAGAACACAGAGTACAGAACACAGCGAATGGGATAACGACACGGGGACACGGAGCAACGGAGCAACGGAGCAACGGAGCAACGGAGACTTTGTCACTGCGTCACTGCGTCACTGCGTCACCGCTTCGTCCTTCATACTCTGGGTTCTGTGCTCTGGGCTCTGAATTTTTAGTTCCCGATGCTGTTGCTATTATAAATCCTAAACTCTCGACTACCGACTCTCGACTCCTGACTCTTTCCGGTGCGGGTGTGGCATTTAAAGTCGCCCAGGCATTAGACTCGTCACCCGTCACTCTGGGCCAGTCGAAGAGTCACTCGTCACTCCTGCTTGACCTTGCAGCCATAGGCACGATGGCAGATATAGTTCCACTCATAGGTGAAAACAGAATTATCGTAAGGGAAGGACTGAAACTCATTCAGGACGGCCTGAGGCCTGGCATAAGGGCATTAAAGAATATTGCTGGCCTTGAAGATAGAGATTTCAAAGCCGGGCTTCTGTCCTTTACCCTGATACCGAGGATAAACGCAGCCGGAAGGATTTCTGATGCTACAGATGTTGTCAGACTTCTGCTTTCAGACTCGGGTGAAGAGACTATGGGCATTGCCACAGCCCTCGACAGAATGAATTCCGAAAGACAGATGATAGAGGAAGACGTATATCAAGAGGCGTTAGCAAAACTGAATGCTAAGGGTTTTGATTCTGCTATTGTGCTTTCAGGAGAGGGCTGGCATCATGGTGTTATAGGCATTGTTGCATCGAGAATAGCTGAGGAGTTTTACAGGCCAACATTCATATTTTCAGTAGAAGACGGTATAGCAAAAGGCTCCGCAAGGAGTATCCCTGCCTTTGACATCTGTAATGGGCTGATAGGATGCAGAGAATTTCTTATCGGCTTTGGCGGTCATAAACAGGCAGCCGGCCTGAAACTGAAAGTTGAGAATATAGACTCCTTTGAAGGAAGGATTCAGGATGTTGTGAGGAACAGTCTGAGCGAAAATGACTTTGCCCCATCCCTTAAGATAGACGCAGACGTGGCACTGGCAGAGGTCAATTTTGCTCTTTTAAATGAACTCTCAATCCTTGATCCCTTTGGCTATGGAAATTCAGAGCCACTTTTAGGAGCAAAAAAGCTGGAGGTTGTTAATCCGAGGATAGTCGGGAATAATCATCTTAAGATGAGATTGAGGCAGAGGTCCCAATTGGTAGATGCCATAGGTTTTGATATGGGGCGATTTTTTGATAGGCTCGAAGTATCGACCACGGTGGATGCTGTCTTTACCCCAACCGTGAACGAATGGGAAAGGGGCAGATACCTTCAGTTAAGTCTCAAGGCCTTCAGACCCAGCATTTAAAAACCTAAATCCAACGATTTTTTGGAATTTTATTTGCAGGCGCAGGCCTTTAGCCATAGCCCACCGCCCAGTGCCTCTTGTGTTGTATAATAAATTATGACAGAAGAGCTGATAACCATCGATGATTTAATAAAAAAGGTGCTCTCATACAACCCTGATGCAGATGTTGAGATACTGAGAAGGGCGTATTATTTCTCGAGCGAGGCGCACTGCAGCCAGAAGAGGATTGAGGGCTCTCCGTATATAGGACATCCACTTGCCGTAGCATCTATCCTTGCTGATATGAAGATGGATACCGCCACTATAGCTGTAGGACTCCTTCATGACACAGTTGAAGACACAGGCACCACAGCAGAGGATATAAGTGGCCTGTTTGGCAATGACATCGCCTTCCTTGTAGAAGCCCTGACAAAACTGAGCAGGATGGAATTCAGGACAAAGGAAGAGGCCCAGGCGGAAAACTTCAGAAAGATGCTCCTTGCAATGTCAGAGGACGTCAGGGTCATGCTTATAAAATTTGCAGACAGGCTACACAACATGAGGACACTTCAGCACCTTCCAGAGAACAAGAGGCAGAGTATTGCCTCTGAAACGCTTGATATTTATGCCCCGATTGCAAACAGGCTCGGTATTGGCTGGTTGAAGATAGAGTTTGAAGACCTCAGCTTCAAGTTCTCGATGCCTGAGTTGTATAAAGAGCTTGTCAGGAAGGTTACAAAGAGGAAAGAGGAACAGGAAGGGTATATAAGAGAGGTTACTGAAATAATTGAGAAGAAACTAAAGGAAGAGGGCATTCCAGGGGAGGTATCAGGCAGGGTTAAGCACTACTATGGTATTTACCAGAAAATGCAGAGGGAGAGGATTACATTTGAGCAGATCCACGACGTCCTCGGGTTAAGGATAATAACAGACACAAAGGCGAACTGCTATGCAATACTGGGGATGATACATTCCCTCTGGACCCCGATTCCTGGGCGGTTTAAGGATTATATAGGTGTACCAAAATCAAACATGTACCAGTCACTGCATACAACAGTAATAGGACCAAAAGGGGAAAGGGTTGAATTTCAGATAAGGACAGAGGAGATGCACGGGATTGCAGAGGAAGGAATTGCATCTCACTGGAGATACAAAGAAAAAGGCGAACTTGCAGAAAAGGATGGTAGATACATCTCGTGGCTGAGGGAAATTATACAGGCCCAGAAGGAAGTGCCTGACGCAAAAGAATTTCTCGAGGCTGTCAAGGGTGAAGTTGTTCCTGAGGTAGTCTATGTCTTTACTCCAAAGGGAGAGATCAAGGAACTACCTATGGGTTCTACACCTGTTGATTTTGCTTACAGCGTGCATACTCAGGTTGGACACAGGTGCGTTGGTGCAAAGGTGAACGGCAGGATTGTGCCATTAAGGTACCAGCTAAGGAATGGCGATACACTTGAAATTATCACCTCACCTACACATGGTCCAAGCAGAGACTGGTTGAAATTTGTTGTCACTCAGAGGGCAAAGAGCAGGATAAAACAGTGGATAAAGACAGAGGAGAGGAAACAGAGTATAGAGCTTGGAACTAAGCTTTTAGAGGGTGAACTGAGGAGGCACAACCTTGGCCCCTCGATACTCAAATCAGAGGATATGCAGGCCGTTGTTAGGGCTTTCAGTATGCAGTCTTTTGAGGATCTTCTTGTCTCTGTTGGCTATGGGAAGGTATCAGCGCATCAGGTTGTAAACAAGCTCATGCCTGAAAAGCCTGCTGAAGAGATAGCGCCAAAGATAGCTAAACCATCAAAGGAACAGAAGGGCATAAGTATAAAAGGCATAGATAATGTGCTCTACCACACAGCTGAATGCTGTTTCCCTATACCCGGAGATAATCTCGTCGGTTTTGTCACAAGGGGCAAGGGTGTTACAATCCACAGGGGGGATTGCAAGAACCTCGAAAGGCTTGCCGTGGACGATGCAAGGCTCGTTGATGTTGAATGGAAACCAGGGGGTGAGACGACATCTCCTGCAAGACTTGTTGTGGAAACAGTGGATAAGCCAGGTATTCTTGCAAACCTCAGCGCATTGATTTCATCGGTGAATGTGAATATCAGCCACCTCGAGGCAAGCTCAACTCAGGATAAAAAGGCCCACATAGTCTTTGTCCTTGAAGTCAAGGACAGGGGACAGCTAACAAACCTTACCCAGAAGATTGCCCAGATGGAAGGGGTTTTGAGGGTGAAAAGATAAGAGAAGCAGCCAGCATCCATGTAAAACTATGTAACGGATTACATACTTCTTGAACATAGTTACTTACCTCTAAAACCAACCCTTTATTTTTAAAGCCTTTTATAGATTGGTATAAATATTGTATGTTGTAGCATCATGAAACAAATCCTGAAACAGGAGGGCTTTTCCCTTGTTGAGCTCCTCATAGCCCTTACCATACTTGCCATAGGGCTTTTGGGGGTTCTGGGGATGCATGTTTATGCCATAAGAGGAAATGCCTTTGCATCGAACATGACAATTGCCGAGAAACTTGCAGAGCAGAAGTTGGAATATCTAAGGAATTTTGCCTATGGCCCTGCAAAAGGGATAAATTTTGGGACCGAATATACAGATCAAGACAGTGTCCCTATCACCGACCTTCCTGCTGCTTATAGGTTAACCCTTGGGGCTAACGATACAGTTTTTGTGGATGTAGAAGGCTACAGTAACCTTAGAGCAACCCATACCGGCACAGTATTGAATGACCTGAATAGCGATGGTATTCCTGACCCTCCCTTCGACAGATTCAGAAGGGTAACCATCCAGAAGATTATAAATGGTTCTCCCACGGATGGGATTCCTGATTGCTCTATGGTGATCAGGGTTTTAGTGTACTGGAGAGGGCCAGAAGGCTCAGAGCATAAAGTTACGATGATGACCATGAAAAGTCTGGGAGACTAAAAGGGCAGAGGGATGAAGGATGAGGGATGAAGTCAGAATGCTAAACAGAAAAGGGGTTACTCTTGTTGAACTGCTCATTGTCTTAGCCATTCTTGGAATAGTCCTTGGAATTGTCTATGGCATTTTTATAACAGCAAAAAGAACACAGTCTGCTGAGGAACAGCTTGTTGAGCTTACCCAGGAGGCAAGGGGAGGGCTTCAGCAGATGATAAGTGAGCTGAGGATGGCAGGGGCGCAAAAAACAGGCGTTCTTTCACCATGCACTGAAAGCAGCAAAATCAAGCTTATTGATATGACAGCTGTGGCGGTTGAGTTTGAGGGTGATGTTGACCTTGATGGGGCGCTCGAGAGGATAAGGTATGAATGGAATTCTACTGGAAAGATCCTCTATAGATACGATAGAGAGATAACAGATAGATCGCAGCTTGCATGTAATGCAAGTATAACGACACTTTCAGCCACAGGGTATAATAAACAGCCTGTTGCCTTTTCAATAGAAGGATTGACCTTAGCGTATTATGACAGCGGCAACTCTCTGATAGCGCTGCCTCCAGCATCAGAAGAAAAGAAGGCAGAGGTTACAAAGATTACCCTTACCATTCAGGCAAAAGGTGCGAAGCCGCCGAATTCGATAAAGACGCTTGTGGTTGAGGTTAAACTTCCAAATTTCGGAACAGAAAAAGCCGGGGTAGACACAACACCACCAGCCACACCAACAGGTGTTACTGCTGTCAATAGAAGGGTATGCGGCTATCTCGGGATAACCTGGAATGCAAATATAGAGACTGACCTCGCCGGGTATAAGGTTTACTGGAAGCTTTCAGGGGCATCTGAGTGGCAGGGTGTTAAGACAGTCGGCCTTGTGACCTCCACCCAGACAGGTGGCATGACAAATGGTTCAACCTATGAGGTTGCAGTGGCTGCATTTGATACTTCTGGAAATATGAGCGGCTTGAGTACCACGAGCACAGTTGCTCTTAATGACGATATAAACCCGCAGGCCTTTGTCTGGACAGCATATCCGACCTCGGGGACTGCTGCATCTGGCACGCAACTCAATTCAATCCTCGATGCCATTGAGGCATCTTCTGATACTTCAAGCTCCCTCTGGGTGAAGCTCAAGTGGAGTGCATTTGCAGACACCGATAAAGATGGGAAACCTGTTGATGCGGATGGACAACCCTATCCAGTCATCTATGATATTGAAAGATATAACCCCCTCACAAGCGCATGGTCGGTTATTCAGTCAGGTTATCAGGCTACGCCCAACAGCCAGGGATTTATCGAATACATAGATACCACTCTGCCAACAAAGTGCGTGCAGTATAAATACAGGGTGAGGGCTAAGGAGAGCGTATGCGGAAAGGCATCAAGCTATTCAAATGAACCGGATGGAAACGGTTCAGCATCCGGCGCTGACAGCCCCACCAATGGGGTTACAAATACAAGACCTTCGTCCAATGCGGCGCCTCCACCGCCATCACCTTTTAGCGTTTCAGGTGGGGCAAGGCTTATCTATCTCGAGTGGACACCCCCCTCTGACCCGAGCTATGACAATGTTATGCTCAGGGTAAAAAGGGCTACTACTTCTGATGATAGCAATTACCCTTCAGGTATAAATGATGGTACAAAGGTTTGTGACCCGTGCACGTCGGATACAAATGGTGATGGAGTTATAAGGATACAGCATGCAAGGCAGACAGGTGATTTTGATAATGATGTCCAGAGGGATGCAGGTTACACATGGAGTCAGATAGAAAACGGATACTATTACTTCTACGCTGCATTCCCAAAAGACAGGTGCGGAAACTACGGAACAGCAGCTTATGCAAAGGCAAAGGCAAAGATATGTAATGATGGCACATACCCCGGCGCTACCGAGGCTCCAAGGGATCTCAATGCCCTTGGAATATGCGAAGATGTAAGGCTTCAATGGAAATACCCCACATATGCCGGGAGGGAGCCAGGGCCAGGTGATGTTGACTATGAAGGGGATCCGACACCATGGGATATCGTTTTTTATAATATTTACAGGTGTAAAATAGAAACTTCAGATTGTACCCCTGGGACTAAGATAAATTCTTCTTCTGGCCTTTCCCACATCGATTCTACCAGTGCAGGATTGGTAGAAGGGTCTTTCTACAAATATCAGGTAACAAGCATTGACTGTAAAGACCCGACACCAAATGAATCAGGAAAGTCTAATTTGCTGCCGCCTTCAGGCTCGGGCGGTATAAGCCCTGGAAAGATTACAGGCAGTGGCGAAACAGATGCGGATGGCAAGTTCATTGGAAACGCAAAAGGGGGAAACTTTAATAAGGTTGAATTTGATGTGAAGAATTCATCTGCATCAACCTTGAAATTGCGCGGGGTCACCCTGAGCTGGAAATACAAAACTTCTGCCAGGATTTATAAGGTTAGTTTAGATTCATCTGTCTTATGGCAGGCAGCAAGCACATCTGGCATTGGGACGTGTGATTCAATAACAGGGATATGCACAGCCACTGTCCCAGGCCAAACAGGTGAGACCAACAATTTCCCACGGGATATAACCGGGCTTTCTACGCCAAAGATGACCCTTGAGTTCAGGACTTCCAGTGGTTCGGTACAGATAAACATGAAAGGGGCTGAAATAACATTAACGCCAAACTATTCTAATGAACTCACATTGAGTTATAATTGCTCGACCCATAATTTTACTGTTAAAGTTACACAAGGGCCAACAATTGGCACAGTCTATCAGAATAAGCCTGCCAGCAATACTGAGGTGTCAACAACTGTTCCGCCTGATTCAAACCATACAGTAGAGGCAGCGGATAGTGTGAAGATTTCAACTACAGTAACACCACCGGCTGGGACTACTCTTTCCAATAGTTATCTCTACTATGCTGTAACCAGCAAATCTCAATCCACTGCGCCTATTCCTGTAGACCCCTTTGCATCGCCTGCTGTTTCTACAAATGTTGCAGGAGTAACTTATAGCCGAACTGATATGACTCTGGAAGGGGGCAACTATGAGGCAACTATCTCAGCCAATCCTGACAGGAGGATATGGTTTTATATTGTTGCAAAAGACAGTAAAGGCGCCTTATCAATTTCTCCATCAACACAGCCAGAAGAGGGATTTTCTGCTTATGTCTATGACCAGAAGAGCCAATAGGTACAGGTAATAGTGCCTCAAAGAGCTGTCCATAGGAAGGTGATCGATACGAATGAAAAAGGCTTTGTCCTTGTTGCTGCCCTTGTGATGCTCCTTGCCTTGACAGTAATGGGGGTAATGATGGTAAACACATCTGTGCTTGAAACAAAATTATCTGGAACAGGGAAGGAAGATACACAGGCGCTGTTTCTTGCTGAGGCAGGGATTGGCCAGGTGAGGGCATGGTTTCAGAATCCAGATACATTTACACCGGTTGCCAATGGTTTTACCAGTGGTATAAGTATCGGTGGCGGAAACTTTATAGACTGCTCTTCTTTAGACCCATCAACTGTAAGTAATATGTCAACCCAGTGCACATCCTATAGCTCTCTTACATCCTCCAATGAAAAAAACTTTTTTAAACGCAGATTTGCTGTCAACGGCCTCAGAGAATATATTTCAGGTGATTGGAGCCACTTTGTCGATGTCAATGGAGATGGCATCGCTGATACTAATAACAGCACCGATAGTGGTTCAGACACAGCAGCTTTATCAATAACCAATAGCAATTATTTGAACAGTATCTTCAGCGACTTTTCAGGTATCGGCACTATAACCTCTATAAAAATCTTTCCTCCGATGCTCGATAAAAATTCAGGAACCACAAAACCGAGAACCATCTGCACGGTAAGAGTCGCTGCAAAGACAGCATCTGGCTACATAAGAACCATAGAGCAGGAAATAAAGGAATCGATCTTTCTTCCAATAAATGCAGGCGCGGAGGCAGGTGGTGCTTTAAGCGCATGGAATGGAAATGGGACCATAAGGTGGGGCGATGTCAGAGCTAAGGGAAATGTCCAATTCCAGATGTCTAATACCCCGTATAAGTGCGGCGACACTACCAAGCCTGATTATGACAAGTGGTTTAGCGCCAGGATAGAAGGCGCTGTGACCGCATCAGGAGGGACAACCGCTAATGGCTGCCCTGGGACCCCAGACTGTATTGGCTGCACAGGTCAGGATGGTGATGCAACTAAAAGGCCATGGCAGAATTATGCTATATACCAGAACCAGACTGTTACACTTGATAAGTGGGATAAGAACCTTGTTAAATCATACAGTCAGGATTATGGATATTATTACAAATCTGTAGATGGTTCGAACGTATATCTGAGTAATAAAAATGGAGAGCTGCTTGGAAGTCCCATAAGTTTGCAAGCCTTACTTACTGACCCCAATCGTCCGGCCCTTTTATATGTTGATGCATCTACAGTGTCAGACCAGACTATGAACCTCAATGTCTCTGGAAGATTTTTTAGCAATGGGGATATTTACATCGATGGGAGCCTCGGTTTCTCTGGAGGTGGATCAGGCAGCACCATTAGTGTAAAGGATCCTGATGGCAATACTCAGGCCCTTTCTGATATAAATTTTCAGGGTGTTCTCTATATAACGAAGGATTTAAAGGGTACTGGAAGCCCGAAGGTCTTTGGGGGTATTTTAGCTGAAAATGGTGGAATTCTGAGTTCCGGGAGTCCAACAGTCTGGTATGATGTAGAACTCAAGGATGGCAGGAGAAACTTTCCCAAGACTGGAAGAGGAAGATGGCGAGGAATAATGTAGGGGTGACCCTCGTTGAGCTTGTCGTAGTCCTTGCCATAATCGCCATCCTTGCTGGCCTTGGCATTGTGGCTGTGAGCGAACTCGGCCTTACATCATCATCGAGGGTTAAGGCAGATGCATCAAACCTTCAGCAGTTTCTGAACCTTGCGAGAATAAGGGCAATAGGGTCTGAGTATCCAATCTATGTAGCTTTTGATACCACTAATAAATTCTATTATGCATTCACAGGCACAGACACAACATTAGATACTACAGATGCAAATGGAGATGGAATATACAACGAGCAGGAAAATTTAAACCTACCAATACCGGATACTGTTGGTGGGATAAGGGGTGTGAAACTGGGCAGGGATGTAAATTTTGGAACATCTTCATCAACTTCAGATTCTGTTGCCACCAAACGTTTATCAGAAACTATCAATAGAAATAGTGAAGGTATTTACTGGCAGGCTGGAAGTTCAAGTGATTCTATTAGTTCAGGGATTCACCTATCAGGAGGGGCTACAAGAATAACTCTTACCCGCAGTGGAACGGCTACCTCTGGCAGCATCTATCTCTACCTCAAAAAAGACGAAGATACCTCCTATCACTATGCCATAAGCATTAACAGCAGAGGCAAGGTGAACCTATACTTCTGGGATAAAGTGAGAGGTGATAACGGCTCTATAGCCTATCGGTGGAAAATGGTGGGGTGAACCCTGTCATGCCTGCCTTCTATGTCTATTTTTCGGTCACCGATGCATTTTTTGCAATACCCCCTTATCTCCAGGACATGCCTGATGCCTTTAAAATTCTCTTTTTTGCACAACTCTTCCTGAAGTCCCTCGAGTGCATCGGAAAATAGCTCAATAACCTTGCCACACTTCATGCATATCATGTGGTCGTGGTGTCCATGGCCAAAGGTATGCTCATAATGGGCGTGCTTATCAATCTTTTCGACCTCCTCTATGAGACCGCTTTCTAAAAGCAGGGGAAGGGTTCTGTATATTGATGCCTTTGATACCCTGAGACCCTTCTTTCGCATTTTTGTTAATAGTTCGTCAGGGTCAAAATGGCCGTGATAAGAGAATACCTCTTTAAGTATGACTGCCCTTTCCTTTGTGAACTTCAGCCCTTTTTTTTTGAGAAATTCTTTGAAGACCTGTTTCTCCATATATTTCTCCTTAAAGGCTTATATTAAGAGTCTTGAGGGCCCAGTTGAGTGCTCCACCAACTAAAAAAGCTGCAGGGAAGATTATTGCAATCATGCCAAGTGCTGTTTTAATGCCCCTCTCTTTTACAATCATGAAAAAATTTGCCAGGCATGGGACAAAAAGCGTTATCGTCACAAGGCTTACAACAGACTGGACAGGGGTCAACAGTCCCTTTTCTGCCATTACAAAAAGCCCTGCTGCACCGTAGTCTCGTCTGAGAAAGCCCAGGATAAAAGCCTCTGTTGTTTTCTCAGGCAGTCCCACAAGATTTACTACAATCGGGGAGGCTATGGACTCAAGCATATTCAGGAGATTAAGTTTATGCAACATAAACAGTATGAATGTCCCGAGGATGAACAGTGGGACAGCTTCTTTCAGATACCATTCAACTCTTCCAAGAGTCTTAACAACAATGTTTGTGAGATTGGGTTTCCTTATTGGTGGTATCTCGAGGAAGAACTCTGTCTTGTCGCCGCGTATAACCTTTGATGCCAGATAACCAGAAAACAGGAGAGTCGCCAATACACTTCCTGCCCATATAACAGTAGCCTTTAATGAAAGTGCCCCGAGCATGCCGAGTATTACACCAAGCTGTGCTGAGCAGGGCACAGCAAGGGCGAGGAGGAATGTTGTTATTATTCTGTCTCTTTTTGTCTCGAGTATCCTCGATGTCATCACCGCCATTGTGCCGCATCCAAGACCTAAGACCATCGGGAGAACTGCCTTCCCATTCAGGCCCATCAAATTAAAGATCCTGTTGCTCATTATTGCGAGCCTCGGTAGATACCCGCTGTCTTCAAGGATTGCAAAGGCAATAAAGAAAGTGGCAGTGATCGGCAAAATGATGGCTATAGCATAGGTAAGGGCAACAGTGATCAGGCCATATTCACCGATAAGCATCTCTTGAATAAAACCAACAGGTATTATTAGTTGAACAACCTTTGTCGCCATCGGGTTGATGTATCTTCCAAAAATAGTTTCTTCAAAAAGGTCAACGAGGGTGCCTGCGCCAAATACGCCTACGAATTCATAAAGTCCATAAAGCACGAGAAGCAACAGTGGGATTCCCCATAACGGATGCATGCTAATGCTCCCGATAAAAGACAGTGTCCGCCCTCCCTTAGCATGGATTCTCTTTATGACCTTTGCAGCAATATCATCTGCCATATCAAGCCGCTTCTGGTTTATCAAGAGATTTATTGGATGCTTTACCCTGGACTGACACTCGTCCCTGATGCCTTCGACTTCTTTTATGATCTCCGCCTTCAAATTACCTATCAACCATTCTCTCAGGCTTTCATCTCCTGAGAGGATCATTATGGCCAGAGACCTCCTCGATACATTAGACCTGGGTAATAGGGCTGAGATTTTTTCAATATATTCCTCTATGACAGGTTCATATTTAATCTGTATGGCAGGTATGGCAGCTCTGGGTATGGCATCCCTGATCTCCTTGATGCCCTTTCTTAGGGGTGCTATTGTGGTTATTACCTCGACGCCTATAATATCTTTCAGGTGCTTGGTGTCTATAACGATACCCCTGTCCCTTGCCTCATCCTCCATATTCAGATCAAGTATCAAAGGCAAACCCATCTCTGCTAACTGAATGGTTATGAGAAGGGTTCTTCTTATGTTTTTTGCATCAGCAACCTGTATTACAGCCGATGGCCGTTCTCTCATAAGGATATCTCTCGTAACTTTTTCGTCCTCACTCATCGGTATCAGGCTGTTGACACCCGGCGTGTCAACCACAAGGTGTTTTTTGCCATTGAGGGTCATGTTTCCATAAGAGACCTCCACTGTAGTGCCAGGGTAATTTGATACTGTCACGTATTTTCCTGTCAGGAGTCCAAATATGACGCTCTTGCCAACATTCGGATTTCCTATAAGGGCGATTCTGTCGTGCCGACCTGCAGCTTTCTGATCAGACCCATGCTTGTGCATTCAGCGGCCTCCTTAAAATTGAGACTAATTCTCAGTTGCAATTATAAGGAAGAGGTTCTGGTTTTGTCAAGGGTTATTTTGAACGGGTTATGCATTTTACATTTATTTTTGATTTATGCTATGTTTTATAACCTAAAGAATGCAATTGAAAGATGCAGCTCATTTCATCAACTAATCTGGAGATGAACCATATAAATAAATACGTCGCATTGAAGAAATTTTGAATCCAAGGCTACATCTTTTGGGTATAACTTAAAGAAGGAAAGAGGTGATAGGTGTGATAAAGAAGATTGTGCTTGCATACTCAGGAGGCCTTGATACCTCTGTTGCAATAAAGTGGCTTAAGGAGACCTATGGTGCAGAGGTCATTGCCTTCTGTGCAGACCTCGGACAGGGCGAAGACCTTGAGGCTGTGAGGGAGAAGGCATTGAAGACAGGTGCATCAAAGGTATATGTCGAGGACCTCATGGATGAGTTTGTTAAGGAATATATATTTCCGATGCTAAGGGCGAATGCAGTGTATGAAGGTTCGTATCTTCTTGGAACATCTATAGCAAGACCCCTGATTGCAAAGAAACAGATAGATATCGCTGAAAAAGAGGGAGCTGATGCTGTTGCCCATGGTGCAACAGGCAAGGGTAATGATCAGGTGAGGTTCGAACTTACGTACTATGCACTCAAACCAGACATAAGGGTTGTTGCGCCATGGAGGGAATGGCCGTTCAATTCGCGCCAGTCACTGATCGATTATGCTGAGAGACATGATATCCCTGTTGCTGCTACAAGGGAGAAGCCTTACAGCACAGACAGAAACCTCTTCCATATAAGCTATGAGGGCGGGATACTCGAAGACCCATGGACAGAACCACCATCTGATATGTACACCATGACAGTCTCGCCAGAGATGGCACCTGACAGGCCAGTATATGTTGAAATAAAGTTCGATAAGGGAAATCCTGTCCAGGTCAATGGCGAGAGCCTTTCTCCAGCATCTTTACTCGAAAGGCTTAATTCCATTGCTGGAGAAAACGGTATCGGACGGGTTGATATGGTAGAAAATAGATACGTTGGAATTAAGTCAAGGGGTGTATATGAAACACCGGGTGGAACTGTGCTGCACATCGCCCACAGGGCGATCGAATCAATAACCCTTGACAGGGAAGTGATGCACCTGAGGGATTCCCTGATTCCAAGGTATGCGGAACTGGTCTATTATGGTTACTGGTTTTCACCTGAGCGTGAGATGCTGCAGAGACTTGTGGATGATGTTCAGGAAGATGTCACAGGCAGCGTCAGGCTCAAGCTCTATAAGGGTAACTGCCAGGTTGTTGGGAGGAGGGCGCCAAAATCTCTATATCATCCAGAGCTTGCAACCTTTGAGGCTGAGGAGATATATAATCAGAAGGATGCAGAGGGTTTCATAAAGCTGAATGCCCTGCGTCTTAAAGTGAGACACTTATTAAAGTGAAAATAGGCATAGAAGGCAGGCATGGCAGGGTTCACCCCGCACTACATCCGTAGTGCGGGGTTCATAATTTTTTTAGAATCGACAGATTATTAGAAATGGATATATTTATCTCATTAGCTGATAAAGATGTCAGACACTAAATACCTGATTGCCCTTTCTTCCATTCCTGAGATAGGGCCGGTCACGATAAAGAAGCTGATCTCTGTATTCAAAAACCCAAAAGCGGTATTCGATGCCAGGATTGATGAGCTTCTCTCAGTCGAAGGAATTGGTTTGAACAGGGCAAAGAGCATAAGGAATTATTCAGGATGGAAATGTCTGGAAGAGGACTTAAGGGGATTAAAAGAAAAGGGCATAGGGGTTATTACCTTTGAGGATGAAGAATATCCAGAGCTGCTGAAAGAGCTTGGCGATGCACCGCTTGTGATTTATGTGAAGGGCGATATTAAGAAAGAGGACAGGTATGCCATAGCCATTGTCGGCTCGAGGAAGCCAACAGCATATGGTGTCTCAGTTACAGAAAGGATGGCAGGTGAGCTTGCATCCATGGGATTTACAATAATAAGCGGTCTTGCAAGGGGTATAGATACAGCAGCCCACATGGGAGCAGTAAGATGCGGCGGCAGAAGCATTGCTGTTCTCGGCTCAGGGATTGATGTCCCCTATCCACCTGAAAATAAGGGATTGTTGGAAAGGATAGCTAAATCAGGTTATGTGCTCAGCGAGTTTCCACCCAGGACAATGCCTAACAGGGAAAACTTTCCAAGGAGAAACAGGATTATCAGCGGTCTTTCCATGGGTGTCCTTGTTGTCGAGGCAACCTTTGACAGCGGCTCTCTCATTACAGCAAACTATGCAATAGAGCAGGGGAAAGAGGTCTTTTCGATCCCGGGGAACATAAATTCTGTGAACTCATCAGGCACGAATGAGTTAATCAAGAAAGGCGCAAGACTTGTCCAGAGGTCAGAGGATATAATAGAAGAGCTTGCCCCTATCTTGAGAGGACTTATAAAATCAAGAGAGAAGGCGAAGGTAGAGGTTTCAGACGAGGAGAGAAGGCTTTGCGATGTAATGACAGGAGAGCCCAAACATGTAGATATAATCTCGAGGGAGAGCGGCCTGCCTGCATCAACGGCACTTGGAATTCTGCTTGGTCTTGAGTTGAAAGGCATTGTCGGGCAAACAGGGGGTAAACGGTTTTATTTGATGGTTTAAAAGGGACAGCGACCATTTATTCTTTCTTTGATGTGTTTTCGGCTTTGGCAATGTCAATAAATGGTCGCTGTCCCTATTTTCTACCTATTTTCTACTATTTTCTATTTTTAAGGCGAGTCATTGGAGGAGGTAGTTGATGAAATCACTGGTTATTGTTGAGTCACCAGCCAAGGCTAAAACAATAAATAAGATACTCGGAAGGGATTTTTCAGTAAAGGCATCTATTGGCCATATAAAAGACCTTCCAGAAAAGGAGATGGGGGTTGATGTTGAAAATAACTTTGAGCCCCGCTATGTTGTTATCCCTGGCAAAGAGAAGATAATAAAGGAGTTAAAGAAGGCTGCAAGAGAGGCAGATAAGGTCTTTCTCGCTCCAGACCCTGACCGCGAAGGAGAGGCGATAGCGTGGCATATTGCATCTGAAATCTCAAATCTCAAATTCCAGATCCCAGATGAGAAAATATACAGGGTTACATTTAATGAGATTACCGAGCGTGCTGTCAAAGAGGCGATAAAGAATCCCGGCCCAATCGATATAAAAAAGGTTCATGCCCAGCAGGCGAGGAGGATACTTGACAGACTTGTTGGTTACGGCCTCAGCCCACTTCTGTGGAAGAAGGTGAGGAGGGGCCTGAGTGCAGGAAGGGTGCAGTCTGTTGCTGTCAGGCTTGTTGTTGACAGGGAACGCGAGATAGAGGCATTCAAGAAAGAAGAGTACTGGTCCATAAATGCACAATTTGAAGGTTCAAAACCTCCCCTGTTCTGGTCAAGGCTCCATAAGATAGATCCCAGATTCCAGATTCCAGATTCCAGATTCTTAATACCTCACGAAGCGGCTGCTACAGCCATAGTTAATGATATAAAAGATAAAGAATTCGTCCTTGGAAAAATAGAACGCAAACAGAGGAAGAAGACACCTTCGCCACCTTTCATCACGAGCACCCTTCAGCAGGAGGCTGCAAGAAAACTCAGGTTCACAGCAAAAAAGACAATGGCGATAGCGCAACAGCTCTATGAGGGTGTAGAACTTGGGAAAGAAGGTGCTGTTGGTCTTATAACCTATATGAGAACAGACTCGACAAGAATTGCCCCTGAGGCTCAGGAATGGGCAAGGGAGTTTATCGAGAAGGCTTATGGAAAAGATTACATACCTGAGAAGCCTCCTGTTTATAAGAGCAAGGTATCTGCCCAGGAGGCCCATGAGGCAATAAGGCCGACATATCCTGACAGGAGACCTGAAGATATAAAGCCATTTCTCTCGAAAGAACAGTACGGGCTTTATATGCTTATATGGAACCGTTTCATCTCAAGCCAGATGGCGCCAGCACAGCTTGAACAAACGACATTTAGTATCGTAAACAATGATGCGTCAGGCGTAAGGGGAGAGATAAATCAACACACAGATCACGCATCACGGATCACGCATCACGAGTTTAGGGCATCGGGGACAGTTATAAGGTTCCATGGATTTATGGCCCTTTACACAGAGAGCAAGGATGAGATAGAAGAAGAGGAGGCGGCAATACTGCCACCGCTTAAAGAAGGTGAAACGCTTCGACTGCTTGACATCCAGCCAAAACAGCATTTTACCCAACCGCCGCCTCGCTATTCTGAGGCAACGCTTGTCAAGGCCCTTGAGGAGAAAGGCATTGGAAGACCGAGCACATATGCCGCAATACTGTCCACGATACAGGATAGGAAATATGTGCATAAAGCTGAAGGCAAGTTTGCTCCAACAGAGCTTGGCGTTGTCGTGAACGACCTCCTTGTTGAGAGTTTCCCTGAACTTATAGACATAGGATTTACAGCAAAGATGGAGAATGAACTCGACCATATCGAGGACGGAAAATTTAAATGGGTCAAGGTTGTCAGGGACTTTTATACCCCCTTCAATCACGACCTGGCAGAGGCCACTAAGACCCTTGGAAAGATGAAGCCGAAGGATATACCAACAGAGATAACGTGCGAGAAGTGCGGGCTTCCGATGGTCATAAGATGGGGAAGGCATGGCAGGTTCATGGCATGCCTGGGTTATCCTGATTGTAAAAATACAAAACCTCTGGAAAGTCAGGAGCCAGGTCAGGAGTCAGAAGAAAAATGTGAGCAGTGCGGCTCTCCAATGGTATTTAAGTCTGGGAGGTTCGGAAAGTTCCTTGCATGTTCAAGATACCCTGAATGCAAGAATACCAAACCCATTTCAACTGGTGTCAAATGCCCCGAAGATGGCGGGGACATTGTTGAGAGGCGTTCAAAGAAGGGAAAACCTTTCTGGAGTTGCAGTAACTATCCAAAGTGTAAGTTCGCCATGTGGTATAAGCCTGTTCCAAAGAAATGTCAACACTGCGGAGCAGAATTCCTTGTTGAGACAAAAGATAGGGGTGGCAACATAACGCTGCAGTGCTATAAAAAAGATTGTGGATTTAAAGAAGCGGTTAGCAGTGAACAGTTAGTAGTGAGTTGAAAACAACTAACTGAGTGCGCTAACCGCTTTTTGTTCTCTGTGATGAAATTTTAACCCAGATCCAGCGATACCCGCAGGAGGTATTGGTAATATTGTATGTATAACTTTTATCGCTGGATTGAAGTTTTAACAATACTGACATGATGAGACCCTTTATTATAGGAATAGGCGGTGCACACAGCGGTTCTGGGAAAACAACCCTTGCAGTTGCCCTCCTGAAATACCTTGCAAAAGGGGGCAGGGATTCAAGGGGTCAAGGAACAATCTGCCAAAATTCAAACTTCAAAATTCAAAACGACTATTCACTATTCACTATTAAAAGATGGGGAGCTTTAAAATACGCGAAAACAGCCTTTTATTCATCCATTACAGACGATAAGACCATTCTCTGTCAGGAAAACAAGGACACCAAAAGACTGTTAGATTCAGGGGCAGAAGAAGTGCTGTGGGTACAAGCACCTGTAACCGAACTAAAAGAAGTCCTACCAATAGCTATCAGCAAGCTCTCCCATCTTGATGGAATTATCGTAGAGGGCAACAGCGCAATTGAGTTTTTAAAACCTGATATTGTAGTATTTATATTCGGGAGAGACGCATGCAGGATAAAGGGAAGCGCTCAAGATATCCTGAGAATGGCGGATGTAGTTGTATTCCAGAAAGAGCCTTCCATACAAGTGCCTGAGGGAGCAAGGAGATTTAAGGTTAATCTCTCGGGTTCGATGTCAGGGCTTGATGAGTGTCTGAATTATATAGCAGGAGATATTGAGATGAAAGAGAAGATAATCGAGGGTCTCAAGAAAAAGGCTGCTGATGAGCTTAATATAAAGATTAAGAACTGTAAACCTGGTTGCTTCTGATGGGTGTTATTCTTTTTGAGGTGGCCCTCACATTCTATTTTGCAGCAGCCATCATCAGCGTCATGGAACTCTTCAAAGGCACAAAGGCTACCTCGAAGTTTATGCTCTCTTTCGCTGTGCTCGGGTTTGTCGTCCACACGGCAAGCATTATATTCAGATTTGTTTCTGCAGGGCATATACCAATAACAAATCTCCATGAGGCATCATCCTTCTTCTCATGGTGCATAGTCCTCATCTTCTTTTTTCTTGAATACAGATACAGGCTTGGACTCCTCGGCTCGTTCATAATGCCTCTGGTATTCATACTCATGCTCTCATCTTCAATCCTTCCGAGAGAGATAAAACCACTCAGCCCTGTTCTTCAAAGCTACTGGCTTAGCATTCATACGCTCCTTGCCTTCCTCGGTAATGCTGCATTTGCCATAGCGTTTGGTATAGGCATTATGTATCTCATACAGGAACATTATGTTAAGTCAAAACACCTCGGCGGTCTTTTCCAGAGGCTTCCAAGTCTGCAGACCCTTGATGAGATAAACTACAAACTTATAACACTCGGATTCCCCCTGCTGACCCTTGCGATAATAACAGGGGCACTCTGGGCTGAAAGCGCATGGGGGAGTTACTGGAGGTGGGACCCAAAGGAAGTCTGGTCCCTGATAACGTGGTTTATATACGCTCTTGTGCTCCATGTGAGGCTCACTGCAGGATGGCGTGGAAGAAGGGCCGCAATCCTTTCTATTATAGGGTTCATTGCTGTCCTCTTCACATTCTTTGGTGTTAACCTTCTCTTGAAAGGTCTGCATTCTTTTGTATGAAGGTTCTTGTCGTAGGTCTAAACCATAAGACTGCTGATATCGATGTCAGGGAAAAACTGGCATTCAATGGTCCAAAGCTTGAAGATGGTTTGCTCAGGATAAAGAGGCTTCCTGAGGTGAAGGAGGCTGTGGTGCTCTCCACATGTAACAGGGTGGAGATGTACGCAAATGTAAAGGATACGCAAAAGGCAGTGGAATCCATAAAGGCATTTATATCAGGGTTTCATGGCATCGATCGAGGTGCACTCGATAAAGCACTTTATATCTATGATAACGCAGATGCAGTGAGGCATGTATTCAGGGTTGCATCGAGCCTGGACTCTATGGTTGTTGGTGAGCCCCAGATTTTAGGACAGATGAAGGATGCATTTGAGTTTGCCCTTGAGAAGAAGGCGACAGGTGTTCTTTTAAATAGATTAATGAAGAAGGCCATCTCTGTTGCAAAGAGGGTAAGGACAGAGACAAGGATTGCTGAGAATGCTGTCTCGATAAGTTTTGCTGCTGTTGAGCTTGCAAAGAAGATATTCACCAATTTATCAGAGAAGTCCTTCATGCTTCTCGGTGCAGGCGAGATGGCAGAGCTTGCTGCAAAACACTTAATGAGTAGCGGAGTGAAAGAGGTTATCATTGCGAACAGAACGTATGATCGCGGCTGTGAGCTCGCAAAGGAGTTCAATGGGAGGGCTATTAAGTACGAGGACTTCCTGTATGAGATGATTCGTACAGATATCGTAATATGCTCAACTGGTGCGCCGACCTATGTGCTAATGAAAGGCCAGATGCACAGGGTGATGAAGGAGAGACGCCACAGGCCAGTGTTTATAATCGATATATCTCTCCCGAGGAATATAGACCCTGAGATAAATAACCTCGACAATGTCTATCTCTACGATATCGATGACCTTCAGGGTGTTGTTGATTCAAATATCCTCGAGAGGAAGAAAGAAGCCGATAAGGCGGAAAAGATAATAGATGAAGAGATAGAGACCTTCCTGAAATGGCAGTCATCTCTTGACTCTGTGCCGACGATTGTTGCACTGAGGGATATGGCAGAGGAGATAAAAGAGGAAGAGCTCGAGAGGCTGATTAATAAACTCCCTGATCTTGGGGAAAAGGAGAAGAAGGCCATTGAATATATGGCAACAGCTATTGTGAATAAACTCATACATCCACCGACTATTGCCCTTAAAGAGGGTTGTGAAGATAAAGATATCCTGGTAGAAACTATAAGGAGACTATATGGAATAAATGGAGAGGCCAAAACCGAAAAATAGATATAGAAGGCAGGCATAGCAGGGTTCATAATTTTTAGAATCGACAGATTATCAGAAATGGACATATCTATCTCATTGTTTTATCAATGGTTTTTGAGGTGCATACGGTTTATTTTTACAGGTAGGATTTCAAGGTGTCGAACTAAAAATTTCTCACCTGCCATGCCTACCTCAGATATTGGTATCAGCCAGTTTATAACTCTATGTCTATTTTTGGCCAAAAGATAGGCATAAAAGGAATAGGGTGGGTAAGAAGATGAAAAGAGATAAAATAGTTATAGGTACGAGGGGAAGCAAGCTTGCATTATGGCAGGCTGAGTGGGTGAGATCAGAACTTCAAAGGATGAACGCGGGGCTTGAGGTTAAGCTTAATATAATAAAGACTACAGGTGATAAGATACTCGATGTTCCCCTTGCAAAGGTCGGTGGCAAGGGGCTCTTTGTGAAGGAGATAGAGGAGGCAATTCTGAGGGGAGAGGCAGACCTTGCGGTGCATAGCATGAAGGATGTACCAACGGATTTCCCTGAGGGTCTCCATCTCACAGTCATATGCGAAAGAGAAGACCCGAGGGATGCATTAATAATAAGTCAGGAGTCAAAAATAAAAGATTCCAGACTCACGACTCACGACTCACGACTCACGACTTCGTCATTCGTTTCTTGTCACTCGTTACTATACAATTTGCCTCATGGTGCGACCATAGGCACAAGCAGCTTAAGAAGAGCATGTCAGCTTCTGAGCATCAGGCCTGATTTAAAGATTACACAGTTGAGGGGAAACCTTGATACGAGGCTGAGAAAGCTCGATGAAGGACAATTCGATGCGATTGTCCTTGCAGTTGCAGGTGTGAAAAGGCTCGGCTGGGCAAACAGGATAACAGAGATGCTTGAGCCTGAAATAAGCCTTCCTGCAATTGGGCAAGGAGCTATTGGTATAGAGTGCAGGATTGATGACGAATTTATTAATAATGTAATCAAGCCATTAAACCATCCAGAGACCTCAATCTGTGTCAGGGCGGAGAGGGCTTTTCTTAAGAGGCTTGAGGGCGGATGCCAGGTACCGATTGCAGCACATGCACGAATTAAAGACAGTAACGAGTTACAAGTAACGAGTAACAAGCTAAACGATAAAAATTCATCAGACTCGTCACTCGTCACTCGTCACTCGTCACTGGTTATGGACGGGTTTGTTGGAAGTGTCTCAGGCGACAGGAGCGTGAGAGGTCATATCGAGGGCATACCTGAAGAAGCAGAAACTTTGGGTATCATGCTCGCAGAAGACCTGCTTTTAAGGGGAGCAAGAGAGATATTGGCTGAGGTATATGGAAGGTAAGAAGGGCAAAGTCTACCTCGTCGGCGCGGGGCCTGGAGACATCGGGCTTTTGACAGTTAAGGGAATGAGGTGCCTTCAGAAGGCAGAGGTTGTCATCTATGACTTCCATCTGAATGCACAGGTCCTAAACTATATCAATCATGATGCAGAGTTCATCTATGCAGGCAAACGCGGCGGCCATCACACAATGACCCAGGAAGAGGTTAATCAAGCCCTTAAGGATAAGGCAAAGGAAGGCAAAATCGTTTGCAGATTAAAAGGAGGTGACCCCTTTGTCTTTGGACGTGGTGGAGAAGAGGCAGAGGTCCTCGCAAAAGAGGGTATTGAGTTTGAGGTAGTTCCTGGTGTGAGTTCGGCAGTTGCTGCTCCTGCATACGCTGGGATACCACTTACACACAGGCTTTATTCATCATCGTTTGCGGTTATCCCTGGATACGAGGATGCAACAAAGGAAGAAAGCTCAATCAACTGGTCGAAACTTGCAACAGGCGTTGGAACCCTTGTTTTTCTCATGGCTGTCAAGAATATTGATCTGCTTACACAAAAACTCATTGAAAATGGAAGAAGCCCTGATACACCTGTTGCAGTTATCAGGTGGGGCACAAGGCCGGACCAGAAGACGCTTGTCGGGACACTAAAGAATATCGCAGAGATCGTGAGGGAGAAGGACATTAAACCACCTGCTGTAATGGTTGTAGGCGATGTCGTGAAATTAAGGGATACCCTCAAGTGGTATGAAAATAAGTCTATGTTTGGCCATAGAGTCCTTATCACAAGGGGACATTCTGCAGGATTTGAACCCCTTGAAGAACTCGGTGCTGAGATTATCGAATTTCCCACAATCGAGATAGTGCCGCCAGAAAGCTGGAATGAACTTGATAAGGCTATTGATAGAATAGGAACATATGACTGGCTGATATTCACAAGCGCAAATGGCGTTAAGTATTTTCTGAAGAGGTTTTTTGAGAGAGACATGGATATCAGGGACTTGAAGGGCATAAAGATATGTGCCATTGGCACCAAAACGGCAGCAGAAATCAAAAAATACGGCATTAAGGTGGATTTAATCCCAGAGGAGTTTCGTGCAGAGGGACTGATTAACGCATTTTGTAGACGCGGGGACGCAGGGACGCAGGGATGCGGGGACGTGTCGCCGTGTCAGAATTTAAAAGGGATAAAGTTTCTACTTCCGAGGGCGGAAAAGGCAAGGGAGATATTCTCTGAAAAGGTGAGGGGGCTTGGAGGGCAGATAGATGTGCCTGTTGCATACAGGGCAGTGAAGCCAGAGATTCATGGAAAGAGGCTGAAAAGGTTTCTGAAAGAAGGCAGGATTTCGATTGCTACATTTACGAGTGCTGCGGCTTTCAATAACTTCAGGGAGATTCTTGGGGGGGATGCGGATGAACTTCTTAAAGGGGTGACTATTGCGGTCATCGGGCCTGTTACAGCAAAGGCCATAGAGAATGCAGGGCTTCAGGTTGATATACTGCCTAAAGAGGCGACTATAGAGGCGATGGTCGAGGAGATAATAAAGTGGGTGACGTCTTGCTAATTTTTTGATTTCAGCCTTAGAAACTTCCTTTTGCCTACTTTAATTAGATAGTTGCCCTTTTGAAGCTTTTCATCAGGGTTTTCTATTTTGGTTTCATCTATCCTGACAGCACCTTGTTTAATGAGCCTTATTGCCTCCCCTGTGCTTGATGTGAGACCTGAAAGTTTCATTATCTTTGGAACCCACAGCTCGTCCTCTTCCCACCTAATCTCAAAAACAGGGACTTCATCAGGAAGACCTTTCTCTTTGAATATATGTTCAAATTCTTCTTTTGCTTTCAATGCCGAATCTTTGCCCCAGTACCTCTCAACAATCTCCGATGCAAGGTTTTCTTTTGCTTTTTTAGGATGAACAGAGCCATCTTTAATGCCCTTTTTCAAGGCATCAAGTTCCTCTATAGATATACGGCTTAGAAGTTCATAATACCTGAGCATGAGGTCATCGCTTATAGACATGATCTTTCCGAACATTTCTTTTGGAGGCTCTGTGATTCCTATGTAATTGCCAAGGCTCTTTGACATCTTGTTCACACCATCAAGTCCCTCCAGCAACGGCGTCAAGACAATTACCTGCTCTTCTATCCCCATCTTTCTCTGGAGAGTTCTTCCAATAAGGAGGTTGAACTTCTGGTCGGTTCCGCCTAACTCAACATCTGTCTTTAAAAAAACTGAGTCGTATGCCTGAAATAATGGGTAATAGAATTCAAGGATTGTAATATCTTGCTGGCTTTCGAATCTCTTCCTGAAATCATCTCTTTCGAGCATCCTCGCAACTGTCTGCATGGCACCGAGCTTTAGAAATTCCATTACATCCATCATGGAAAGCCATTCACTGTTGAATCTTATCTGGGTTTTTTCGGGATCAAGAATTTTAAATGCCTGCATCTTGTAGGTTTCTGCATTCTTCAGAACTTCTTCTTTTGTTAGGGGTTTTCTTGTCTCAGACCTTCCAGTTGGATCACCTATCATGCCTGTGAAATCGCCGATTAAGAATATCACCTCATGTCCGAGTTCCTGAAACTGACGCATCTTTTCAAGCAATACAGTATGGCCGAGGTGAATGTCAGGGGCAGTTGGGTCGAAACCCGCCTTTACCCTGAGGGGTTTATTTTCTTTGTAAGACCTTTCGAGTTTGTGTAGAAGCTCCTTTTCAAGGAGTATCTCTACAGTGCCTCTCTTTATTATCTCGATCTGCTTCTCCGGCGTTAGCATGGTGACTATGATAAACCCTGAGGGCTGCTGGCGTCAATTGTTGTTGACCACCCAAAAAATTGATTCAACCGCCAGTGTCTATCTGCTATAATACCTTAATCCAAATAATGCAATTGAAAGATGCAGATATGGTGAACCCCACACCACGT
>DYHX01000099.1 GCA_020723925.1 Nitrospira japonica | reverse complement strand
TTTTACCCCACACCAAAACTTTTGGTGTGGGGTTTACTATATTTTGTGGTTCTATCTCTATTTTCGGTCATAGACTTTCCTGTTGATTATTCGGAGAACCTTAAACTAACCAAGAAATTGGGCAGCTTGATATGTCCGATGTGAGGTGTGTGAGTGGAAAAAGAGCTTGTTGATTTCCTGATTATTGGAAGCGGGGTTGCAGGTTTAAGGGCCGCCATAGAGCTTGCCCCACACGGGAATGTCCTTGTTGTCACAAAGGATATACCAACAGAAAGCAGCACAGAGTATGCACAGGGAGGGATCGCGGTTGCATTAAGTGATGAGGACGAGGTAGGCATCCACTTTGAGGACACATTAAAGGCAGGTGATGGGTTGTGCAGGGAAGAGGCGGTAAAGGTTCTTGTTGAGGAAGGACCTGAGAGGATACTTGAGCTTATCTCATGGGGTGCCGAGTTCGACAGGGAAGGGACAAAACTCGACTTTACACTGGAGGCAGCCCATTCAAGAAAGCGAATACTTCATGCCCGCGGAGACTCAACAGGGAGAGAGCTTGAAAGAGCACTTCTAAGCAAAGTCCGCTCATTTTCAACAGTTAAAAAATATCAGTTTGCCTTCACCATAGACCTGATAATAAAGGACGGTGAATGTCACGGTGCATATGTGCTCAGGGGCAGAGAGGTCGTTGCCCTCTTTGCAAAGGCAACAATCCTTGCAACAGGTGGGGCAGGCCAGATATTTTCAAGGACAACAAACCCTCAGGTTGCAACAGGCGATGGCATGGCAATAGCCTTCAGGGCAGGAGCGGTGCTTGAGGACATGGAGTTTGTCCAGTTCCATCCAACAAGCCTCTATTCACCATCAGCGCCACAGTTTCTTTTGAGCGAGGCGATGCGTGGCGAAGGGGCCATTTTGAGGAACATAAACAGAGAACCTTTTATGAAGAACTATCATTCAATGGCAGAGCTTGCGCCGAGGGATGTGGTTTCCAGGGCAATAATATCAGAAATGGTTAAGACAAAGGGCAACCATGTCTATCTTGACATGACCCACCTTGGGAAGGATTTTGTTAAAAAGAGGTTTCCGAGGATTTATTCGACATGCCTTCAATATGATGTTGATATAACAGAGGACCTAATCCCGGTCTCGCCTGCTGCACATTATATGATGGGTGGGGTTAAGACTGATATATATGATGCGACTACTATAAAGGGCCTCTATGCTGCTGGTGAGGTCGCATGCACGGGTGTCCACGGTGCAAACAGGTTGGCCAGTAACAGCCTCCTTGAAGGGCTTGTTTATGGTGCAAGGGCAGGAAAATCAGCACTCAATTCACCTATTAGCAGTGAGCAGTTAGCAGTGAGTCATCAGTCATTAGTCAAAACCAGTGACCAATGTCCAATGACCAATGACCAAACTCGCCTCAATGGTCGCTCTATGCCTGATCATGAGGAGATAAGACGTGCATTGAGAAAGCTCATGTGGGAGCGGGTTGGAATTATAAGATGTGCAGAGTCTCTAAAAAATGCAAAGGAAAAACTCGCTGAGTGGTCATTCATTCTTGATAAAACCTTCCTTACAAGGCGTGAGATCGAGCTAAAAAATATGCTCACAGTCGCAAGATTAATAACCGAGGCAGCACTTCTGAGAAAGGGAAGCGTTGGGGCGCATTACAGGTCTGATTATCCACAGAGGGGCGAGGGATGGGAGAGGCATATTACATGGAGAAAGGAAGATAAAGGGTTGAGGCATGAGAAAGACAATGGAATATAGAAAGGCTAAGATTGTCTGCACAATAGGCCCTGCATCAAGTTCGAGGGATGTTCTCTTCTCTCTTATCAAGAGCGGGATGGATGTGGCAAGGCTGAATTTTTCCCACGGAGACCACGAGACCCACAGGAATAATATAAAACTAATCAGGGAAGGTTCTAAGAAATATAGAAGGCCCGTTGCAATACTGCAGGACCTTCAGGGCATAAAGATAAGGGTTGGCCTTATCGAGGGAGGTTCTGTATCCCTTAAAAAAGGGCACGAGCTGCTTATCATGCACGGGGACGGCACAGGCGATGGAGAGCGCATATTCATATCATACCCGGCCCTCCTGAAGGATGCAAAAAAAGGTGACAGAGTACTTCTTGACGATGGGCTTATACAGCTTGATGTTACGGGAATGACAAAGGATGCCCTGAAAACGAGGGTTGTAGAGGGTGGAATATTAAAAGACAGAAAAGGCGTTAACCTTCCTGGAATGAAGATATCCATCCCATCCTTCACAGAGAAGGATAAGAAAGACCTTGAGTTTGGGCTGAAGATGGATGTTGATTATGTTGCATTGTCATTTGTAATGACTGTAGGTGACATAAGAAGGGTTAAGGAATGGCTTAGAAAGAGAGGCCGGTCAATTCCCATTATCGCAAAGATAGAAAAACCAGAGGCCCTGGATAACATTGATGCAATCCTTGATGAGGTCGATGGAATAATGGTCGCAAGGGGAGACCTCGGAGTAGAGGTCCCGCCAGAGGAAGTGCCTTTAATTCAAAAGAATCTTATTGGCAGAGCGAACAGAAAAGGACGTCTTGTAATCACAGCAACACAGATGCTTGAGTCCATGACAGAGCATATGAGGCCAACAAGGGCAGAGGCAACAGATGTGGCTAATGCAGTCCTTGATGGGACAGACGCTTTGATGCTATCAGCGGAGACAGCAGCAGGCAAATATCCCATTGAGGCATTGAAGATGATGGACAGGATTATAAGACACACAGAGTCGACAAAGGAGATAGCATCCTCATACATACGTGGAAAGACCTTTGCCGAGGCGGTTGCAGAAGCCTCATGCAGGGCTGCAGAGGACATTGAAGCAAGAGTTATTGTTGCATTCACACAGTCAGGCTTCACAGCAAGGCTCGTGTCAAAGTTCAGGCCAAGGGTGCCAATAATAGCCTTCACACCAGATGAGGATGTAAAGAAGAGGATGTCCCTTTACTGGGGAGTGACCCCAACATTTATGGGGCCACTTGCAAGCACAGATGAGATGGTTAAAGAGGTAGAAAAATCCCTGCTAAAGGAAGGGATTGTGAAAAACGGTGACAGGATTGTCCTCACTGCAAGCTCACCCCTCTTAACCCTTGGAAAGACAAACTTCATGAAGCTGCACAGGATTGGGGAGTAAGGCACAGAACTCCGCCCTGCAAGAATCCCCGATTTCATAGAAGATCAATTTCTTTACTCAAAGAGTTTTGCTGCTCGGGCCGGAGGGGCGTTGCATAATTTGAGTTCAAGGGACCTTTATATTGTATGCCTTTATCTTGCGGTGGAGGTTGCTTCTCTCTATGTCAAGGATCTCTGCTGTCTTTGAGATATTCCAGTTATTCTCTTCAAGCTTTTTTGCGATGAAATCTCTTTCAAAGGCATCCCTGGCATCTTTGAGTATCCTGTATGTGAAATAGTCTGACCTCTCATGCTCGCTTCTTATAAAAAGATTTTTGCTGGTTATCGCATTTGAAGGCGTCATTATTACGAGCCTCTCGATGACATTTTTTAACTCCCTTATATTTCCTGGCCAGTCATAGTCCTGGAGGCTCTTCATTGCCTCCGGCATTATCTTCTTTGGATGCTGGCCATATTCTACTGCAAGCGATTCAAGGAAGTATTCAACCAGGTCCGGTATGTCCTCCTTCCTCTCCCTCAGAGGAGGGGCGGATAAGGGTATTACATCGAGTCTGAAATAGAGGTCTTCCCTGAAATTACCTTTTTTTACTTCTTCTTTGAGGTCTTTGTTTGTTGCAGCAATAATCCTGACATCCACCTTTATATTTCTGTTCCCTCCAACCCTCTGAAACTCCTGTGTCTCGATGACACGGAGCACCTTTGCCTGTGTTTGCAGGGACATATCCCCCACCTCATCGAGAAAAAGTGTCCCTTTATCTGCAAGCTCGAACTTCCCTTTCTTCTTTTCAAATGCCCCTGTGAATGAGCCCTTCTCGTGGCCGAAGAGTTCGCTCTCTATAAGCTCCTGTGGTATGGCTGCACAGTTCACCTCAACAAAAGGCTTTTCAGCCCTCGGACTCCTTTCATGCAGGAGCCTTGCAACAACCTCTTTGCCTGAGCCACTCTCGCCAAGTATCAGCACCCTGCTGTTACTCTGGGCAGCCATGGCTATCTGTTCTCTTAGATTTTTCATCTTTGATGACTCGCCGATAAGCCTCCACTTCCTTGTCAGGTCATCCTTGAGTGCACGGTTTTCCATCTCAAGGGCTCTTCTCTCAAGTGCCCGTTTTGAAGCAAGCAGCACCCTCTCGAGGGAAAGTGGCTTCTCAAGGAAGTCATATGCGCCAATCCTCGTTGCCTTTACTGCAAGCTCGATATTCCCATGACCAGAAATCATGATTACAGGCAGGTCTTCTTTAATTGACTTTATCTCCTGCAGAGTCTGGATTCCGTCTATACCCGAAAGCCATACATCGAGTAGAGCAAGGTCTGGCGACTGCTCCTTTATTATTCTGATTGCTTCTTCACCTGATTCTGCAGTCACGACATCGTAGCCCTCATCCTCGAATATGCCTGATAGGCTCTCTCTTATACCCTCTTCGTCATCCACAACAAGAACAACAGGCTCTGACATTTAGCTTTCCTTTATCGGCATCTCTATTGTGAATATGGTGCCTCCGGGTTCATTATCCCTTACCCTTATATAGCCTCTGTGCTCTGTGATAATCCTGCTGGCTATGGCAAGGCCAAGACCTGTGCCGCCTTTTTTTGTTGAGAAATATGGGAGAAAGAGTTTTTCCTTGTCCTCTTCCCTTATCCCTGGCCCATCATCCGCAATATCTATGAAGACCCTGTTTACCATTATATCAAAATTAACCCTCACCTCTATATTACCACCACTGTCCATTGCCTGGAATGCATTGTCAAAAAGGTTTATCACTACCCTCTTGAACTGCTCGCCGTCCAACTCAACAGAAGGCATGTTATCAGGTATCGATACCTTTATAGTAAACCCCTTGTAGTCCCTATACAGGGTTATAACTTCATCTATTATATTTGCGAGATTCGTTGGTGCCTTATTTATCTCAGGCATCTTGCCAAATCTCGAGAACTCATCCACAAGCCTCCTGAGGCTGTCAACCTCCTTGACTATTGTCTTTGTTGAGCGCTCAAAGACCTGTTCGAAATCTTTATCCTTTTGCTCCCACTTCTTCAGCATCCTCTCTGTTGATAGCTTTATCGGTGTGAGCGGGTTCTTAATCTCATGGGCTATCCTCCTTGCAACCTCCTGCCATGCAATGGCCTTCTGTGCCTTTATAACATCTGTCAGGTCATCAAAGACAACAAGCAAACCAAGCGATCTTGATGAAGAAGAGCCTCTTAAGCCTGCAATAAACACTCTCAGGACAACTCTTTTTTCTCCGATACTTGCTCTTATCTCTCTTTCGATCCCCCTGAGTTCCTTTCCTTCGATCCCTTTTATGAGTTCCTTGAGTTCTTCGGAATTGATCTGTGCAATCAGCTCTCTGTAGTTTTTATCTATAAAACCTTCAGGTCTAACATTCAGAATGGAGCAGGCAGCTCCATTTATGGTGAGGATCGTTCCATCAGTGTCAAGGGATATGACACCAGAGTTGATATTGTCGAGGATGTTTTCCATGCAGAGCCTTCTCCTGTCGGACTCTATATATGACTTCTGCAATGACTCCTTGCCCTCTTTAAGCTCCTTTACCATGTGGTTAAAGGAGTTTATCAGAAGCCCTATCTCATCTTCCCTATTAAGGTTGAGATTAACATCAAGATTTCCTGATGCAACCTCTCCAGTTGCCTGGGCAAGGCTCTGTATCGGGTCTGTGATGCCCTTTGCAATCCTCAGTGAGATCCACAGGGCCATGAAGACGACAATCATGGTGAAGAAACCGAGTATCAAGAGATAGTTCATCTTGAGCGGCGCCTTCCATGACTCGAGTTTTATATAGTCCTCATATGCATTCTTTATTACCTCGATATTTCCTGTGATGCTCTTTGGCAGGAAGGCCTCGACAACCACAACACCAACCTGCCTTCCACCTGAATACTCGGGGACAGCAGCCCTTACAGTATCCCCATCCTCGCCGGAGATAACCTCGGTGCCCTCCTTCCCCTCAAATGCAGCCTTTATTGCTTCAGTGGGATTATCTGGAATCTCGGTTATGTGCATTATCCTGTAGTCAGCAGGGGATTTATCGCCTGTCACAGTAGCCCTTGCACGCTCAAGGGTCTTCTGCCTTTCCGTCTCATAGACTGCCTTTGC
>DYHX01000098.1 GCA_020723925.1 Nitrospira japonica | reverse complement strand
GGTGTCGAACTAAAAATTTTTCACCTGCCATGCCTGCCTCAGATATTGGTATCAGTTAGTTTATAACTCTATGTATAGTTTTGTGGTTTAAGTGCTTGCATTGGTAGTTAACAAATGTTATCAATAGAGGTAAGAAGTAAGTTACAAATATGGTAAACATAATAGAGGTCCAAAATGCACTTAAAAATATTAAGTCGTTTGTCCATAAGACTCCATTAATCTATTCCAACTCCTTCAGCAAGCTGACAGGGGCTGAGGTTTATCTCAAGGCAGAGAACCTCCAGAAGACAGGCTCATTCAAGGTCAGGGGTGCATTTAATAAAATGATTAACATCAGTGATGGGAAGGTGATAGCTGCATCTATGGGCAATCATGCACAGGGTGTTGCATTCGCTGCAAACTGTCTTGGGATAGATGCAAAGGTAGTCATGCCTGTGACGGTGGCTATAGTAAAAGAAGAGGCTACAAGGGGCTATGGCGCAGAGGTTGTGCTTTACGGAGAGAGTTTTAAGGATGCACTAAATTATGCCCTTTCCCAGAAGGATTATATCTTCATACACGCCTTTGATGATGACGAGGTCATTGCAGGGCAGGGGACTATAGGCATCGAGGTTATGGAAGATGTAAAGGATATAGACTTTATCCTTGTGCCTGTAGGGGGAGGCGGCCTTATCTCTGGAATCTCAGTCGCTGTAAAGGCTATATCACCAAATACCAAGGTCATCGGCGTCCAGACTGAGTCTGCAACATCAGCCTATGTTTCATTCAGAGAGAAGAAGATATCCGAGAGGCCACCACTGCCCACCCTTGCTGATGGAATAGCAGTGGGCAGGGTTGGCGATAGGGCATTCGAGATTATGAATAGATATGTGGATGACATCATTTTTGTGGGTGAGGACCCCATTGCGATGGCAATACTTCTTTTCCTTGAAAGGAAGAAGCTTGTTGTCGAGGGCGCTGGAGCAGTGCCGCTTGCAGCTTTAATGGAGAATAAAGAAAGATTTAGAGGCAAACGTATCGCCCTTGTTCTAAGCGGCGGGAACATAGACTTCACACTTATCGACAGGATAATTCATAAAGGCCTTGCAACAAGTGGAAGGATGGGGGTCTTTGAGGTGACTGTTGATGACATCCCGGGGAGCCTGCACGCTCTGACCGGTGTTATCGCATCCCACAGGGGGAATATCCTGAATGTTGTTCATGACAGGCTTGCAGTGGACCTCTCTTTGGGAGAGACAAGGGTTGTCTTTACGATAGAGACGAGAGGAAGGGAACACCTAAAAGAGATAGTTGCTGACCTGGATGCAAAAGGTTTTTGTGTAAAAGAGTGGAAATAAATTTAAGATGCAAAGCGCAAAATGAAAAATTCATGAGCCTTCGGCTCACAAAGGATGATGAAAATTGCAGTCAGGACAGCCGAGACGGCTGTCCTACCATGGGTGGTGGTTTTATAACTAGTAGGACAGGCGTCTCGCCTGTCAGAGGGGTATTTTCAGGTGAAAAATTCAAACTTCGATACAATGGTTTTGGGGGGTTAGATGATAGAGCTTAATTTCTCTAATATGATGGAAGAGGTGCTAGGGGAGAAAGGAATATCCGAGAGGCAGATAGAGGCTCTAAGAGGCAAGATAGGTGATGCCCATACGCAGATAAAGGCAAGGACATGGCCTGAACTCGCATTTATCGATTTGCTTTATCAGGACACGTCAGATATTAAAAAGATAGCAAAATATGTGAGGGATAACTCGGATGATTTTCTGATCCTTGGCATTGGCGGCTCCGCACTTGGTCCGAGGGCAATCCTTGAGGCCATCAGTCCATTCCATAACCTGAAGCATAAGCCGAGGGTATTTATCTATGACAACGTTGACCCGAGGACATTGAAAAATATTCTTTTGCTTGTAGATTTAAAAAAGACGACTGTCAATGTTATCACCAAGTCTGGTAGCACTGCAGAGACCATAGCCTCATTTATGATCCTCTGGGATGAGATGGCAAAAATCTTTGGTTCAAAGGCATCAGAGAGGTTCATAGCAACAACAGACCCTGATAAGGGAAATCTAAGGAGAATTGCAAATGAAAAAGGAATCAGGGCTTTATCCATACCGCCTGGTGTTGGAGGCAGGTATTCTGTCCTGAGTCCTGTTGGGCTTCTGCTTGCAGAGGTCATAGGTATTGATGCAGATGAGATATTACGCGGCGCAAGGGACATACACGAGAGGTGCTCAGAGCCAGAGATATGGAAAAATCCAGCTTATGTCTTTGGAACTCTGCTCTATCTCATGGAAAGGGAAGAGAAGCGAAATATAAATGTGATAGTCCCTTATGCTGATGGGTTTAAATCTTTCTCAGAGTGGTTCTGCCAGTTGTGGGCAGAAAGCCTTGGAAAACTTGGTTTTGGGCTCACACCTTATCCATCACTTGGAACTACAGACCAGCACTCCCAGCTTCAGCTCTGGATGGAAGGACCAGAGGACAAGGTTGCTATATTTATGAGGGTTGATGATTATGGAGGAGACATTGTAATACCGAATGCCTTTGAGGAAGTTGAGGGCATGAATTACCTCATAGGACATGCCCTCTCATCTCTGATCAAGGCAGAAGAAGAATCTACAGAGCTTGCCCTTGCAAGGGTAGGAAGACCTAACATGACTATAAATATCCCGAAGATAGATGCTTATCATATGGGACAGTTGTTCCACTTTTTTGGGGTGGCAACTGCATTCACAGGCTTCTTATATGGTATTAACCCATTCAATCAGCCAGGGGTCGAAGAGGGCAAGAACCTTACATATGGAATGATGGGTAGAAAGGGATACGAGGCCGAGAGAGAAAAGGTGGAAAGGGCGCGCGAAAAGAAGTCATGCTGGAAGATATGAATTAATACAAACGTAATAAATGAAGTGTCATTGCGAGGAGCGGAGCGACGAAGCAATCCCCATACTTATGAGATTGCTTCGCTATCGCTCGCAATGACAATGTAACAACACTTAATACGTTTGCTATAATACGCCCAGCTCGATGAAATTTGTGAACAATTCAGTCTATAAACTTTTAGTATCTTCGACCCGGCACTTTTAGACTAACGTGGATGTTCTCTCCTGTAATCCTCAGGCATCTCCTTGAGTCCTTTCTTTCCCCAGATGCCCAAACCCTTTTCTCTTGCAAGACGCTGGCCATCCCTCAGCGCATCAACATATTTAACATTTGGCGGAAAGGTGAAGAGCACGGCATAACCATCTTTCAGCATCTCAAGATTTATCAACACCGGGGTCCCCAAAAAATCTTGCGGTTTTTTGGGGTGCCCTCTTTCGTCAGCGGTCCACAGATACGCAAGGAGCCTTCCGTATTTATCCCTCTCTTCTACATCAAACTCAAGGGTGACCCTCCATCCAGAAAGGTTCAGAAGCTCTTTGAGATGTTTCTTTGCCCTTGCACCCCATGGCCTCTGACTGAGTTCAGGGGCATCTATGCCGATTAATCTCACTCTTTCTTTCTTTTTACCAATAATCACGCTTACGGTATCACCGTCATGCACCTCTACGACCCTGGCAGAAAAGGCATTAGGCCGCTGCATGCCGGACAGGTATCTGTCATGGAGGAAATAAAGTGCTATCAGTATGGAGATTACAATGGCTGTAAAAAGCCTTAAATGTCCTTTGATCATCAAATAATTATAAACTACTTATCAATTTTGGATATAATTACCTTATGAAAATCCCAAGCCCGAGCTACAGCATAACCCTGAGGCTCGAGATAGTCAACAAGATTGGAATGTTTGGGAAGGTCGCAACTGCAATCGGAGATGTCGGGGGTGACATAGGTGCTGTTGACATTGTAGGCGTCGGCAAAGGGGTAATAGTGAGGGATGTTACTGTAAATGCAAGGGACGAGGCACATGAGAGAGATATAGTCGAGAGCGTAAAGAAAGTAGAAGGTGTAAGGGTTCTCCACGTCTCTGACAGGACATTCCTCATGCACCACGGTGGGAAGATAGAGATACATAATAAAGTTCCTGTAAGAAACCGCAATGACCTGTCGATGGTTTACACCCCTGGAGTTGCAAGGGTCTGTATGGCAATACACCATGATAAAGAAAAGGCTTACAGGTTCACCATAAAGAGAAACTCTGTTGCAATTGTTACAGATGGAAGTGCTGTGCTTGGCCTTGGAGATATAGGGCCAGAGGCAGCAATGCCTGTGATGGAAGGGAAGGCGATGCTTTTTAAGGAATTTGCAAATATAGACGCCTTCCCCATAGCCCTCTCAACAAGGGATCCCGAAGAGATAATAAAGGTTGTGAAGTACATCTCGCCAGCCTTCGGGGGAATTAATCTCGAAGACATATCTGCGCCGAGATGCTTTGGGATAGAGGAGAGATTGAAGAGAGAGTTGGATATCCCTGTTTTCCATGATGACCAGCATGGCACAGCAGTGGTAATCCTTGCAGCCCTTATTAATGCAGTGAAGGTTGTAAGAAAAAATATAGAAGGGTTAAAGGTTGTGATATCAGGTGCAGGGGCTGCCGGAACAGCATGCTGTAAGATGCTTGCCATGATTGGGATTAAAGATATTATTGTTTGTGATAGGGCAGGTGCGATTTACAGGGGGAGGAAAGAGCATATGAACCCAATAAAGGAATGGCTTTCTGAGCATGCAAACCCGAGGATGGTAAAAGGGAATCTTTCAGCTGTTATGACAGGTGCGGATGTCTTTATAGGTGTTTCAGCACCGAACCTCATAAATGTTGCTGATATAAAGAGGATGTCCCATGACCCAATAGTCTTTGCCCTTGCCAATCCTGAGCCAGAGATTGCTCCAGAGGATGCCCTGCCCCATGTTAGAATCCTGGCAACAGGCAGGTCAGATTATCCCAATCAGATAAACAATATGCTCTGCTTTCCAGGGCTTTTCAGAGGTCTTCTAAATTCAAGGGCTAAAGATGTGAATGATGAGATAAAGCTTGCCGCTGCAGTGGCAATAGCTTCGATGGTGGATGAAAATGACTTGAGCGAGGACTACATCGTGCCAAGTATATTCGATAGAAGGGTGGTCACTGAGGTTGCCTCAAGGGTTTCAGATGCAGCCCACAACACAGGGGTTGCAGGGAAAGAGGGTTAATTTTTTAGTATTTAGCCTGAAGCGGTAGTATTTTCTTGAATCATCCCTGCAAACATCTTTTTTACTGAGAGTTTGATGGGATCAAATACTTTTCAATCTCTCCACCTGTATTGTTCTTTCACAGTACTATGTAATCTAAATGGTTTAACACATTCTCTGAGGGCTTCACCAACGATATCAATCCTTTGTAAATCCATCTCACCTAAGCCTCTTTCTGAGCAGTAATAGAGATATCCAACCTTCCAGATATCAATGCCCATCACCTCGCAGGCTACCCTGTCGGCAGCGAGTGGGTCGACACTTGAAATGGCAACCCCCACATGGATAGGGTCTCCAAAGGTCGGCCCATCCCCCTCCATACCAACAAGGCCATCGATGACAGATAGGTCAGGCCATACCAGCTGAGCAAGCTTTGCTATATTTAGATTTGTCTGTTTAAATCCTTGATGTACCTTTTCTTTGTCAAAAAGGAGCACGCTTCCCATGGCCATATTCTTTATCGAGAGTGTAACAACAGATGTGTCATGGGTCTTGAGCTTAGCCGCAGAGATAAGGTAATTATCCTCGTCGAGGAGGAGACGGGAGACTCTTACATGAATGGGTTTTCTCATAGAGTCCCTTATGGAAACAGGCTCATAAGAACCTTGATTCAGGTCCATCAATTCAACATCGTATTCATTGATGAGTCTGTGGTAGCCGAAATTCTTAAAGGCATCCATGGTATCACCACAGGCTGCCTCAGCGACAATGACCCTCTTTTTATAAAATTCCTTAAAGAAATCCAGTATCCCTCTTATCTGGTCTATATGGCTTGATGCAAGCTGGATTGATGTTGATACAAAGTTTGGCTTTATCACCACCTGTCTGTCTCCCACACCTCTCCTGATATCATCACTGATTTGCTCGAGGGATTTTACGATGTTCTCACGCCTGCTTTTGCCTTTTATGATAGAAACTCTTAGCATATCAGACCATGTCTTAATATAAGGTTACTTCTAAATCCTTTCAAGTGCAACGAGGATGGATTTTTTTATGCAGTGCCGATTCGTTGCTTTTCCGTTCAACATTTACCTTTACTTTTCTTCCATAGGCCTGTGATATCGCCACAGCCCGAAAAATAGACATAGAGCCACAAAATATAGTAAACCCCACACCAAAAGTTTT
>DYHX01000023.1 GCA_020723925.1 Nitrospira japonica | reverse complement strand
AACCGGACATTTCTATTTTGGTGAAAATAGGACATTTCTATTTTGGCTTGACAACAGGCAGAATTGGTGAAATCAGAAAACAATCTAAAGCTAACAAAGGCAGTGATCGCGAGGGCTGCCGGATTAAGCGGATATTATGAGTTAAAAGAAAATCCTCATTCCTCCGTCAATAGTCAACAGTCTTCTGAGTTAAATTTCTTGACAGGAGACTGCCGACTGCCGACCATTGACTGTTTCAAACAGACAGCTTCATCGGAAAGGGCTGAATTAAAGGCTATAGATCTGCAGAGGAGAATTACAGGAGAGCAGGTTAGATATGCCAGAGGTGCATACTGGCCGACACTTTCCATAGAAGGCGTTTATTCAAGAAAAGATGAAAACCCCTCATCAGCATTTCTTAACAAAGAAAGTATTTATGGAGGGCTCAAATTAAACTTCCCATTTTTTGAAGGAGGCCTGAGAAAGGCCGAAGTGGGAGAGGCAGAGGCAAAGAAGAGGCAGGCTGAACTTGTTTATGAGGACGCTATAAAGACGATTAATATAGAGGTTGAAAATGCCTATCTTGATATGATAACCCAGAAGGGTATTTTAAAGTCCCTTCAGGATAGGGTTGCATTCGCTGCTGACAATTACAACTCCATTTTTAAGCAATATCAATTCGGCCTTGCACACAGCATAGATGTAATAGATGCCAATACGCTGCTCATTACTTCAGAAAGGCAGTTTGTTGATGCAAACTATAACTATCAACTGTCAGTGTTGAGACTAAAGCGAGTGACAGGAACACTTTTAAAGGCGGTTACCAGTCATCGGTCATCAGTCATCGGTCAAAACAGGGAAGAAAAATAAGGAGGAGATGTGCATGCTCAGGAAAAGAAACAATAACTTATACATAAAGATTATTCCACTGGTATTTTTATTATCGTTTATTATCATAACTCCTGCTTGTAAGAAAAAGGAAATAAAAGCTCCTGCAGAAAAGATAGTGAATGTCAGGGTTCAAGACGTGGAAGTAAAACCTCTCAAACCCTTTGTGGAAACCATCGGCACGCTGAATCCTTATGAGGAGGTAATTGTAAGTGCAGAGGTTGACGGTATTTTAAAGGAAGTAAAGGTTGATAATGGAACAGCGGTTTCAAGGGGAATGCTTTTGTCAGTGATTGATGATACTGACTATGGTCTCGAAGTTAAAAGGGCAGAGGCTGCCTTAAGACAGGCTAATGCAACTCTGTCAAACACGAAGCTTGAGTTTGAGCGCAAACAGTCGCTTTATAAGGAACAGCTTGTGACCCAGCAGCAGTTCGATGATGTCTCAACAAGGCTTTCCCTCTCAGAGTCTGATGTGGAAAGGGCAAGGGCATCCCTGTCCCTCGCAAAACAGAAGCTCATCAAGACAAGGATTTATTCTCCCCTTTCGGGTTATGTGAAGGAAAAGAAGGTCTCTGCAGGAGACTATGTGAAAAACGGCACGAATCTTTTTGTAATCATTCAGAACAATCCTCTCAAACTCAACTTCACCGTCACAGAAAAGGATGTGGGAAAACTGAGGAAGGGACAGGATGTGACCTTTAAGATTGATGCATTTCCTGACAAAGAATTTACGGGAAAGGTGAATATTATATACCCGAGCCTTGAGGAAAGAACGAGGACATTACAGGTGGAGGCACTGGTACAGAGCCCTGGCAACCTGTTGAAACCGGGCCTTTTTGCCCATGTAATGCTTTACACAGGCGCTGAGAAGGATACCATTGTTGTCCACATAATCTCATTGCTTTACGAAGAAGAGAAGATAAAGGTCTTTGTTGTTGAAGGTGACAGGGCAAAGGAAAGATTTGTTAAGGCTGGTCAGAAATACGGTGAAATGATGGAGATAGTGGAAGGATTAAAAGGCGGGGAAAGGGTTGTTATAGCAGGACAGCAAAATCTTTCGGAAGGGGTAAAGGTGAATGTGGCTCGCTGATACGTCCATAAAAAGACCTGTTTTCGCAACAATGGTCATTGCTGCCCTGGTAATATTCGGTGTTGTCAGCTATCCGGATATTGGCGTGGATTTATTTCCAAAGGTTGATTTTCCTGTTGTAAACATCTCCACAACGCTGAAAGGAGCAAGTCCGGAGATTATGGACATTGACGAGCCGGTAATAGAAAAAGTTGACCCTGATGCCACGCCTGTAATGTGGCTTGCCCTCACAGGAGATAAGTCTGCAAGGGATCTCTCCACATATGCTGATGAGGTGCTGAAGGAACAACTCCAGAAGGTAAACGGTGTGGGAGCTATCAGGCTTGCAGGACTCAGGCTGAGACAGGTGAGGGTGTGGTTGGATGCAGACAGGCTCAGGGCGCACCAGATAACCGCCAATGATATTATGAGGGCGCTCCAGAGGGAGAATGTGGAGCTTCCAAGCGGAAGGATCGAGAGCGATACAAAAGAATATTCCATAAAGGTCAAGGGTGAGTTTTTAAGGATACAGGACTTCAACGCCCTCATAGTCGGCTATTATAAGGGCGCTCCAATAAGGCTCAGGGATATTGGCCGCGCTGATGACGGCATGGCAGAGAAGCGTTCAATAGCAAGGTTTAACGGCGCTCCGGCTGTTGGACTCGGAATACAGAAACAGTCTGGCACAAATACTGTAGAGGTAATAGACAGGATAAAGAAGGAACTTGTAAATATCAGAAAAGTCCTGCCTGCCGGAATGAGTCTAGAAACAAGCTTTGACCAGTCAACATTCATTAAACGCTCCATCAGCGAGGTGCAGCACCATTTGATTTACGGCGGTTTTTTTGCAGCGCTGGCAGTTTTTTTATTTCTAAGGAGTGCAAGAATTACCATGATAAGCGCCCTCGCAATCCCTACATCCATAATAGCGACATTCGCCATTATGAAACTCTTTAATTTCACCTTCAACAACATGTCCATGCTCGCCCTCTCCCTCTCTGTCGGCATCCTTATTGATGATGCAATCATCGTTATTGAAAACATCCACAGACACATTGATGAAGGTATGGCTCCCCGTGAGGCTGCATCCTTTGCCACTGCAGAGATAGGGCGCGCAGTCATGGCAACAACCCTTGCCATTGTAGCCATATTTTTGCCGGTTGCATTTATGAAAGGACTCATCGGGAAGTTCTTTTTGCAGTTTGCCCTTACCGTTGTCTTTGCTGTGCTCGTGTCATTGTTTGTATCTTTTACCCTTACACCAATGATGGCATCACGCTACTTAAAAAGCCGGAAGTCGGAAGTCGGAAGTCAGGAGTCAAATCCCCTCTCACCCCCCTTTTCTAAAGGGGGGATGGGGGGATTACTTAATCCGAAATCTAAACTGTCTGCTATTTCTGGCTGGCTTGAAAATTATTACAAGCAAACAGAAGACCTTTACAGACAATTGCTAAGGATTGCCCTTGCTCACAGGGCAATTGTATTGATTATAGCAGCGGCTATTTTTGCGTTTAGCCTTTTCATTACTAAATTCATAGGCAAGGAGTTTTTACCGCCTGAAGACCAGTCAAGATTCGTTGTCAGGCTAAAGGCGCCGATTGACTATTCAGTTAACGAAGTGGACAGGATGTTTAAAGAGGCAGAGAATTATATACACTCTTTGCCGGAGGTAAAGACCGTCTTTTACGCACTGGGAGTTGTTGGAGGAGAGATAAACAAAGGGACAATGTTTATCGGACTCAAGCCAAAGGCAGAGAGGGAAAAGGGTCAGGAACAGATAATGGCGGATGTGAGAAAAAGACTGAATCAGGTACCGGGGCTTTTTGGAACCGCCGAGATGGTCTCCCTTATAGGCGGAGGCCAGAGGATGGTGCCCATACAATACAGCATCAGGGGGAGGGATCTGGCTGCCCTTGAACAATACGCAAAACAAGTAGTGGGTGAATTTTCAAAACTTCCTGGCATTGTAGATGTGGATACATCCCTTGAGACTGGGAAGCCCGAATTAAGGGTATTCATTGACAGGGATAAGGCTGCCGACCTCGGTGTTGAAATAGCGACGGTTGCAGAGGCAGTGAATTTCCTTATCGGCGGTGAAGCGGATGTTACAAAGTTCAAAGATGAATCCAGAGGCAGGAGATATGATGTAAGGGCAAGGCTGAACCCCATTGATCGGACAAACCCTGGCGACATAGGAAGGCTGCATGTCAGGTCAAAGGACGGGAGGCTTGTTGAGATATCAAACATCGTCAAGATTCAGGAGGCAGGAGGCCCGGGCATCATCAACAGGCTTGACAGACAGAGGGCCATAACACTCTTTGCGAATCTCGAAGCAAAGCCCCTCGGACAGGCAAAGGCTGAGCTTGACGCCATATCGGCAAAGGTTCTTCCAGATGATTACTCTGCAAGTTACAAGGGAATGGCTGATATGATGGGCGAATCATTCAAATATCTTATGTTTGCCCTTATTCTCGGAATCATTCTTGCCTATATGATCCTTGCGTCACAGTTTGAAAACTTTATTCATCCGTTCACAGTCCTTTTATCGCTGCCCCTTTCCTTTATCGGCGCCTTTGGCGCATTACTGCTAACAGGCAAGACCCTTAATATCTTCAGTTATATCGGGCTTATTCTCTTAATGGGTCTTGTGAAGAAAAATGCGATACTGCTTGTGGATTATACAAATACACTAAGGGCAAGGGGAATGGAAAGGAGAGAGGCGATTCTTCATGCAGGTCCTGTTAGACTTAGAGCAATACTCATGACAACATTTGCTATGGTCTTTGGCATGATGCCGATTGCCATTGGAATAGGCGAAGGCGCAGAGACAAGGGCGCCTATGGCAATTGCAACAATAGGTGGACTGCTTACCTCGCTTTTTTTAACCCTTGTTGTTGTTCCTGTGGCGTATGATTTATTTGATGATTTGCAGAAAAAGATTACAAGAAAGTCAAAGGTCCGGGAGGCAACAAAATGAAAATGGTTCTTATTGGTGAAAGGTGAAAGTGAAAGGTGAAAGAAGTGAAAGGGACACTTCCCATATTTTTCTTGAGACAAAAACAGACAAAAACAGGGAGAGGATTATCGACCTGATAAGGGCAGGGACTAAGAGATATGGTTCATGGAATTATCACTCATATTTTCTCAAATCCCTCTCTGAAAGTCCAAAATAATGGCCGACCTCATGGATAAGGGTCTCCTGAATCTGTTCGATAAGCTCCTTTTCCGTAGAACATATATTTTCGATGTTTTTCTGAAAGAGGATTATCTTATCGGGCAGGGGATAGGGGATATCAAAGAACCCTCCTTTCTTAGGATAGGGCACGCCACTGAAAAGCCCAAGCAAGAGTTCTTTTTTTGAGTTTAATCGTCTTGCATCTTCGCTGCCTGGATAATCTTCTATAATAATTGTGATATTTGTAAGATATCTTCTGTATTCCTCAGGCAATGTTTCCAATGCCTTTTCAACAAGCCTTTCAAAATGCTCTCTGCTTGCCCTGAAGGTCATGGTCTTATTTTACAAGAAACACCTGGTAAAAGCAGGGGCTGGTAGGGGCGAGGCGACGCCTCGCCCCTACCAGGATTCTTCCTGGAGACTGTGTTAATATGAACGGTGGAAAAGCTAAAAGATATTCTTGATAAATTCTACAGGGAATACGATTTCAAGGAAAGGGTTTTGCACGACCCGATAGAATTTCCCCACCAATATAAGAATCCTGAAGACATCGAGGTCTCTGGTTTTATCGCCTCCTGCCTCGCTTATGGAAGGGTTGAGCTGTTCAAACCTGTAATAAAAAAGATTCTTTGGGATATGGGCAAAAGCCCCTATGATTTCTTGCTGAGTTTTGATGTAAGAAAACAGAGGAATTTATTCTCAGGCATAAAATACAGATTCAATGAGAATGATGACATTGTCTGCTTGCTGCACATCTTGAATGTGTTGCTAAAAAGATATGGGTCGATTGAAGATGCATTCAAACAATCCTATAAAAAGGAAGACCCTGATATCGGCAATGGGTTGGCTGGCCTTATTGATCACACCCTGAATGTTGATACGTCAAAAGTCTATTGGAAGAATATCCATCCGTTAGGTCTTCTTCAGCTCTTCCCATCTCCATCAAAAGGCAGCGCATGCAAGAGGGCTAACCTTTTTTTGAGATGGATGGTCAGGGACAGGGATATTGATTTTGGGATATGGAAGGGGATACCTAAAAACAAGCTAATTATCCCTCTTGATACTCACATAGCAAAGATTTCAAGATGCCTCGGTTTTACAAGGCGAACATCCTCTGACTGGAAGATGGCAGTCGAGATAACAGAGGCTCTGAAAATGTTTGACCCTGAAGACCCGCTCAAATACGATTTTGCATTATGCCATCACGGGATTTCAGGAGTGTGTTCATCAAAGAGATATGAAGGCGGCTGTAGTGGATGCGCTCTGAAAGGAGTAATACAATGATACCAGGGGGAATTTAATAATAATTTGACAGCCTGATAAAATTTATGTTTTAATAAGATCGCCTTTAAGAATAGCCCTGCGAGGTTAGAAAGGCAAAGGAGTCAGCGTGAGCTGCAAAAACCACAAGACAGGCAAGAACCTTCCTCATAAAAACAGGGGAAGGTTTTTTTATGTCCTGAAAATGACAATAAGAACATTATCACCCTCCCCAACCCCTCCCATCAAGAGAGGGGAGATTGTGGGAAAACTTCTATCCAGCGGGAGAGATTCTTTCTGTTTTTCCCTCTCCCCTTGTGGGAGAGGGCTAGGGTGAGGGGTATTTTCTGAAAATGCCTAAGGAACTTCTGAACAAACAAGATATTGACAGGATACTTGCGCGTATTGCGCATGAAATCCTTGAAAGGAATAAGGGTGTGGGCAACCTCTGTCTTGTCGGGATACAGCGCGGTGGTGTGCATATAGCAAAAAGGCTTGCAAAGAAGATAAAAGAGATCGAGGGGAAAGACGTCCCGGTCGGCTCACTTGACATAGCCCTTTACAGAGATGACCTGAGTATAAGGAAAGAACAGCCAGTTGTGAGGAGGACACGCGTGCTGTGTGAGGTGACGGACATAATAATCATCCTTGTTGATGATGTCTTCTTTACAGGTAGGTCTATCAGGGCTGCCATGGATGCGTTAATGGACCTCGGAAGGCCTGCTGCAATACAACTTGCAGTGCTTATCGACAGGGGACACAGGGAGCTTCCGATAAAGGCTGACTATGTTGGCAAGAACATCCCGACAGCATTGAATGAGAATGTAGAGGTCCAGCTTGAAGAGGAGGGATTGGAAGATAAGGTGGTGCTTAATTTAGTGACGGGTGACTCTTCGACAAGCTCAGAGTGACAGGTTATCAGAGGCGATTATGATTAAGAAGGACTTGCTCGGCATAAAAGAACTTACAGTAGAGGAGATAAACTTAATCCTTGATACTGCTGCTGGGTTCAAGGATGTGCTCGGCAGAGACATAAAGAAGGTCCCCGCTCTCAGGGGAAGGACTGCAGTTAACCTCTTTTTTGAGCCGTCAACAAGGACAAGGACTTCATTTGAGCTTGCAGCAAAACGCCTGAGCACCGACGTGATAAATTTCTCAGTGCCAACAAGCAGTGTTGTAAAGGGCGAAAGCCTGATTGACACAGCCCTTACAATCCAGGCCCTCGGTGCAGATTTCGTAATAATAAGGCATTCCTCATCAGGAGTGCCGCATCTCCTCGCAAAGAGTCTCAGGGCATCAGTGATAAATGCAGGGGACGGTATGAATGAGCATCCAACCCAGGCACTTCTTGATTCCTTCACCATAAGGGAGAAAAAGGGTAGGATTGAAGGCCTCACAGTTGCAATAGTTGGCGATGTCTGCCACAGCAGAGTAGCAAAATCCAATATATACGCTCTTACAAAACTTGGGGCAAGGGCGAGGCTGATTGGCCCTCCAACACTCATACCAGAGGAGATAGTGAGTCTTGGAGTTGAGGTCTTCCATAATATTGATGAAGGCTTAAAGGCTGTTGATGTCATAATGGTGCTCAGAATACAGATGGAGAGGCAGGGCAAGGGATTCTTTCCCTCCACAGAGGAGTATTTCAAAAACTGGGGACTGACATCAGACAGACTCTCACTCGCAAAGGACGATGCGATTGTGATGCACCCGGGGCCAATGAATCGGGGGGTTGAGATAGCCTCTGATGTTGCTGACGGGCCAAAATCAGTAATCCTCAAGCAGGTGACAAACGGTTTGGCAGTGAGAATGGCGGTGCTATATCTGCTGGCAGGTGTTCACGAATGAAGATACTGATTAAGAACGGCCATATCATAGACCCATCACAGCAGATAGATGGGATTGGCGATGTTTTGATCGAGGAAGAAAAGATTAAAGGAGTCAGGAGTCAAAAACAGAATGAACTCAGAACTCAGAACTCAGAACTCAGAACTATTGACGCGAAAGGAATGTTTGTAATACCAGGGCTCATTGACATGCATACGCATCTAAGGGAACCAGGCCTTGAATACAAGGAAACAATCAAGACAGGGACACTGGCTGCGGTGAAAGGCGGCTTTACAACAGTATGCTGTATGCCGAACACAAACCCTGTGAATGACCATGCAAGCGTGACCGAGTTCATATTGAAGAGAGCCTCAGAGGAAGGCTACTGCAGTGTCTTTCCGATTGGTGCAATAACAAAAGGCCAGAAAGGTGAGGAGCTTGCAGAGATTGGAACAATGAAAGATGCAGGCTGCGTGGCATTTTCTGATGACGGCAGACCTGTGATGAATAGCCTCCTGATGAGAAGGGCACTTGAATATTCGAAGATATTTGGTGTGCCGATTATTTCCCACTGTGAGGATACAAATCTCTCTGAGGGCGGAGTGATGAATGAGGGTTTGCTCTCCACAACCCTTGGACTGAAGGGTATGCCGGATGTTGCAGAGGAAGTAATGGTTGCGAGAGATATTGCCCTTGCAGAGTTGACAGGAGGCAGATTGCATATTGCCCATGTATCAACAGAGGGATCTGTTAGATTGATAAGGGACGCAAAAGAAAGGGGAATAAATATCACAGCAGAGACATGCCCTCACTACTTCAGCATCACAGAGGACGCTGTAAAAGGTTACAATACAAATGCAAAGGTGAACCCACCATTGAGAACAAAAAAAGATGTTGAAGCAATAAAAAAAGGTTTGAAGGATGGCACAATAGATATCATAGCCACAGACCATGCCCCTCATCGCATTGACGAAAAACTCAGAGAATTTGACTTTGCGCCATCGGGGATTTCAGGGCTTGAGACAGCACTATCCCTGAGCCTTAGACTTGTTGAGGAAGGAGTTCTCACAGCGAGTCAGATGGTCGAAAAGATGTCTCTGAACCCGGCAAGGATTTTAGGGTCACTCATCACTCATCACTTGTCACTCGTTGCTGGTTCAAAAGGCACACTTAAGCCAGGTGCTGATGCGGATGTGGTTATAGTGGATACAATTAAAGAATTTAAGGTCGAGGCTGAGAAGTTTGTTTCAAAAGGCAAGAATACACCATTTGATGGATGGATGCTTAAAGGAATTCCAATAATAACAATTTCGATGGGAAGGATGTACGAATGGCAATAAACGCGTTATTAGTGCTTTCAGATGGGACAGTTTTTGAGGGCGGGAGTTTTGGTACAGAAGGTGAAACAATCGGTGAGGTTGTGTTCAATACTTCTATGACAGGTTATCAAGAAATCCTTACCGATCCATCCTATAAAGGTCAGATTGTGACAATGACATATTCTCAGATAGGCAATTATGGGGTTAACGAGCAGGACATAGAATCTAATAGTGGACCAAAGGTAGAAGGTTTTGTTGTTAAGGAGTATATTGATTTTCACAGCAACTGGCGATCTGCTATGTCCCTTGGTCAATATCTCAAGGATAATAGAATAGTTGGCATAGAAGGCATTGATACAAGGGCACTGACAAGGCATTTAAGAAATCACGGTGCACAGATGGGGATAATATCTACAAAGGACCTAAATCCAGAAAGCCTTTTAGCAAAGGTAAGAAAGCATCCGGGAATCTCAGCGTTTGACCTTGTGAAAGATGTGACAACGGCAGAGCAATATAAATGGAATGAAGGTTGCTGGAAGTGGCAATCTGCTAACGCAGAATTTCGGATTTCGGATTTCGGATTTCGGAATTATAAAAGCGTAGGAATCAAAGAAGAAAAATCCGCAATCCGCAATCCGCAATCCGCAATGAAGAGAGTTGTTGTCTACGATTTCGGAGTAAAATTCAACATCTTGAGAAATCTTGTAGAGGCAGGATTTGATGTAACGGTTGTTCCTGCTCAGACACCTGCAGAAAAGGTTCTTGAGATGAATTCTGATGGGATAGTCTTAAGCAATGGTCCGGGAGACCCCGAGACAGTCACTTATGCTATCGAAAATACAAAAAAACTCATGGGCAAAAAGCCCATATTTGGAATATGTCTTGGTCACCAGATACTGGGGCTTGCAATGGGAGGAAGGACATATAAATTGAAATTCGGCCATCACGGTGGAAACCATCCTGTCAAGGATTTATCCACAGACAGAGTTGAGATAACATCCCAGAACCATAACTACTGCGTGGATATCAACAGTCTTAAAGGGCAGGTGAGATTGACGCATAGAAATCTGTTCGATGGCTCCGAAGAGGGCATGCAGCACGTGGAATTGCCCGTATTCTCTGTCCAGCACCATCCTGAGGCAGGACCGGGGCCGAATGATGCAAGCCATATATTTAAAAAATTCAGGGAGATGATAGAGAAATGAAGAATGACAATAATGGAAGGTAATTATCGAGTTTAGATGTTATGCCAAAGAGAACGGATATTAAGAAAATACTTTTAATCGGCTCAGGCCCAATAATAATCGGACAGGCATGCGAGTTTGACTATTCAGGAACCCAGGCATGTAAGGCCCTTCGTGAAGAGGGTTACAAGGTTGTGCTTGTCAATTCAAATCCTGCAACTATCATGACAGACCCTGAGATGGCGGATGCAACCTATATCGAGCCCCTTACTGCCGATATAGTCGAGATGATAATTGCAAAGGAAAGACCTGATGCCCTGCTGCCTACTATAGGGGGGCAGACAGCATTGAACCTTGCTGTGGAGCTTTCAGAGAAAGGAGTTCTTGATAAATACAATGTCGAACTGATAGGTGCAAAGCTCCATGCAATAAAAAAGGCAGAGGATAGAGAGCTCTTTAAAGAGGCAATGCAGAAAATAGGTCTTGAGGTGCCAAAGAGCACTGCTGTTACGAGCATGAATGAAGGACTTAAGGCTATAGATTATATCGGGTTCCCTGCCATCCTGAGACCGGCTTTTACCCTTGGTGGCACAGGTGGAGGTATCGCGTATAACATGGAGGAATACATGGAACTCCTTGATAAAGGCTTGAAATTGAGCCCTGTGCATCAGGTTCTTGTCGAGGAGTCAGTCCTTGGATGGAAGGAATATGAGCTTGAGGTGATGCGTGATGGAAAGGACAACGTTGTCATTATTTGCTCTATAGAAAACTTTGACTCAATGGGCGTTCACACAGGGGACTCCATCACCGTTGCGCCTGCACAGACCCTCTCTGACAAAGAATATCAGAGGATGCGTGATGCTGCTATTGAGGTCATAAGAGAGATAGGTGTTGATACTGGAGGTTCCAATATACAGTTTGCTTTAAACCCTGAAGATGGGCGGATGGTTGTAATCGAGATGAACCCCCGTGTCTCAAGAAGTTCTGCCCTTGCCAGTAAGGCAACAGGCTTTCCCATAGCAAAAATTGCAGCAAAACTTGCGGTGGGATTAACCTTGGATGAAATCCCGAATGACATAACAAGGGAGACCCCTGCATCCTTTGAACCAACCATTGATTATGTAGTGACAAAGATTCCAAGATTTGCCTTTGAAAAATTCCCAGAGGCAGACCCCACCCTTACAACCCAGATGAAGTCAGTAGGTGAGGCAATGTCGATTGGAAGGACATTCAAGGAGTCGCTCCAGAAGGCAATAAGGAGCCTTGAAATAGGAAGTTATGGGTTTGAGGAGGTAGAGGCAAATATTACTGAGATTAAGGCGAGGCTTAAGACACCCAATGCTGAGAGGCTCTGGTACATAGCCCAGGCAATGAGAAATGGTATGAGCACAAGAGAGATATATGAACTCACATGGATCGACCCGTGGTTCTTGCAAAATATTAAGCAGATTGTGGAGATGGAAGAACGACTAAAAGGACACGGAGACACGGAGATACGGAGACACGGAGAAAAAGACATCACCGCGTCACCGCGTCACCGCGTCACCGCGTCATTATTGCAAGAGGCAAAGGAAAATGGCTTCTCTGATAGGAGAATCGCGGAACTCCTCGATGTAACCGAAGCAGATATAAGGCATTTCAGAAAAGAAAATGGGATGCGTACGGTCTATAAGATGGTTGATACCTGCGCAGCAGAATTTGCTGCATTCACGCCGTATATGTATTCAACGTATGAAAAACCCTTCTATAAGTTAGAGAGTTCAAGAGTTAAAGAGTTAAAGAGTTTTGGGACAAGTCCCCAAACTCCACAACTCCCCGACTCCTCAACTCTTCAACTCATTAATTCTGTTGAATGTGAGGCAAACCCAACTGACAGAAAAAAGGTTATTATCCTCGGCTCAGGCCCAAACCGAATCGGCCAGGGAATTGAATTTGATTACTGCTGCGTCCATGCGGTCTTTGCCCTGAAAGAGCTTGGGTACGAGACTATTATGGTGAACTGTAACCCTGAGACAGTCAGCACTGACTATGACACTGCAGACAGGCTTTATTTTGAGCCACTTACCATAGAGGATGTGCTCAATATTATCGGAGTAGAAAAGCCTGAAGGAATCATAGTCCAATTCGGTGGCCAGACACCGCTGAAGCTCGCAGTGCCACTCGAAAGAGAAGGGGTGAAGATTTTAGGAACATCACCTGATTCAATAGACAGGGCAGAGGACAGGAAACGGTTTAAAGAGCTTCTCCATAAGCTTGACCTGATGCAGCCTGCAAGCGATACGGCCATGTCTGTTGAAGAGGCATTGGAGGCAGCATCCATGATAGGATACCCTGTCATGGTCAGGCCATCATATGTCCTTGGTGGAAGGGCAATGGAAATAGTCTATGATGAAAGGTCCATGATCGATTATATGAAACGCGCTGTCAAGGCATCCCCAGAGCATCCAGTGCTTATCGATAAATATCTTGAGGATGCCATAGAGGTGGATGTGGATGCCATTTCTGACGGAAAGGATGTGATTATCGGTGGTGTGATGGAGCATATTGAAGAGGCAGGTATTCATTCAGGGGATTCTGCATGCTCTCTTCCTCCTTATTCCCTGGATGATAGAATTATCGAGGAGATAAAGAGACAGACAAAGGTACTTGCAAAAGAGCTTCGTGTCGTAGGCCTTATGAATGTCCAGGTTGCTGTGAAAAACCATGATGTCTATATCCTTGAAGTAAACCCGAGGGCTTCAAGGACCATCCCATTTGTGAGCAAGGCAACAGGAGTTCCCATTGCCAAACTGGCTGCAAAGGTAATGGTTGGCAAAACATTAAAAGAGCTTGGCCTTACATCAGAGAAAGAAATAAGGCATATGGCTGTGAAAGAGGCTGTTTTTCCGTTCGACAGGTTTCACGGCGTTGATACAATCCTCGGTCCTGAGATGAAATCAACAGGCGAGGTTATGGGGGTCGATGACAATTTCGGGCTCGCATACGCAAAGGCCCAGGCATCATGCAATAATATGATCCCTGTGGCAGGGAAGATATTTATTAGCCTGAAAGATAAGGACAAACCATTATCCCCTCCGATTGTGAAGAAAGTTCTTGAACTGGGCCTTAGTGTCATCGCAACAAGGGGCACTGCCCAGTACCTCAAGCAGCAAGGGATCGATGTTGAGATCATCAACAAAGTTGCAGAGGGAAGGCCCCACATTGTTGACCTGATAAAGAACAAGGAGATTAGTTTTGTCATCAACACAGTGAGCGGTGCACAGGCACAGAAAGACTCTTTCTCGATACGCCAGAGCGCCCTCCAGTATCGTGTGCCTTTTACAACAACAATCTCAGGGGCGTGTGCTGTTGTGAATGCGATAGAGATGTTACTGAAGAAAAAGGTTAATATAAGGTCAATACAGGAATACCATAAAGGCAGTAGTTAGTGTTAGGGGAACAACAAAGACCCTGAAATAAACATAGGGCAAGCGTTTTCAAAATTTTTATAATCGACAGATTATTAATATGGCAATCGTGAGTGGCTTACAGATTAAGGGTTTATTCGTTTACGCCTCAAGAGGTTTTACTGTGAGGTGTCGTATAAAAATCTTTCACCCGCCTGCCCTATGTAACTCATTGTTATTACACTATATTGGCGTTCTGTCGCTATTTTGGGGTATTAACTACTTTTAAAGAAGGAGGAGGTTTTATGGAGCACAGGCTTACTCTCGACATTATTAAGGTCACAGAATCGGCAGCCATTGCAGCAGCAAGATTGATGGGGATGGGAGACAGAAAGGGTGCGGATAAGACAGCAGTTCAGGCAATGAGGATGGCATTGAATGATATTCCAATTCACGGAAGGATAGTTATTGGTGAAGGGGAAAGGGATGAGGCACCTATGCTCTATATTGGTGAAGAGGTGGGCTGCGGAGGCGATTTCAATGTGGATATCGCAGTTGATCCCCTTGAAGGAACGAACCTTGTTGCAACAGGAAGTCCTAATGCCCTTGCAGTTATGGCTGTGGCTGAAAGGAATGGACTACTTCACTGCCCTGACACATACATGGAAAAGCTTGTTGTCAGGCCATCTGCAAAGGGTGTTGTTGATATAAGGGCATCCGTGAAAGATAATCTCAATGCCATAGCAAAGGCTGAAGACAGAGATGTGGATGACCTGACAGTCGTGATCCTCGATAGACCAAGGCACGAGCAGCTAATCAGAGATGTTAGAGCAGCAGGGGCAAGGATTAAACTCATAAGCGATGGGGACATAACCCCTGCAATAGCAGCAGTTGTTGAGGGCACAGGTGTACATGCCCTTATGGGGATAGGTGGAGCACCAGAAGGAGTTCTTTCAGCAGCCGCAGTAAAGTGCCTTGGCGGCGAGATACAGGCAAGGATGCGGTGGAGAAATGATGAGGAAAAGGAAAGGGCAAAGAAGATGGGGATGGATCTGAGCGAGGATAAGGTTTATACAACAGAGGAGCTTTCACCAGGAGAGGATATAATTTTTGTGGCTACAGGTGTGACAAAGGGCGATATACTTGAAGGCGTAAGCTTTTTTGGTGGCGGTGCAAGAACACATTCAATGGTCTTGACATCAACAACAAAACAGATAAGGTTTGTTGACACGATCCATGTGTTTGAGAGGGTGGAGAAGATAAGATTGAAGTAGACTACTGACTATTTAGTGATTAGCCCCAATTCTTCTGAATACTTCATAAACAGCTCAATGCCCTTTTTATGTCCATCTCCAAAGTCGTATGATACCCTTTTCCAGTATGAGACAAGTTCATCCTCTGATAAAACAACTTTGAGAGGAGACGCAGATGCAATCTCTGTGAGATTTTTAAGGGCAAGTTTTTTTGACTTATTCAGGTCACGTGTAAACTTTTCGAATAGTTCAGTCTTTTCTGTGCAGCAGTCTTTTCTTGCAATCCATAATGCAAAGACAAAGGGCAGGCCCGTGTTTTTATGCCAGATTTCTCCGAGGTCATAGATATGCATACTCGTAACTGCCCTTTTTGCCTTTAATGCATCGTCTCCGATTAATAGATATGCGGAATGAGATTTGATGGCCTTCTCAATCGGTTCACCCGTGGGTCTTAATGGGCATTCGATCTCATAGAACTTCTTGAGGATGATGTTGAGGAGGGCGGTTGACGTTTCAGATTGTGAGGACACAAGCACCGTCAACCCATTCAATGTCTCGATCGGCCTTCTACTGAAAAGCAGGATGCTTCCAATATGCCCTTTAGAGCTTATTGAATGACCATTGATAATGGTATATCCATCCTGATGTCTCAGATACTCGATAGATGAGGATGGGCTTATATCTATTTCCCCATCCCTCAGCATCCTGTTGAGGTTAGATGGTACACCTTCTATGAACTCGTAATCTGAGCAGTCGCATTCTCTTTCCAGTGTATAGAAAATCGGAAAGAGATTGGCATATGGAATTTTGCCTATTCTTAGAAGAGAGGTTTTTTTGCTTGCCATTTCTCTAATTGTATCTTTGACTTCATCCCTTTATCACCCCGAGTGGCCTCAGCCTTGCGACCTTCTTAGAAATCCCTGCATTATGCACGACATCGACAACATTGGATATATCCTTATACGCCTCTGACATCTCTTCTGCTAAGGTCTCCCTTCCAGCAGACCTGACAATAATCCCCTTATCTTCCATCTCACGCCATATGGCGCGGCCCTTTGCCTGCCTTATCGCCTGATGTCTTGACATCACCCTTCCAGCACCATGGCATGTTGAGCCAAAGGTCTCCTTCATTGCCTTTTCAGTGCCAAGTAAAACAAATGATGCCCTTCCCATATCTCCTGGGATTAATACTGGCTGGCCAATTGGCCTATAAATTTCTGGCAACTCTAAGTGTCCTGGCGGAAATGCCCTTGTCGCACCCTTTCTATGGACTATGAGCTTCATCTTTTTCTCATTAACTGTATGCTCTTCAATCTTTGCTATGTTGTGTGCAACATCATAGATGAGGCTCATTCCAAGGGCCTTTGGCGTTGCAATAAAAATCCGTAGAAATGCCTCTTTTGTCCAGTGCATTATGCACTGCCTGTTTGCCCATGCATAATTTGCTGCAGCCCTCATGGCAGCAAGATAGTCCTGCGCCTCAGGGCTATTAAACGGTGCGCATGCAAGCTCTTTATCAGGTAACTCAATCCTGTATTTGCCCACAGCCTGCTCCATGACTTCCAGGAAATCAGTGCATACCTGATGTCCAAATCCACGTGAGCCAGTATGTATCATCACAGTAATCTGGTCTTTAAATAGTCCAAGGCTGTTTGCAGCTTTTTCATCATAAATCTCGTCAACATACTGTATCTCAAGGAAGTGATTGCCCGAGCCAAGAGTTCCCTGCTGCGCCCTGCCTCTTTCGAATGCCTTGTTGCTTATAAGCGAGGGGTCGGCGCCTTCGATGCATCCCCCTGACTCTGTCCTCTCAAGATCAGAGACGTCTCCAAAGCCCTGCTCTACAGCCCATCGCGCGCCTTTTAATAAAAGTTTTCTCTCATCATCAGGCCCAAGGCGAATCTTTCCTTTAGAGCCAACGCCTGATGGGATTTCATTGTATATGACCCCGACGAGGTCCTTGATCCTCGGGAGAACCTCTTCTCTCTTGAGGTTGCTCCTGAGGAGACGAACCCCACAATTTATGTCGTATCCAACTCCGCCTGGGGATATGATTCCATCTTTGAGATCAAAGGCAGCAACACCACCGATGGCAAAACCATACCCAGTATGAATATCAGGCATTGCAAGGGATGCCCCTATAATCCCCGGCAGAGTTGCGACGTTTGCCACCTGTTCAATGGATTGGTTCTCAAGCTCTTTCTCGAGGATGTCATCCACATAGATTATTCCATTGACCCTCATGCCTGGTTTGTAGTCCTCAGAGATTTCTAATTTTGTTTCATCAATCCTGCGAAGCTTGTCCGGTGCCATAAAATCACCCCCTTTCTCGCTTCTTATTTCTTACTTCTCATTCATATATCAAATATAACATCTATCTCCCATATATCATCCTTTTTCTCGATCTTCAATTGATGGTACGTTGCAGCCTTTATCAAAAGCTTTCCCTCATGCCTCTCTGCGTCAAAGTCCTCCCCTGTAACCATTGTCTTAATTTTATTGTCACCCATTTCCTGTATATCTATCCTTTTACCTATAAAACCATATGCGTCAAAGTGAAATATGAGGTCATTTAGCCACGCAACAAGAAGTCCTTCCATTGAATGGCTCTCAACCGAGATATCAATTGATCTTTTCTCTTCGATTGCATCCAGATCAGTAATCAGGCTGTACATACCTACGGCAGCATTCCTGAATGCATCTTCAAGGTTCTTCCCATAGGCCATGATACCTACATCTCCAGATATATCTAAAACATCAAAGGCTTTCACAATTGAAGGTTATCATGGGTGAAATATTGAGTCAATAAGATATTGAGTCAATAAGATGCGGTTTTGGTTAATATACCGAAAAAATAGAAAAAACCAAGCCACTTGTAATATAATATAGCTTATTTTAAAACTCACAAGGAGGAATTTATGGTCAAGGTCTACTATGATAAAGATGCAAATTTTGGGGTTCTTAAAAAGAAGAAGATTGTCGTGATGGGGTATGGTAGCCAGGGTCATGCCCATGCCAATAACCTCAAGGAGAGCGGCATGGATGTGACCATCGGCGTAAGAAAGGGTTCGAGCTGGGACAAGGCTGCTGCAGCAGGCTTTAATGTCATGACCCCTTCTGATGCAGCAAAGATGGCTGATGTCATCATGATACTCCTTCCAGACGAGTACCATGCTGATATTTACAAGGCTGAGATAGCCCCGAACATGAAAAAGGGCGCCTATCTCGCCTTTGCCCACGGGTTTAATATTCATTTTGGCCAGATCGTTCCACCTCCTGATACAAATGTTTTTATGGTCGCACCAAAGGGCCCGGGGCATCTCGTGCGGTCTGAATACACAAAGGGGAGCGGTGTGCCATGTTTGATTGCAATTCATCAGGACCCATCTGGCAATACAAAGGACATAGCCCTTGCATATGCATCTGCTATAGGTGGTGGAAGGGCAGGTATCATTGAGACGACCTTCAGGGAAGAGACAGAGACAGACCTTTTTGGCGAGCAGGTTGTGCTCTGTGGCGGCTTAACATCCCTCATTCAAGCAGGATTTGAGACACTTGTAGAGGCAGGGTATGCGCCTGAGATGGCATATTTCGAATGTCTTCACGAGGTAAAACTCATAGTGGATTTAATTTATGAGGGCGGGATATCTAATATGAGGTATTCGATTAGCAACACAGCCCAGTATGGAGACCTCACAAGAGGGCCAAGGGTTATAACAGAAGAGACAAAGAAGGAGATGAAGAAAATACTTGGCGAGATACAGGACGGTGTTTTTGCAAGGGAGTGGATGCTTGAATGCAGGGCAAACAAACCTGTCTTCAATGCCCTGACGAAAAAAGGTGAGCAGCACCAGATAGAGGAAGTCGGAGCAAGGCTCAGAGCAATGATGCCATGGCTTAAAAAAGGAAAGCTTGTTGATAAGTCAAAAGCATGAATAATGCAATAACCAAACAGTTTAGAAATTGGGAATTGGAATTTGTGATTTATTTGATTATTGGTTATTGATTATTGGAATTTATTTGGTGATTGGTTATTGGTTATTCAAACTTAAAAAACTATGTTCAAATTAGCCCATGAGGGTTACCCATTTATCTTTGGATTCCTCTTTATTGCAGTTATAGCAGCTATTTTTGCAAAGCCCTGGGTAGTTGTTATTCCCCTTGGACTGACTATTTTTATGATCTTCTTCTTCAGAGACCCTGAGCGAAAGATTCCAGAGGGCGAGGGACTTTTTGTGTCCCCTGCAGATGGGGAGATTATCCTCGTGAAGGATGTCTATGAGAAGGCTTATCTTAAAACAGACACAAAGGAGATAAGCATTTTTATGTCACCTTTCAATGTCCATGTAAACCGTGCACCCTGTGATGGTGTTGTTAAAGTCGTGAAGTATACACATGGCAGTTTCAGGGCAGCATACAGGGATGAGGCATCGATAAAGAATGAGAATATTGTTATTGTCCTTGAGGGGAACCATGACAGGGTACTTGTGAGGCAGGTTGCAGGTTTTATTGCAAGGAGAGCTGTCTGCCGGGCAAAGGTTGGTGACAGCCTGAGGCGCGGTGAAAGGTACGGAATTATCAAGTTCAGTTCAAGGCTTGATGTCTATTTGCCAAAGGATGCAATAATTAAGGTAAAATTAGGTGATAAGGTAAAGGCAGGAGAAACAATAATAGCAGTCGTCAGTCGATAGTCAGTAAAACTAACGACTAAATACTAAATTATGAGAAAAGGTATATACCTACTTCCAAACAGCCTGACGCTATGCGGGATGTTCTGCGGGTTTTATGCGCTACTTGCAGCACTAAAGGGCAATTATCTGCATGCTGCATGGGCGATCATGATTGCGAATATCTTTGATGGTCTTGACGGTTGGGTTGCAAGGCTAACTCATAGCACAACAAGGTTTGGGATAGAATTGGACTCTCTTTCAGACCTTGTGGCCTTTGGAGTTGCACCAGCTGTGATGCTCTATAACTGGGCACTTGCACCCTTTGGCCGGCTCGGATGGGCAGCGGCATTCCTGTTTGTCGCGTGTGGCGCCTTGAGGCTTGCAAGGTATAATGTACAGATGGGCTCAACAGAATCAAAGGCATTTACAGGCATGCCGATACCAGGAGCCGCAACGGTTGTGGCTACCCTTGTGATTTTTTATCACAATATATGGGACAGTGCCCCTGAGAAGAGCTATCTGATACTTATACTCATAGTGACGCTTGCTGTGCTAATGGTCAGCACCCTGAGATTTCATGGCGCAAAAGAGATTGATTTCAGCAAGAGAAAACCATTCTGGTTTCTTGTTGCAATTGTCATGGTCCTTGTGATTATAGTCATACATCCACCCATTGCTCTCTTTATGTTTGCAATGATTTATCTGTTAGGCGGTATATTAGAGAATATATTTCTTTATTACAGGAAAAAGAAACAGATGGGCCAGACAGGAGTAACAGGATGAGGATAATAAAGATTTTTGATACAACACTCCGTGATGGTGAACAGTCACCGGGCGCCTCCATGAATGTGGATGAGAAGATTCAGGTTGCAAAGCAGCTTGTGCGGCTCGGTGTTGACATTATCGAGGCAGGCTTCCCTATAGCGTCTCCAGGGGATTTCGAGGCTGTAAAAAGGATTGCAGCAGAGATAAAAGGTGCCACAATTGCTGGTCTTGCAAGGACTAAGGATGCGGACATAGACAGGGCAGGTGAGGCGATAAAGTTAGCAGAGCGAGGGAGGATACATACATTTATTGCAACATCTGACATCCATCTTAAATTCAAGCTAAGGATGGAGAGGGAACAGGTCATTGATGCGGCTGTGCGTGCGGTTAAGCGTGCAAAAGGGTTTACAGATGATGTCGAGTTCTCAGCAGAGGATGCAACAAGGTCTGAGTGGGATTATCTCTGCAAGGTCACAGAAGAAGTAATTAAGGCTGGTGCTACAACGGTTAATATTCCTGATACAGTAGGTTACACCGTTCCACAGGAGTATGGTGAACTTATCGAATATCTGATGAATAAGGTGCCTAATATAGATAAGGCTGTAATATCGGTACACTGCCACAACGACCTCGGCCTTGCTGTTGCAAACTCGCTTGCTGCAATACTCAAAGGCGCAGGCCAGGTTGAGTGCACAATTAATGGTATTGGCGAGAGGGCAGGGAATGCTGCAATGGAAGAAATAGTGATGGCGCTGAAGACGAGACCAAAGTTCTTTAATGCGGATACAAAGGTTGTGACAGAGGAGATATACAAGACGAGCCGCCTTGTCTCAAAAATTACAGGCATGGTTGTCCAGCCTAATAAGGCGATTGTTGGGGCCAATGCCTTTGCACATGAGGCGGGGATACATCAGGACGGTTATCTTAAAGAACGCTCAACCTATGAGATTATGAAGCCAGAGGCTGTTGGAATCCCGCAGTCAAAGCTTGTCCTTGGAAAACATTCTGGGAGGCATGCATTCAAGGCGAGGCTGAAAGAGCTTGGCTATGAACTCAACGAGGAAGACCTTAACAAGGCATTCGAGAAGTTCAAACACCTATGTGATCAGAAGAAGTATATTTTTGATGAGGATATTGAGACCCTTGTTTCAGAAGAGGTATCAAAGATACCCGAGGCATACAGCCTTATTGACCTTTCAGTCTCAAGCGGTATAAACCAGAAACCCACAGCAACGATAAAATTAAAGGTAGGTGAAAATATTATAGACAGGATGGAGCACGGCGATGGGCCTGTGGATGCAACATACAAGGCGATAGCAGAGATCACACAGACAAAAAGCAATCTCCTCAAGTTCGAGGTGAAGAGCATCACAGGTGGTACAGATGCCCTTGGAGAGGTGACGGTCTCACTCGATGAGGATGGACGGACTGTCAGGGGGCATGGTGCAGATACGGATATAATCGTCGCAGCAGCAAAGGCATATATAAATGCACTTAATAAGCTCGTAGCGAGAAAAAGATAGGCTCTACCCCCTTATCTGTTGCAGGCATCGATGTCGTTATAATCTCTTTTTATTTTGCTCTTCATTGTCAAAAACAAGACCTGACACCTTTTCTGACTTACAGGTTGGAAAATTGATATTGACTACAGAAAAACTCTTAATGCCTCTTCACGAAAGGCTGTTTTACTTCTTCGCTTATATGAATCTTATCCTTGTATTCCTTATCGTTTTTGTGATAGCCCTCTGGAGATGGGGGTAATTTTCAGGAAGGTCCAAGGATAAAATGAAACTAAGTCAGTATATCCTTAAGGAATACGGGGCATGGAGTGTAATGATAATTTCATACATTGCAGGTATTTTTGTAAGTGGAGGGATGGGGATCAAAAGTCTTCCCACCTTGCTTGCAGTTTCTTTGTTTGTCAATTCTAAGCAGGCATTTACAAGATGGATTTATCAGCCTTATTCAGGGAAACCTCTAATAATACTCCTCTTGTAAATATTAATTACTTCTTTAATATTAATTGCACTTTTTGGTGTAGATACATTCAAATCTATTACCCTACCTTATTATTCCTGCTATCTATCTTCTGTTTTTTAGGTTTGCAGGAGAACATTCTTTTATTACTAAGATTTGTGGTTTTACCCTTCTTACACTGTCAGCTTTAATTGCAGGATTTTCAGTAACAGGTGATGTGGATAATAAACTATATCTAAGTGTAGCCGTCTTCTTTATAGCAGGTGTCTTTAAGGTAAGGATGCAAACAAGAAAAGGGGCTTTAGAGAGAATATCTATGGCACTATATGTGCTATTTGCCATATTTGTATATCACTCGATAAAAACCCCTGGGGTTTAAATCTAAGTGTTAAAAGCCAGTTATCCATATTTTGTTATAAAAGTATCAATTTATGATTTAGCTCATAGTGGCTTTTCAGGATTTAGGATATATTTCTAATAGTAGAAGAAAAATTCTAAAACAACAAAAATGAGGAGGTGACAAATGAGTAAATTTACAGGTTGCCCGGGGGCAAGCATTCAGGATTTGAGAGAGAAAGACCAAGAGTCTCAGCAAGAAAGTGGAAGGAGACAATCCCAGCTCAGACAGTGGCCAATCCAACTTCATCTGATAATGCCTACTGCACCATATTATGAGAATGCCGATATCCTTTTGACAGCAGACTGTGTAGCATACGCTCTTGGTGATTTTCACAAAGATTATCTAAAAGGGAAGGCAATAGCTATTGGTTGTCCCAAGCTTGATGAAGGGCAAGAGGTCTATATTGAAAAGGTGGCATCTTGGGTTGATGATGCAAAGATTAACACGCTTACGGTGATTATTATGGAGGTTCCTTGTTGCAAAGGGTTAGTAAATCTGGCTATGCAAGGTACCAGTAAATCAAACAGAAAGGTTTCGGTCAAGGCTATTGTTGTGGGTATTCAGGGAGATGTCCTCTCAGAGGAATGGCTCTCGTAATTAAAGCCAATATTCAGGATACCTTCTATTCTTTGAAAGGTTATTCACTAAAAGGGCAACTAACAAAAGTATAAAGGCACCTGCCCCAGCAGGTATAAAAGCATAGAGGAAGCCGAGGTCGTGTATCTTATTGCCACCGATAACAGCGATTAATGCGGTTGCGCCTCCTGGTGGATGAAGTGTCTTTGTCAGAAGCATTGCTACAATGGCAAGGGATACGCCAAGGGCAGCAGCTACCCAGAGGGTTCCACCAAATAATTGATAACATGCCACCCCAACAAGCCCTGATATTATGTGGCCACCTATCAGGTTTCTCGGTTGAGCCATGGGACTTTTGATTGCAGCATAAACAAGGACTGCAGATGCACCAAAAGAACCTATTATTAAGATCAGATCCCTTGGTTCAAAGTATCTTGAGGAGAGATAGCCACAAATGCCAATGCCTATCACAGAGCCAAGCCATGACCATAATACCTCTGTTAATCCAACTCCAGGCGGGCTCTTTGCACCACCCTTCATTTTTGATAAGTATTCCTTCATTATTTCCCTATAACCCTGACTATATCTGCCCGCGAAATTATCCCTATGAGTTTGCCTTCATCATCCACTACAGGGAGTCTCTTGATTCTTTTTTCATCCAGAATCCTCGCCACTTCCCTTATATCCGCATCGGGTTTGGTTATTATGGCCGGTGAGGTCATGATATCCCCAACCCTATTTCCTGTCTTACGCTCTGGTAATGGCTCTCCAAGGACATGCCTTAAGATATCTTTGAATGTATGCCCCCGCTTCATACCTGCCAAAGAAAGGATATCAGCCTCTGTGATAATACCAATCACATGGTTTTCCTCATCAACCACAGGCAGACCGCTGATCTTGTTTTCTGAAAGAAGTCTTGCCGCCTCGTGAAAATCAGCATCCCCTTTAACAGCAATCACATCTTTGGTCATCACATCGCTGGCTGAGTGACGTAAGGCAAGCCTTTCTTTTGCGTGCTTCAGAGCGATTACATAAATCTTCCTCAGATCTTCCTCGGTGATATCCACATATGTCTTTATTTCCCTAAGGGCAGCCCTCAGGTCCTCGTCAGAAATCTCGTAATCTTTTGGTGTGTTGTTCATAAATCCAATCCTCCCTAACCCATCATGCCTAATAGGTTTATATTATAACAGCGTGAACTAAATTTTACATTGCCTAAATTTCTCCGAAAAATAGAGATAGAACCAAGAAATGTAGTAAAACTAATAAGAGAGATCGGCATTTCCGGGATTTCTTCCCAAAACCTGTCAATTTTTCGGATAAGATAAAGGAGGGTGGTTGAACACCATCCTCCGTTTCCATTATCATATTGCCATGAACAAATGGCTCTTAAATATTTGTCTTCTTATCCTTATCCCCCTTCCATCAATATCCTTTGCAACAGAAGAGTACGCCAACCAGACAGGACAGGAATGTATAAAATGTCATACTAAGGCGCTTGGTAGTGGTCCGCTCACAAAGGCTGGAGAAGACTTCCTCAACGAGATGAAGATAAAGGGTCTCTACAGACCGCTTAAAAACACACAGAAGGTGGTGCGTTTCATTATCGGTTATCTTCATATCATGACAGGAATTGTATGGTTCGGGACAATCCTGTATGTCCATTTAATTCTTAAACCTGCCTATGCCGCAAGAGGACTTCCTAAGGCGGAATTAATACTTGGCTGGGTCTCAATAATTATTATGGCAATAACAGGCACACTTTTGACAATTGCCAGGATACCCTCATGGAAGATGCTTTATATGACAAAATTTGGCATACTTTTAAGTATAAAAATATTCCTTTTCCTAATTATGCTTTCAAGCGCATTAATCGTTACATTCTTTATTGGACCAAGTGGAGTGAACCCCATCGTTTAGACACAAAGAGCCTTTGAGGTTAGTAGGGTCTG
>DYHX01000097.1 GCA_020723925.1 Nitrospira japonica | reverse complement strand
TTTTCACCTGCCATGCCTGCCTCAGATATTGGTATTAACCAGTTTATAACTCTATGTCTATTTTGGGGGTCCTCTATCAGGCTTGACAAACACCATTGGCTATGCTAATTTTCACAGTCTATCTTAAATGGATAGCGAGTGTATTCCCCGCAGCTTGCTGCAGGGAATCTTCAATTTGATAATGGAAATCCAAATGCAAAAATCAAATCAGTGTCGGTGTTAGTTATCAGTGTCAGTAAAGACTATTCACTATCCACTGTCACTAATCATGACTTTTGATTTTTGATAAAGGAGGAGTCCAATGTTAAAGCGTTATCTTCTGGCACCAGGGCCTACCCCTGTACCCGCAGAGGCCCTGCTTGCTATGGCAATGCCGATTATCCACCACAGGTCGCCTGATTTCCTTCCAGTGCTCGATGCTGCAAAGAAGGGGCTCCAGTGGCTGTATCAGACAAAGAATGATGTGTTGATCATCTGCTCCACTGGCACAGGAGGCATGGTCGGCTCTGTTAATAATTTCTTCAGCCCAGGAGATAAGGCACTCGTCATAAATGGCGGAAACTTCGGAGAGAGATGGACAAAGATATGCAAGGCATACGGCCTTGCGGCTGAAGAGATAAAGGTTGAGTGGGGATATGCTGTAAAGCCAGAGGATGTTGAAAAGGCATTAAAGAAAGACCTATCCATCAAGGGTGTATTTGTCCAGGCATCGGAGACATCAACAGGCGTATACCATGATATAAAGGCACTTGCATCGATTGTAAAGAAGTACGAAGACACAATCCTCGTGGTCGATGCCATATCTGCCCTCGTGGCCCATGATTTAAAAATGGATGAATGGGGTATAGATGTGATGATTGGAGGCTCACAGAAGGGGCTTATGCTTCCGCCAGGACTTGCATTTGTTGGTGTGAGCGAAAAGGCATGGAGGTTTGCTGATAAGGCAGAATGTCCAAAGTTCTACTTCAATTTTAAGAAGGAGAGGGAAGCCCTATACAAGAACCAGACGAGCTTCACATCTCCTGTTACATTGATTATAGGACTTAATGAATGCCTCAAGCTTCTCCAGCAAGAAGGACTTGAAAATGCATTCAGGCGCCATGAGAGACTTGCAGCAGCGACGAGGGCAGCAGTGGATGCCATTGGTCTTGAGATGTTCTCAAAGGAGTCTCCGAGCAATGCGGTGACTGCAATAAGCGCCCCTGCAGGAATGGACGGACAGGAGATATATAAGAACCTGAGAGTAAAATATGGCATAACTGCTGCAGGCGGCCAGGGTCAGGCCAAGGGCAAGATATTCAGGATTGCGCACTTAGGTTATACCGATACGTTTGATGTTATAATTGCTATTGCGGGCGTGGAGATGGTATTAAAGGGAATGGGATATCCTGTGAAACTTGGGACAGGCGTTGCAGTTGCACAGGAGATGCTTTTAGAAGGATATTGGAGGAAAGATGAAGGTTCTTGTTAGCGACAGCATCTCACCAAAGGGCGTTGAGATACTTAAGAAGGCAGGGCTTGAAGTCGATGTGAAGACCGGCATGAAGCCCGGTGAGCTTAAGGCATATATAGGTGATTACCACGGCCTTGTTATAAGAAGTGCTACAAAGGTCACAGCAGACATCATTGAAGCAGCAACAAACCTCAGAGTAATTGGACGTGCAGGCTCAGGCCTCGACAATGTCGATAAGGCAGCAGCAACAAAGAAAGGCATTGTTGTGATGAATACTCCTGGCGGTAATACAATTACTACCGCAGAGCATACAATAGCCTTAATGTTTGCACTTGCAAGGCAGATACCGCAGGCAACCGCATCCATGAAGGGTGGGAAATGGGAAAAGAAGAGGTTTATGGGAGTTGAGCTTTTTAACAAAACTCTTGGCATTATAGGTCTCGGGAACATCGGCAGCCAGGTGGCAAAAAAGGCGCAGGGGCTCGAGATGGTAGTGATAGCATATGACCCCTTTCTAAGCGAAGACAGGGCAAGGGCAATGGGCATAGAGAAGGTCGAACTTGTAAAGCTCTTCAGGCGGTCTGATTTTATCACAATTCATACCCCTCTGACACCAGAGACAAAGAATCTGATAAACAAAGAGACCGTAAAGATGATGAAAGACGGCGTCAGGATTATCAACTGTGCAAGGGGTGGAATAGTTAATGAGGCAGACCTATACGAGGCCATCTCAAGCGGAAAGGTTGCAGGGGCAGCCCTTGATGTCTTCGAAAAAGAGCCAGCAGAATCAGATAATCCCCTCCTTGGCCTTGATAATGTAGTATGCACACCCCATCTCGGTGCCGCTACAACAGAGGCGCAGGAGAATGTTGCAATCGCTGTGGCAGAGCAGATAGCAGACTACCTCGTATACGGGACTATAAGGAACGCTGTTAATTTCCCATCCATACCTGTAGACCAGGTTGCAAGGCTTCAACCATACCTTAATCTCTCAGAGAGGCTTGGGGGTTTTGCTGCTCAGATATTCGAAGGCGGCATCACCGAGGTAACAATAGAATACATGGGAGATGCCTCGGAACTGAATACTGCGCCGGTCACGATTGCAGCACTCAAGGGACTGCTCACACCAATACTCGAAGAGACGGTTAACTTCGTGAATGCGCCTCTCATCGCCAAAGAGCGTGGTATTGAGGTAAGGGAAACAAGGAGCGCTGAAGCTGGTGATTACCAGAGCATGCTTGCTATAAGGATAAAGGCAAAGGACAGGGAGACTTACCTTGCCGGCACGCTCTTCAGCAAAAAGGACCCTCGCATCGTCAAGATTGATGGTTTCAGCGTCGAGATAGTACCAGAGGGGAACATGCTTTTCATACACAACAACGACAAGCCCGGAGTTATCGGAAATATTGGTTCACTCCTCGGCAAAAACAATATAAATATTGCAAGGATGCACTTTGGAAGGGAGACTGCAGGAGGAAGGGCAATATCGGTTGTGAGCATAGATACACCTGCTACTCCCGCCGTGCTGGAAGCTGTAAAGGGGTTACCAAATATCCTCTCGGTTAAATTGATCACCCTTTAATCTCGTATGAAATTGTCTGCTAAAGATCGCCTAATGACCCCGCGTGGGTGTGTGACCCTCCTGCCTGAAAGCGCAGAGAAAAAGAGGACTATAGAGTCGACCATCCTTGGAGTTATGCGGAGATGGGGGTTCAATGAGATCGTAACACCTATCTTTGAGTATCTCGATGTGCTCTCAGCAGGAATGGGTGAAGACCTTATTGAGAGAGGCTACAAGCTCACTGATAGGAGCACAGGCAGATTGATGATGCTCAGGCCTGACATAACCCCGCAGGTTGCAAGGATTGCAGGTAGTGCACTTAAAGACCTGCGGCCATTACGTCTCTCATACTGTCTCAATGTCTTCAGATACGAAGAACAACATGGTGGAAGGCAGCGCGAGATATACCAGATAGGCGCTGAGCTCATAGGGCTCAAAGAACCAGAAGCAGATGCAGAGATAATCGCAATCGCCTCGGAGGCATTATCTTCGATGGGGATTAAAGATTTCAGGATTGCTGTAAGCCAGAGGGACTTCTTAAGAGGGTTCCTCGAAAAGGGTTACGATAGAGAACTCAAGCACGAAATCCAGAAGGCATTCGAAAGGAAAGAGTCTTCATACATCGAGCTTCTTTTCTCTGAGAACAGGATTAGCGAAAAGGAGAGAGGACTTTTTATAAAGCTCATAGACCTATTCGGCGAAGAAGATAAGATAGCTGAGGCCTCGTCTCTCGTGGACAACGAGATATCAGAGAGAGCGATAAAGAACCTTACTGATGTCTATAGCTTCCTTAAGACATACGGTGTGGCTGAGAATATTATTTTTGACTTTGGCGAGGCAAGAGGCTTTGATTATCATACCGGCGTGTTCTTTGAGATATTCCTGCCGGAGTTTGGCTATGAGATTGGCAGCGGTGGAAGATACGATAACCTTGTAGGAAATTTTGGCGAGCCATCACCAGCAACAGGTTTTGCCCTTGACCTCGGCAGGATAATGGAGTCTCTTGAGACAGGTAAGGTAGGGCGTATTCCAGAGACTGCTTCAATTCTGATAGTAGACTTCTGTGAAGACAAAACTCATGCCCTTCAGCTTGCAAGAGAGCTGAGGGTAAGAGGTTACAATGTGACAAGGGATATTATAAAGAGGGGGCTTGAAGACTCTGTAGATTATGCTTCAAAGCTTTCGATACCTAATATAATTGTAATAGAGGAGGATAAAGTTAGTAAAAAAGTGGTAACATTGATAAATTCAAAGAATAGAAAAGGGGAGATTATCCCGCTTAAGCTTAAAAAAATAACTGAGAGGTTAGAAAATGCCTAATATAGTTGTAGTTGGTGCCCAGTGGGGAGACGAAGGCAAGGGGAAGATTGTTGATTTTCTCACAGAGAAGGCTGATGTTGTTGCGAGGTATCAGGGAGGCCACAATGCAGGCCACACAGTTGTAATAAACAATGAAAAATTTATACTCCACCTTATCCCATCAGGTATCCTTCACAGCGGCAAAATCTGCCTTATCGGAAATGGCGTGGTGGTCGACCCTGCTGCGCTCATCGAGGAGATGAATGGGTTGAAAAAAAGGGGCATAGATATTGATAGAAACCTGTTCCTGAGCAAAAACGCCCACCTGATAATGCCATACCACATGGCAATAGATGAAGAAAGCGAAAGGTCCAAAGGCACAAAGAAGATTGGTACAACAGGCAGGGGTATAGGGCCGACATATGTTGATAAGATGGCGAGGATAGGGATAAGAGTTGTAGACCTCCTTTATCCAGAGGTATTCAGAGAGAAGCTCACAGCAAACCTGTCAAACATCAACAATCTCCTTGAGTGCCTTTACAGGGCTTCGAAGTTCGAGGTAGAAGATATCTACAGTGAATATATGGGATATGCCGAGAGACTTTCAGGTTATATTGCCGACACCGATATAATCATCAATAAGATGATCGGTGAAAATAAAAATATACTATTCGAAGGCGCACAGGGAACAATGCTTGATATAGACCACGGCACATATCCTTATGTCACATCCTCAAACGCAATTGCTGGAGGTGCATGCACAGGGCTTGGTGTTGGTCCCACAAAGATAACAGGTGTCCTCGGTGTGGCAAAGGCATACACCACACGAGTAGGCGGTGGACCTTTTCCGACCGAGATAGGGGGTCCCCTCGGAGATAAGCTTAGAGAAAGGGGTGGAGAGTTCGGTGCGACAACAGGGAGACCAAGGAGATGTGGATGGCTTGATATGGTGGTGCTACGTCACTCTGCAAGGATCAATGGCCTCACAGGATTTGCAATAACAAAGCTCGATATCCTTGATGGATTGGAGAAGATTAAGATATGTACTGGCTATAGACACGAGGGCAAAATATATGATGAATTTCCAAAAGAGGTTGCTGTGCTTGAGGAGTGCGAGCCTCTATATGAAGAGGTTGATGGGTGGAAAGAGAGCACCATCGGCATCAGGGAGTTTAATGGACTCCCGAAGGCAGCACAATCATATATAAGGATGATAGAGAAAATACTCGGGGTTGAGGTGCAGATAATATCAACAGGCCAGAAGAGAGAAGAGATCATCATGCTAAAAGAACAATTCTGAGTGAAAAGATTAAGGATGAAAACTGCCTTTATCCTTAATCTTATATACCCCTCAAGATGTCCCATATGCAAAAACATATCAGACACATACCTGCATTCACCTATATGCAGCACGTGTTGGGATGGAATTAAGAGATATTCAGGCCCTTCATGCATGACCTGTGCAACTCCTCTTGTCTCGGATTATTCTATCAAATGTGGAGAATGCACCAGTAAGGAACCTCCATTCTCAAAGGTCCTGAGTTATGGACTTTACTCTGGAGCCCTTGCAGAGGCGATTAACCTTTTTAAGTTCTCTGGATTAAAAAGGCTTGCTAAACCACTTGGAAGACTATTAATTGAGATGGACATACCAGAATGCGATGGCATAGTGCCGGTCCCGTTAAGTACGAAGGGTCTCAGGGAAAGGGGATTTAACCAGACTCTTCTTATATCAAAGGTTCTCTCAAGGGAACTCAGAATCCCTGTCTATATGGACATACTGCTCAAGGAAAAAAATACGCCTCCACAGATAGGGCTCTCTGCAAAGGAGAGGGCAAAAAATCTAAAAAATGCATTTGAGGTGCACGGAAAGATAAATAACCTTAAATTGCTTCTCCTCGACGATGTAATGACAACAGGTGCAACAGTCAGAGAATGCTCAAAAAAACTTGTCAGGGCTGGCGCAAAAGAGGTGATTGTTATAACACTTGCAAGGTCAAGCATGATGTGAAGTTGATTACTGAGGAGTTCATATGTAAAACCACACAGTTTGTCATTCCCGCTTGTCGGGAATCTTTCTTAAAGAAGGATTGCGGACAAGCCACAATGACAGAACAGAAGTGGTCACGTGGCATTACTTATGGTCTTATTAGTAATTTGATATGCTATAATCTGCCAAATGCCTGATAAGGAAACATTCAGGGAAAAACTTTACCGCTTAATCACAAAGTTCGAAAAGGACAAGA
>DYHX01000022.1 GCA_020723925.1 Nitrospira japonica | reverse complement strand
TATTCGTTTACGCCTCAAGAGGTTTTACTGTGAGGTGTCGTATAAAAATTATTCATCAGCCTTTCCTATATAACTTATTGGTTTTACCCCACACCAAAACTTTTGGTGTGGGGTTTACTATATTTTGTGGCTCTATGTCTATTTTTCGGTGTAGTTTGACGATGAAACTAATAAACGATTATATTAGATAATGATGAAAGAGACTCTTAAAAGAAAGATATTCAAAAGCACAGACAACTCCTTTGAGGAGATCGAAGATGCAATCGCCATCGAAAAAAAACTGAGGATCTCGGTTAATGGCAAAGAGGTCCTGAGCCTCTACTGCACCCCCTTGATGATAAGGGAGCTCGTTGTAGGGCTCTTCATGACAGAGGGGGTAATAAAAGGCGAGTGGTGTGCAGAGAGGATGAGCATCGAATATGGGGATGAGATAGCTGTTGATATCCCTGCAGAGGGCGAAGTATCTACAGAGGGTAAGGTGGTGACCTCAGGCTGCATAGGCGGCATAACATTCGCAAGAAAGACAGAGATAGAGAAAATAACAGATACCTTTTCGATAGATACAGAAGACCTGCGAAATATCTTCAAGCAGTTCCATGCCCGCTCTGAACTATATAAGCTGACAGGCTGTGTGCACAGTGCCGCAATATCGGATGGAAGGAATATCCTTGCATATGCAGAAGACATCGGAAGGCACAATGCTGTTGATAAGGTTATTGGCTACTCATTGCTTGAAAATATAAAGTTTGAAGGGACGATAATGCTTGCCAGTGGAAGGATTTCATCGGAGATATCGTCAAAATGCTCAAAATGGGGAATACCGGTACTCGCAAGCAGGACTGCACCAACAAACCTTGCCATTGAGATTGCAGAAAAAAGAGGTGTGACAGTTGTTGGCTTTATCAGAGGAAGCAGGCTTAATGTCTACACACACCCTCAAAGGGTTTTATCCCGCAAGTAGGGGCAGGGCTTGCCCCTGCCCGTTTATCCTAATCCATTATTTTTGGCAACCGCAAGGGTTGCCCAGAAAAATAGACATATAACGCCAATGTAGTGTAATAACAATGAGTTACATAGGAAAGGCTGGTGAATAATTTTTATACGACACCTCACAGAAAAACCTCTTGAGGCGTAAACGAATAAACCTTATAATTACGCCACTCACGATTGCCATATTAATAATCTGTCGATTATAAAAATTTTGAAAACGCCTGCCCTATGTCTATTTCAGGGGTTGCCCCTACATTTTTAATCCAACTTTATGCCGTATTTGTAGAGTCTGTGTCTGAATGAGCGGAAAGAGAGGTTGAGCAATTTCGCTGCCTCTGTCTTGACACCCCTTGACTGTTCGAGCGCGTTGAGAAGATATTGCTTCTCAAGATTCTCAATAATCCTGTCGAGGTCTATTCCCTCGCTTGTCAGTTCTGGTATATTTTTCATGTCCTCTGAAAACTTTGATATCTCCTCTGGAAGGTCTTCTGGTGTTATCTCCTCTTTATCTGCATCTGTGAGCAGCAGTGTCCTCTCTATAACATTCTCAAGCTCTCTCACATTACCTTTCCACGGATAATCTATCAGCAGTCTCAATGCGTCCGGACTGAACCCTTTCCCTACTGCCGTAAACTTCCTCATGAAATGCTCTATAAGCAGGGGGATGTCCTCCTTCCTCTCTCTAAGAGGGGGGATATTCACAGGTATCACATTCAGCCGATAATACAGGTCATCCCTGAACGTGCCTGAGTTAATTGCCTCCTTGATATCTTTGTTCGTTGCAGCAATAACCCTCACATCGACCTTAATATCGGTTGTGCCGCCGACCCGCCTGAAGATGCCATTCTCAAGTACCCGCAGAAGTTTTACCTGAAGATTAATAGGCATCTCACCTATCTCATCAAGGAAAATAGTGCCACCATCTGCTATTTCGAAAAGTCCCTGCTTGTTGCAGATAGCACCTGTGAATGCTCCCTTCATATGGCCAAAAAGCTCGGTCTCAAGAAGTCCTTCAGGAAAAGTGGCACAGTTCACTGCAACCATGCTTTTCCCCTTGCGATGGCTGAGATTGTGAAGTGCTGTAGCAACGAGTTCTTTTCCTGAACCGCTCTCACCTGTTATAAGCACATTTGAGTTGCTCTGAGCAACCTTCGGTAGCAGACTTAATATCTCCTGCATCTTCGGGCTCTTACCAATTATATTGCCAATCTCATATGTTGCCTTTATCTTCTCACGGAGGAGGAAAACCTCTTTGCTTAATCTTCTCTTTTCAATGGCCTTTTTTACTATCAGCCTTATTTCATCTATTTTAAATGGCTTGTGAATGTAATCATATGCACCGAGTTTCATGGCCTCTATGGCAGACTCTGTTGTACCGAATGCTGTTATCATGATCACGAGCGTATCAGGAGATATCTCGCGTGCTCTTTTTAAGACCTCAAAACCACTAACCTTTGGCATCTTTATATCACTGATTACCAGGTCAAAGATATCCCTGTTAAGCCAGTCCAGACCCTCAATACCGTCAGCCGCAGAGGCAACCTCATAGCCTTCGCCTTCAAGGAGTATCCTCAGGACATCCCGCATGCTCTTCTCATCTTCAATGATAAGGATTTTACTTCTGAGATTTTCCATTTCCCCCTAAAATAGACATAGAGCTATAAACTGGTTAATACCAAGAATAATAGGATTCAAGGGCGGATCCTCGAACCCTTCTGCTATGAATTATGAACCCTGCCATGCCTGCCTTCTATGTCTTGTTCGGATTTCCCTTTGGTATTGTAATATCGAAAGTAGTCCCTTTGTCAGGATTACTGCTGACAGTTATTCTACCATTATGCTCTTCAATAATCCTGTATGCAATAGACAGGCCCAGTCCTGTGCCAGCTTCCTTTGTGGTGAAGAATGGATAGAATATCTTCTCGATATTCTCTGAAGGTATCCCTATGCCGGAATCTCTGAAGACTATCTCCACAAAATTATTACAATCCCTTGTGCTGACCCTGAGTTCCCCTCCATCAGGCATCGCCTCAAAGGCATTCAGACCGAGATTCCAGAAGACCTGGCGCAACTTCTGATGGTCGGCTGTTATTTCCAAGGCACCACTGAAGTCTCTCTTTATCAAAATGCTTCCACTCCCTTTTGACTGCCTACTATCATCCTGAGCTTGTCGAAGGGTTGTTGACTCGCCTTTGTTTTCAACTGTATTTTTGAGAAGTTCGAGCGACTCATCAAGCACCAGGTGAAGGTCGAAGGTTGTAAACTCTGGCGCATTTGGTCTTGAGTACGTAAGGAAATCAGTAATTATCCTATTTAATCTTTCCATCTCGCCTATAGCGATCACCATCAAACGATCTTTATGTCTACCTGCCATTGTATCTTCTCTTAGCATCTCTATCGAGCCCTTCAGAGATGCAAGCGGGTTTCTTATCTCGTGGGCCATACTGGCCGAGAGCTCCCCTATCGCCGCCCATTTTTCCTTATACTTCATCTCTGCTTCCATCTTTTTAAGCTGCGTAAGGTCCTGGAATATTCCTATAAAGCCTGTCTTATTTCCATCAGCGTCCTTTATAGCTGAAAGTGTCAACCCGATAATCTTACTGCCTTCTTTATGTTTTATTATACCTTCCATCCGCTCTATCTCCGCAGGATGCTCCAAAAAAGGGAAAACATAACCCACCTGCTGTCCTATAGCAATTTCTCTTTCTACCCCTGCTATATTTTCGGCTGCTCTGTTGAAGATTAAAATTCTGCCTGTAAGGTCTGTCGTAAATAAACCACTCGGAACATTTTCTATTATTTCCTTGTTAAAAAGTGCAAGGTCTCTGAGGTCTATATCCTTCTCTTCAAGTCTTTTTGTGGTCTTCTCAAGTCTTGAAGATAGGTAACCTGTAAGATAAGCGGTCAGATAAAGCGCCGATATATGTGCAAATATATTGTAGAGAAAATCCTTCTCCCTGATCATTGGATCAAAACTGATAGGAAGCACTCCGTAGAACTGGAGGTCTATCATTGAACCATAGAGGATGCTGCTCAGCGTTGCCATCATGTAGCCTGCCTTCTTGTTCAGGACAATACTGGAGGATATTACTGTCAGGAGCATTATTGATGAAAACCAGCTCTGGATACCGCCCGTCATTAATATAAGTGAAATCACCGACAGTGAGTCGATCGATAGTTGTGTATATGCAAAGGCATTGAGATTCTTAAACCTCCTGATGATCAGGGCGTAAACTATCGTCAGTGAATAAAGAAATATTATTAAGTACAGAGTTGCCTGCGGGTATGGGAACCTGCCATACCCTATCTGAAACAGAAAGAATGAGCCAAGGAGCAGAGTAACGAAAAAAGCCCTGAAAGCTATCAGGGCCTTTATTTTTTTAATCAAGGGATTGTCTGACATCCAACCTACACTTTCTGCATTCTGCATCTTTATTTTATAAGTGTAATCAGCTTGAATATCGGAAGATACATGGAGACGACTATAAAGCCAACGGTTGTTCCGAGAAATACCATGAGCATCGGTTCCATAAGTGCCGTGAGGTTCGAGACTGCCGCATCCACCTCATCATCATAGAAATCAGCAATCTTGCCGAGCATAGCATCAAGTGCGCCTGTTGATTCACCTACAGCTATCATATGGGTGACCATTGGAGGGAACACCTTTGCCTTTGTGAGAGGCTCTGCAAGGGTCTTTCCTTCTATCACTGCCTTTCGCACGTCCATAATCGCATATTCGACGACCTTATTGCCTGCTGTTTTTGCTGTTATCTCAAGACCATCTAAGATAGGAACGCCGCTGCTGACAAGGGTCCCAAGTGTCCTTGTGAATTTTGCAACAGCAACCTTATTAAGAAGCATCCCAAAGATCGGCAGTTTCAACATTATTGCATCTATTGCCTTCTTGCCCTTTTCAGTCTTTCTTATCTGGAATATAAACACAAAGAAACCGATTATTACACCAAGGATTAAAATACCGCCTATACCACCAAGAAAGTTGCTGAGGTTTATAATTATTCTTGTCGGAAGTGGGAGTGTTCCTCCGAGCTGGGCAAACATCTTCGAAAATGTAGGGACAACAAAGACCATTATAACAGCAATCACGAGAATAGCAACAGTTGTGATGACTGATGGATAGATCATGGCGCCCTTCACCTTTTTCTTCAGTTTCATCGCCTTTTCTATATACATCGCCAGCCTGTTGAGGATTGTGTCAAGGATACCGCCGGTCTCACCTGCTGCAACCATATTTACATAAAGTTCGGAGAATATCTTTGGATGTTTTTTAAGGGCATCGGCATATGTCGAACCAGACTCAACATCGGTCTTGACCTGTGATAATGTCTTGCCCATGGTCTTATTTTCAACCTGTGTTGATAGTATCTCAAGGGCCTGCACAAGCGGGAGCCCAGCGTCTATCATGGTAGCAAACTGCCTGGTGAACACGACTATATCTTTATCTTTAACCCTGCCACCAAGTGTAGGGGCGAGGCGCCGCCTCGCCCCTACAGGCTTCTCAGTGATAACAGTAGGTGTAATATTTCTTCTCCTGAGCTGCGCAATGACCTCTTCCTTTGTGGCTGCTGCAATCTCACCCGATTCAACGGTTCCCCTTATGGTCTTCCCAGACCACCGAAATACAGTAGGCATATCTTATATCCTCCCTTTGCCAGAGGCGGTTGATGTCCTCTGGAGCATTGAGATCAGTTCTTCAGGCACTGGAGAGCGCCATACTGCATCCTCGTAAGATAAAAGGCCCTTTGTATAAAGTCCGAATAAAGACTGATTCATGGTCTGCATCCCGAATTTTGCCTGCCCTGTTTGCATCATGGAATAAATCTGGTGTATCTTGTCTTCCCTGATCAGGTTTCTTATGGCAGGATTTGGCACAAGTATCTCAACAGCAAGGACCCTGCCCTGTCCTGATTTTTTTGGAATCAACTGCTGTGCAAGGATACCTTCAAGCACAAAGGACAACTGCACCCTTATCTGTTCCTGCTGATGGGGTGGAAACACGTCTATGATACGGTTAATGGTCTGGACAGCAGAGTTTGTATGCAAGGTTGCAAGTGTCAGGTGTCCTGTCTCTGAGACCGTCAGGGCTGCCTCTATCGTCTCGAGGTCACGCATCTCACCTATGAGTACCACGTCAGGGTCCTGCCTGAGGACATATCTCAGCGCAGCCTTGAACGACACTGTATCCGCATTCACCTCCCTCTGATTGATAAGGCACTTCTTGTGGCTATGCAAATACTCTATGGGATCTTCGATGGTTATAATATGGTCATATCTCTCAGAATTTATCCTGTCAACCATGGTAGCAAGGGTCGTTGACTTGCCACTTCCTGTCGGCCCTGTCACAAGGATCAGGCCGCGGGGTTTCTTTACGAGTTCATTCACAATCTCTGGCAGCCCGAGCTCCTGAAAAGTCCTTATCTGGAATGGAATAGTTCTGAAGGCTCCAGCCACCGCACCCCTCTGCATAAATATATTAGCCCTGAATCTGCTTAACCCTTTTACCCCAAATGAGAGGTCAAGTTCATTGTTTTCTTCAAATTTATGTTTCTGGGCATCTGTCAGGATACTGTAGCATAAGGCCTTTGTTTCACCAGGACCTAATTGTTCATGGTCAAGTGGGATTAGTTTGCCATCAACCCTGAGCCGGGGCGGGCTTCCAGTAGTTATATGGAGGTCTGAGGCCCCTTTTTCTATCATTGTCTTCAGTAAGTCATATAGAGTTGCCATAATCCCCATTAAGACGTAACACGTGCCGCGTTACGTGTTACACAGTTTAATCTCCAAATGTAACCCTCAAAACCTCTTCTAAAGAAGTAACACCTTCCTTTACCTTTGTCAGACCACTCATCCTCAGGGTCTTCATACCAAGCCTGATCGCAGCCTTCTTTATCTCATTTGTTGAAGCACCTTCAAGTATCAGCTCCTTCAGTTCGTCCCTTACAGGGATAACCTCATAGAGCGCTATCCTCCCCTTATATCCAGAACCATTACACGCAGGGCAACCTTTGCCCCTGTAACATTTAATCGTCTGTGCCTCTTCCTCTGAGAACCCTACCATTACAAGGGCTGGGGCAGGAACCTTCTCCTCTTCCTTGCACTGTGCACATATTCTTCTGGCAAGCCTCTGGGCCAGTATAAGGATGACTGATGATGACACAAGGAAAGGTTCGATACCCATATTCAGCAACCTGCTTATGGTGCTGGGGGCATCATTTGTGTGCAGGGTGCTGAGGACGAGGTGACCGGTTAAGGCTGCCTTGACTGCGATCTCTGCTGTCTCAAAATCACGGATTTCACCAACCATGATTATGTCAGGGTCCTGCCTGAGGAAGGATCTCAGCGCTGCCGCAAAGGTCAGTCCTATTTCCTCTTTCACCTGCAACTGATTTATTCCGAGGAAGTTGTACTCAACAGGGTCTTCGGCTGTTATTATGTTTATACCAGGCTTATTAAGATAATTCAATGCCGAATAAAGGGTCGTTGTCTTACCACTTCCAGTGGGGCCTGTAACAAGGACCATGCCGTAAGGCTTATCGATAGCCTCCATAAATTCCTGCAGTGCCTTTTCCTCGAACCCGAGCTTTGTGAGGTCTACCTGAAGGTTAGATTTATCAAGAATTCTCAAGACGGTCTTTTCACCAAAAAGTGTAGGGAGTGTTGACACACGAAAATCTATCTCTCTTTTTTTGCCGAGTTTCAGCTTAATCCTTCCATCCTGCGGCAGTCTTTTCTCTGCAATATCAAGGCGAGACATTATCTTAACCCTTGAGGTCAACGCAGCCTTTATCTTTAGCGGGAGGTTCATCACAGTATACATGACACCGTCAACCCTGTACCTGACCCTGAGGGATTGCTCGTATGGTTCTATATGGATATCGCTTGCACCAGCCTTTATTGCGTTTACAAAAATGCCGTTCACAAGCTTCACTATTGGCGCCTCTACCTCCCTTAGAACTTCTGCGTCTTCTTTTTCCTCAAGCACATCAACATTGTCAAGGGCGTTTCCGACAATCTTATCGAATTCCTCGATATCCACAATCGGTCCTTCATCAAATGTTAATATGCCTTCTTCAGCTTTCTCATCCGAAAGCGTATAATCCTTTGCCTGAAGCACCTGGGTTGCAGTAGCCTTTGCTGCAACAAGCCCCTCGCCCTTGCCTCCATAGTAGGTCGATATGGCATTTAAGATTGCAGATTCGCTTGAAACAACGACCTCGACATTGTATCCGGTCATAAACTTAACATCATCTATTGCAAATACATTGGACGGGTCAGCCATCGCAATCGTCAAGGTAGCACCTACTCTGGTAACCGGCATAATCAAATATTTTTTTGCCATGTCAGATGGTATGAGCTTTAAGACAGGCAGGTTAATCTTGTAGTCGGCGAGATTTATTGCTGACACACTGTATTGTTTGCTCAGGAAGGTGACAAGTTTATCCTCAGTTATAAAGCCGAGTTTTACGAGGTTTGTACCGAGCCTTCCGCCTTCCTTCTTCTGGAAATTCAGGGCTTGTTTCAACTGCTCCTCGGTGATGATACTGGAGGCTATCAGGATCTGCCCTAACTTCACCATAGACTTAAAATATATAAAAATAGAATTAAAGTCAATTTTACACCTCTCTCCCAAATCTGATATGATTTTTTTATTGCGTTTTCTGTAAAATATCTTGTAGCCAGAGTCAACAAGGAGGAGCTTTATGGGCGATTCACTAAAAAGGGAAGCGGGCAGAAAATATACATGGCAGGACTATCTCTCATGGCCAGATGAAGAGAGATGGGAGGTGATTGATGGAGAGGCGTTTAATATGACACCTTCACCTACATTCAACCACCAAAGAGCCACTGGTAATTTTTATGGGATACTCAGGGATAAACTCAAAGGTAAGCCATGTGTGGCGGCAATTGCCCCTCTAGATGTATATCTGGATGATTTCAACTTTGTTCAGCCTGATGTTATGGTGGTATGCGATAAGAAAAAGATAAAGGATAGAATCTATGGCGCCCCTGATTTAATCATAGAGGTTCTCTCTCCGGCAACATCTCTAAAAGACAAGAGGGAAAAGAAGATGCTTTATGAGCGATTCGGTGTAAAGGAGTATATCCTTGTATATCCTGATGAGATGTTCGTAGAGAAATTTTGCCTAAAAGACAGCAAATTTGCTGAAGCTGAGGTCTTCGGCCCTCAAGAAGTAATTACCCTTTGTTCCATAGATGCCATTGAGATTCCTCTATGGGAGATATTTGAGGTAGAACCACCAGAAGCAGAAGTCGCATAAGTTGTAGATGGATTTCAATGGCATTAAAAAGATTCTCGTTATAAAACTCCGCCATATCGGCGATGTCCTCCTTACTGCGCCTGTCTTCAGGGCACTGAGAGAAAACTTTCCCGATGCACACATAGCTACTCTTGTCAATTCAGGAACAGAAATGGGTCATAAAGTAAAAACAGAATGAACCTCGCCTTTATTAAAAAGAGTTTTTCTATACACGGCGGGGCAGAGAGGTATCTCCAAACCCTTATTGGACATCTGAAAAATGCAGGCAATGAAATACATATACTTGCAAACAAATGGACGGAGGAAGAAAAAGTAATCTTTCACAAGATAGATGTTTCTCACTTCGGTTCGTTCCTGTCTATAATAACTTTTAATCAAAACACAAAAAAAGCAATTAAAGACCTGAACTGCGACTGTGTCATAAGTTTCGAGAGAACAACATGTCAGGACATATACAGGGCGGGTGAGGGATGCCACGTAGAGTGGCTCAGGATAAGGTCAGAGATTGAACCGTCTTATAAAAAATTCTCTTTCAAAATAAATCCGCTGCACATCTCGCTCCTTAATCTCGAAAAAGAGCTATTCTCAAAAACCCGGCTTATTATTGCCAACTCAAAGATGGTAAAGGAACAGATAATCAAGCACTATGCTGTGCCAGAAGAAAGGATAACAATAATCTATAATGGAGTGGATTTAAAAAGATTCAGCCCAGAAAATAAAGACAAATGGCGTGAGGATGCAAGAAATAGCCTTAACATATCAGACGGTTCAAGGGTGCTGCTTTTTGTCGGCTCTGGCTTTGAGAGAAAAGGGCTTAAAACCTTTATAGATGCAATTCCCTTAGTAAAAGATGATATAAAGGCCCTGATTATAGGCAAAGGAGACACTAACAAGTACAGGGCCATAGCAGAAAGGCATGGCATCTCTGATAAAATTATTTTCCTCGGCGCACAAAAGGAGATCGAGAGATTCTATGCGGCAGCAGACCTTTTTGTCCTCCCAACAATCTATGACCCCTTTAGCAATGCGACGATAGAGGCCATGACATCAGGCCTGCCGGTGATAACAACCAGAAACAATGGAGTCTCAGAACTCATAGAAAACGGCGAGGGCTTTATATTAGAAAATGCATTAGATTATAATGAATTGGCTGAAAAGATAAGACTTACCCTCTTCAATTTAGAGACAATGGGTTACTCGGCAAGACTGAAAGCAGAAAAATATCCCCTGGAGAAAGCTGCGGTAGAGTTTATACAGGTAATCAATGAGACCACTTAATATCCTCCACACAGAAGCCTCTCTTGGCTGGGGCGGACAGGAGATAAGAATAATACAGGAGTCCCGCGGAATGATTAAGAGAGGGCATCGTGTGGTAATTGCAGCACCATTAGAGGGTGTCATTTTCAAAAAGGCAGAGGAATCGGGTATTAATATCTTTCCCGCACACTTTCAGAAAAGGAATCCCATCTCGGTTCTCAGGATGCGCCTTCTGATTAATAGAGAAAGGTTTGATGTTGTTAATACCCATAGCTCCTCTGATAGTTGGGTAGCAAGCATTGCTGCAAGACTCTCCCGGGTAAAACCTAAAATAATCAGGACAAGACACCTTTCAACCCCCATCAGCAAATCATATCTCAGCCGTTTAATATACGAGATATTACCTCACGCTGTAATAACCACAGGTGAAGAGATAAGGCAGAGGATGATAAAGGAAAATGGATTTAATGCGGATAAAATATTTTCAATACCAACAGGGATAGATTTAGAGCGGTTTAACCCTGAAAAGGTTAAGCCTGCTTTCCAATCAAAAAATCCCCACACACACCCCTTTAATAAAGTAATCCCCCCTAACCCCCCCCTTAGTAAGGGGGGGTGGGGGGATTTGTCAGGGGGGCAGGGGGGATTAATGGATAATTTTTCCGTAGGAATGGTTGGCGTCTTAAGAAGCTGGAAGGGACATAGATATTTCATAGAGGCAGTGCCAGCTATATTGAGCGTAATCCCGGATTCCACTTTTTATATAATAGGTGATGGGCCGCAATTTCAGAACATAAAGGATATGATTAAAAACCTTTCGCTTGAACATAAAATTCTCATGCTTGGGCATAGAGATGATATTCCTGAAATCTTAGCCTCACTCGATGCCATTGTTCACCCCTCATATGCAAATGAAGGTGTACCCCAGTCTATCCTTCAGGCAATGGCAATGGGAAAGCCTGTTGTAGCCTCTGATGCGGGAGCTATAAAGGAGATAGTGATTGATAGAGAAACAGGATTTCTCATCGAGCCTAAGAACCCCAATCAGCTATCAGAAAGGATTATTGAACTCTATAGAAATCCTGAATTGAAAATTAAATTCGGAAAAGCAGGCAGGAGACTTGTTGAGGAAAATTATTCTATGGAAGCGATGCTTGATAAAATAGAGTCATTATATGAAAAGCTCTTAAAGGATAAAAAGATTATTTATATGCCTTTAAAAGGATATACTTTTTAGATGAAGATTTTCCTTACCATCCCTGGGCACCTGAATACAGTTCCAATGAATAACTATGTCTTTGAGACCTTAAAATCAATGGGACATAGTGTAAAACTATTTAACTATGGTGTTCATAGCTTATATCCAAGATTTCTCAAAAAACTCTCAAAAGAGAGATTTCTCTCTTATCTGGATAAAAGATTGATTCCATCAATCAGAAAATTTAAACTCGATGTCTTCCTGACAATCTTCGGCTTCGACCATAAAAAAATGGTCATCGAGCAAATAAAATCTATTGGAATTGTTGCCGTTTGCTGGTGGCTAAATGATCCCCCCCAGTTTAAAAGATCCATTTTACATGCATCTTATTATGACTATTATTTTACCAATTCAAAGGGTAGCCTTAATGATTATTACAGGGAAGGAATTAAAAATGTTTTTTATCTCCCAGTGGGTTGTTTTCCCTCTGGTCACAAAAAACTCATAAATATTGATAAAAAATATGATATCTGTTTTGCCGGCGACTGGGGTCCTGAGCGCGAAGGGGTGTTAAATTCGCTTGCCTTAGCCTTTAATCTGTGTATATTGGGACCGTGGAAAAAGAAGAAACTCAAAAGGAGATCAGTTCTCATCAATAGGATAGTAAATGACAGGTGCTTTTCACCCGAAGAGATGGTAAACGTATTTAATCAATCTAAGATTGTTCTGAACATCCATGCATGGTTCGGTAAATGGAATTTTGGTATAAACCCGAGGGTATTTGAGGCTAATGGATGTGGTGCATTTCAAATCTCAGATTATAAAGAGGAGATACCAGAACTGTACGAACCTGAAAGAGAAATCGTTTTATATAGAAGCATAGCAGAGCTCAGAGAAAAATTATCATTTTTCCTTACCCGCGATAAAGAGATGCAGGATATAGCAGAAAAGGGGTATTTGAGAACAATTAACTATCACACCTATAAACATAGATTAAAAGAGATGTTTTATATTTGCAGGCTTGAATAATGGAATCATGAAACATGGATTTAAAAATATCAAAAAAATCCTTGTAATTAAACTCAGACATATCGGCGATGTGCTTCTTACCGTGCCTGTATTCAGGGCACTGAGAGAAAACTTTCCCGATGCACACATAACTACTCTTGTCAATTCAGGAACAGAAGATGTCTTAACAGGAAATCCCCTGATTGATGAGATTATTGTGTTTGAGAGAGATATCAAGAAGAAAAATCCCCTACGGAGATACTTAATGGAACTATTATTTCTAAGGCAGAACAGGGCAAGGGGATTTGATATGACCGTTGACCTTACAAGTGGCGACAGGGCTGCCATAATCTCATTCTTCTCAGGTGCAAGATACAGGCTTGCATACGACCCCGTGAGAGATGGCTTTTTAGGAAAGAGATACTCATATACACATCTCGCCAAAAAGGACGGCAGCCAGCATATAGTATTGCAAAATCTTGCGGTAATAAAACAATTTGGTATTTCTACCGAAAATCTCGCAGTGGATATTTTCATACCGGATAAAGATAGGGTATTTGTAAAAGAAGTTTTTAACGAACATGGGATAGCAGAAAGCGATACGGTTGTTCATATCCATCCCACTTCCAGATGGCTCTTTAAATGCTGGAAGGATGAATACATGGCGGAGGTGATAACACGGCTTGTTGAACAAGGGATAAAAGTAGTTGTTACATCATCTCCTGACAAGCGAGAGTTAGATAAAGCCAGAAGAATATTATCTTTATGTTCATCACTCGTCACTCGTCACTCGTCACTTTTAATTGACCTGTGTGGTAAGACCACTATTAAACAGCTCGCTGCAGTATCAAAGGCATCCACACTGTTTTTTGGTGTGGATTCTGCCCCAATGCACATTGCCGCAGCAGTTGGAGCGCCTGTTATCGCCCTTTTTGGGCCGACAGAGGCTCAGATTTGGGGGCCATGGGGAAACCACCACATAGCTATTACAAAGTCCATGTCATGTAAGCCATGTCCTAAAGGAGCATGTGAAGGGATATTACCGAGAGATTGCCTGAAGGCTATATCCATTGGAGAAGTTACGAAAACTATCGAGAAACGATTGGAAGATTTGAGACCATGCTAAGCCTTAAAATGTTTTTAAAGCGTTTATTGCAGAGCATTTTTTCTTTTACTATTCACAAGTCATTCAAGGAAAATACTACCCTATTTAATAAGGATAAGATTTCAAATATCATAATTATAAGACGAGATGGAATAGGGGATATGATATGCACACTCCCTTTGTTGAGAACCGTAAGAAAGGAGTTCCCTGATGCTCATCTCGCTGTCCTTACAGAAAAAGCTGGTTATGAATTGCTAAAAGATCTGTCTATTGTTGATGAGATATTTATCTGGAAGAGAGGTATTACGGGCTTATGGAAATTTAAGAGACAAATATCTACTAACTTTGACCTTGCCATCTCAGTAAAGGTCGGTTTTTCGTCTCGTCTTGCTTGTATCACTTATTTCACAGGAGCACGGTATAGAGTTGGATACATACCCAATGAAGGGCATATACTTAACTTCTGCTATAATATTCCAGCACAAAACGATGGATATCCAAGACATCAAATAGAAAGTTGTTTACGCCTTCTTGAGACCATTGGAATATCAATTTTTAAAACAGATATATCTATTCCTGTAGATGAACCATCCCGGATGGCGGTAAAAGACTCCTTTGATAAGCAACAATGTTCAAATAAAATAATACTCTGCAGTGTAAGTTGTAATAGAAAAGAAGGCAGGTGGAAGCCAGAACACTTTGCAAGGTTAGGCGACACCCTTATAAAGACTAAGAAGATAAAATATGTTTTGAGCTGGGCACCGGGAGACAGATGGCTGGCAGAGAAGGTAGCATCACTGATGGAAAACAAACCTATCTTATATGAGACTGACACGCTTAAAAAGTTTATCGCCTTAGTGGCGAGTGCTGACTTATTTATAGGTAGCGATGGCGGTGCCATGCATATAGCAGCAGGAGTAGGAACACCGTCGATAGTTCTTTTTTGCTGGACGGATGAAAACAAATGGTCTCCGCAGGGAAGACATATAATATTAAAAAAAGGTAGAAATGTGAATCTGATAACTGTGGGGGATGTCATTGCCGCTGTAGAGAAGTTTTGGAATTAAGGTGTCAGCGCATCTCCCCCAGATAGAAATCCATAAAATAAAGGCAGAGAGATATTTTTTGATGTGAGAAATGTAATTAAAAAAGCAAAAATTAGCGCAATTAAAAGTATTATTGCCTTGTCAAGAAGGTGCAATTTCCCCAAAAAACATTTTCCACATTCTGTCCCATCTAAGTTTTTGATAATAAGCACAACAGGTATTGGTGATACCCTCTGGGGGACTCCTGCCATCAGGGCATTAAAAGAAACCTATCCAGAAAGCTATATTGGTGTTCTTACAAACCCCTTAGGATATGAACTCCTGAAAGAGAATCCCAACATAGATGAACTCTTTATTTTTAGGCGGGGAGTAGGAGGATTTTTTTCATTACCAGCCATTCTAAAAGCATTAAGGGGGAAAAAATTTAATATAGCATTCATATTCCATGCCTCCGACCGAACCATATGGCCAATAAGTTTTTTAACAGGGGCAGCCGAAATCATTGGCATTGAGGGACAGAACAAGGAGCTTGATTTTGTACTTACACGGAGACTCGCCCCGCAGAATAATATACACGGTATAGAGGCAAGATTAAACCTCATTAATCTGATAGGAGCCGAAACTTCTAATAAGACCATCTCTATTTATTTAACAGGTAAAGACAGAGACACGGCTGAAAGATTTTTAAAAAATACTGGTATTACTCAGGGTTCATTATTAGTGGGTCTTCATCCGGGTGCACAGAAACCTTTTAAATGCTGGCCTCAGGAGAACTTTATAACTCTGGGGAATATACTTACGGAAAGATTTAAATGCAGGATTATAATAACCGGTGATTCGCAAGAAAAGGCACTGGCTCAGGAGGTTGCTGTTAGAATCAAAGGAGCCATCTCCGTTGCAGGAAGGCTCTCATTGCGAGGGACCGCTGCCATTATAGAAAAGATGTGTCTTTTTATCACCAATGATACAGGTCCCATGCATATTGCATTTGCTCTGAAAACACCAACTATAGCCCTGTTCGCTCCGACCGACCCTGAACTCTGCGGACCGCATGAGGCACTTGGAAAAATTAAGGTAATCTCTAAACTAAAGGTATGTGATCCCTGCATCGGAAAAAAATGTAAAGCTCCAAAATGCATGGAACAGATAACGGTCAGTAATGTATTAGGTAGTGTGGACTTATTGCTAAAGATGCGAGCAAACTTTGAGCAGTAGCATACTTTCTTACAGAGAGTATCTATGGAGGAGACAAATTGAAGATAGGTATAGCAGTTGACGGCAAGGCAAATAAATGGGGACTGCAGCGCTTTGAGCCTCTAAGAAATGAGCATGATATAACAGTTTTTATAGGTGAAAGAAACACTTATGATGTGCGCGCCATAGAGTTAAAAAAACATTTTCTCAGGCATTCAGAAGAGATATTATTGGCATTGAAGTCACCTGCAACTGCCTATAAACGCATAATAGCAGCTCCCTACAGAAAGATGGACTTTTATTATTTCAGTCTGAGGAGATACCTTAAAGGTATGGATATTGTTTACACAAGCGATATCATACGGTCAGCCTATACCCTGGCAAGCCTGAAGGATAACTTCGGTTTTAAATTCATACTTTCATGGTGGGAAAATATACCCCATAGGGTTATCTTTGACGAGAGGGAGAGTTTTATGAAAAAATTTGTAATGGAAAAGGTAGATTTGTTTTTACCTTTTACCAGGACAGCTAAAAAGGCGTTGCAATTAGAGGGTATTCCAGAGGAGAAATTGAGATTATTATATCCCGGGGTGGACACAGATAGGTTCAGACCAGGACCTAAGCCGCTGGATATTATGTCTGCTAATAAAATAGACATGAACTCCTTTGTTATTCTCTATGTTGGACAACTTGTATCATGGAAGGGTGTGCATAACCTTATTTATGCCGCTAAGATTTTAAAACAAAAAAGGATTTCGGATTTTACTGTTGCTATAGTCGGTAAAGGCGCCCAGAAGGAAAACATGAAAAAATTAATAAAGGAAACAGGCACAGAAGGGTATTTCAGGTTTTTAGACTTTGTCCCTTATGATATACTACCTGATATTTATAGAATGGCTGATGTATTTGTACTTCCGAGTTATCCAACCATGACCTGGCAGGAGCAATTTGGTTTTGTCCTAACTGAGGCAATGGCAAGTGGAAAGGCTGTGATATCAACAATGACCGGTTCTATACCAGAGGTGGTTGGAGACTGCGGGATTCTAATACCACCAGGGGATTTTTATGCCCTTGCTGACAGTCTGCAGAGGCTTATGGAGGATAGACCATTCAGGGAAGGGTTAGGCAGGAAGGCCAGGGATAGGGCTATGCAATTGTTTTGCAATAAGAAAAATGCTCAAGAGCTTTCAGCTCTTTTTAGTGAGATCAAAAAACTATGATAATAGCTTTAAATTACAGGCATAAAAACGAGAGGCTTGAAGAGGCATTACAAGAATTAGGGCATTCTGTTATATACAATCTGTGGGATATAGATGGGATATTGTCAAATAGCATAGATACAGTTATTTTTGAATTCAAACAGATTCTAAAGGATGAGTTTAAGTTTCTAAGATTGGCACATAAACTCAAAAAGGCTAAGATTCCGGTAGTTACCTGGTGCCGTGATACACCAAATATCGGTGCACGGAGATGGAAGCTTACAGCCATTTTAAAATTAGGACTTGTTGATATCTTTGCCACACATTCCCTTCAGGAATTCTCAGAACAGGATGGAAAGGTTCTTTATCTCCCAAATGCAGCATGGACAAGTAAATATAATCTCGGCAGGGTTATGCTGGAGGAACTCAGGAACCCCGATATTTACACTATAGATGTTTCATTCATTGGAAATATTGATGCCCGAAAATGCCCTGAACATAAAAAGAGGTTTGAATTTCTTCAATCATTGGGCGAGTTGCTCAGAAAAAATAATATTACCTACAGTTTTGTAGATAGCAAAAATCTAAACTTTGATGCCCAAGTAAAACTAATACAGAAGGCGAAGATAAACCTGAATTATGGATGTGCTGCTGACAGATATGAGATAAAAAGCTGGGGGTTACCAGAGAGGTGTTATGGTATTCCTGCATGTGGTGGATTTCTGCTGACCGATGAGAGGGTTCATGCCAGAGATGATTTTATAGAAGGAGGAGAAATTGTTATGTTTAAAGATTTGAATGACTGTTTTGAAAAAATAAAATATTACTTAAACTCTCCTGAAAAGAGGCGGAGGATTGCAGAAAATGCCTATAAAAGAGTGGTAGGTGAGCATACCTATAAACATCGTGCAGAAAAACTGATAAATGCAATTGAGAGTTTAAAAAAAGATGGTGTGGTCTTATGTTCGGATTGTTTTCTGTGAAGAAACAGGATGATGGAACCAAAGGTAAGCATCATAATTCTTAACTGGAATAAACTTGAGTACCTCAAGCAGTGTATAAAATCTATTGAGGAAAATACCGATTATCCAAACTACGAAGTCATAATATTTGACAACGGCTCCACAGAGGCAGGAACAAAAGAATTTATCTCTTCACCCCGCACCATCAGAAAGTCACGATGGTCTAAGTTCCTTCCTGATGATAACGCCGTGGTGCGGGGTTCACTTAATAACAAATTCAATTATAAAGTCATCATGAGTCCCGCAAATCTTGGTTTTGCAAAGGGCAACAATGAAGGGGCAAGAATTGCAGATGGAGAGTTACTTTTATTCCTGAACAACGATACAATAGCCCACAAAGACTGGCTCGGGGCAATGGTAAGCCTGATTCAGCAGCAGGGCTGCGGGATAGTGGGGAGTAAGCTCTTATATCCTGATGGCACAATACAGCACATAGGTGTAGTGTTTGACTATAGAGGGAATCGCAGGCATATCTTTAAAAAATATCCTTCCGACATCCCCCATGCTATGGAAATCCGTGAATGCGAGGCAGTAACAGGTGCATGTATGCTTATCCCTAAAGAACTTTTTGAAAAGGTTGGAGGCTTTGATGAAAAATATATTCAAGGCTCTGAGGATATAGACCTCTGCTTGAAGGCCAGGAGTCTGGGATTTAAGGTTATGTTCTGTCCTCAGAGCATACTAACACACTTTGAACAGGTCTCATTAAAAGAAAAAGGAAATCGCTTCAAGAAAAAAACAACACGACACAACAACAGCCTATTTATGAAGAAGTGGGGCAATAAGCTTGATAAATTCAGGCTATCAAATGATTTTACTGGGCTTAAACCTTACCACTATTACCATCAAAGCCGTGAAGAAATAATTAAGCTTATACCTCCATGGGCGAAATTTATCCTTGATGTTGGATGTGCCAGCGGGATGCTCGGCAAAGCCTTGAAAAAGAAGAATCCATCTCTGAGGGTGTGGGGAATAGAAATAAACAAAGAGATTGCAAAGGAAGCTGAAAAAAACAGTGATAGGGTTTTTGTGACAGATGTAGAGAAGGCAGATACCGTGTTTGATGAGCCAGTGATTTTTGATTGTATAATATTTGCTGATGTCTTAGAACATCTGAGAGACCCGTGGTCAGTTTTAAAAAGATTTCACAGGTATCTTTCTCGTAATGGAAGAATAGTATGTAGTATTCCTAACATCAGACATTATAAAATAATAAAGGAAATTGTTAGGGATAGATGGCTGTACAGAGATGAAGGCATTCTGGATGTAGAGCATTTAAGATTTTTCTCCTTAGCTACTATAAAAAACTTGTTTGCAGTTTCAGGTTATGATATTGAAAGAATTGAAAGAAATAAAAAGGCAAGTGGAATTATGAAATTTGCAAATAAGCTATTTTCCAATAAATTAGATAATTTCCTTACTCAACAGTATCTAATTGTTTGCAAAAAGAGCAATGATAGTTAAGTTGCTTGAAAAAATTAAAGGAAACGAATTTGACCGTTTGCTGAAAAAAGCAGCAAGGGATAACAGGAGAAAATTTCTTATTGCATGGAGCAGGGGGCTTGGAGATATAGCACTCGGGCTTTATGCCTTGACTCACAGGATAAAAACCTTCATCCCTGATGCAGAGATAACCTTTATTACACGAAAAGAGTTGGAAGAGGCCTTCTATCTACTTAATGGTGTAAATGTTATAGGTGTATCATGGTGGCGGAGAGGAGCTCCTGTAGATATGGAGGATACATTGGGGAGGTTAAATATTAAAAAAACCGACTATGATATCTTCCTTGATAATGTTAACCCTACTAAATGGTTGTCATGGCAGAGAGGAAGGCTCACACCGAGATTGACATGGAAAAAGGAATATGACAGCCTGTGGGAGCGTTTTAATCTGCATGACCAATCACAGTTTTACATCGGTGTTCATGTAAATACAGAAACCCAAGAATTCTACGGATACAGAAAGGATTTGCCAGTAGAAAGTTGGAAGGTTCTCTTTGAAAAACTCTCCAAAAGACCCGATACAAAGATCATACTGTTCGGTCGCAACAAAAGGGATTCTTTTAATCTCCCCTCAATCATAGACCTCAGAGGAGAAACCAGTCTGCTTGAGATGCTCTCTATAATTAAAAACCGCTGTAAGGTGCTCATTGCCCCTGATGGAGGGGTTCTTTCAATAGCATATTATTTAGATGTATGCTTTCCTATAACTGTCATCTCTCTGTGGGGAGATGTCAATCATGGAATAATGAAACAGGCAGTCCCTTCGCCTAACAAAGGACTCATACATTTTCCGCTTTTGGGAAAAGAGAAGAACATATCAAATATAAGTGTTGATGAGGTATTATTAAAAATCCATCAGTGAATCAACCTGTTCAGTTACATTTCAAATGGGACAAAACGAAGTTAACAAATAAGGAGTGGCAATGTCAGGCTGCCTTTGTTTTGGGTCATCTGACGGCAGCGGCTTAAAGACAACCTTTGATTTTGAGCCTGTTATGTCAATTATTCTCTCTGCAAGCTCAAGGATTGTGAATTCATCTGGATTGCCGAGATTAACCGACCCAATAAAGTCATCAGGCCAGCCATCATCCGAATCATTCCTTCGCCGTGGCATTCAAAATCTCCCTTAGATATTCTTTTCTAAAGGGCTCGAAATCAAAATATTTTTTCAGCATCAATGATTCAAAGTCTGCCCTTAGATTGCTGTCACGATCTATTAGAAGATGTCCACCTTTTATCACATTAAAAACAAAAGATGCAGGGGCATTATTGAGTACCCTCACATCCACAGGTATTTTTGTGGAAGTTTCTATATCTCCCTCCAATTTTAATTCGTACTCCAGAGGATTTTCGAGTTCATTATCGAGGGCAAAAATTCCGATATCGATATCTTCGATTTCATCCGACTTCACAAAAGAGCCAAAGATATATGCAAAGACAACGCGCTTGTCGCCCTCAAGAATTGAAACAATCTTTTCCTTCAGTGCATCTTTCTGCTGTCTGGATAACGTCCTTTTCTTTGCTTTCATAATTGTCCTTTAAAGATAGCGCTTAGGGTCTTAACAAGTTTTCAAAATATTCTATTGTTTTCTTGAGGCCATTCTCTAACTTGACTTTTGGCGTCCAGTTCAATTTGTTCTTTGCTAAGGTAGTGTCAGGCTGCCTTTGTTTTGGGTCATCTGCCGGCAGTGGCTTAAAGACAACCTTTGATTTTGAGCCTGTTATGTCAATTATTCTCTCTGCAAGCTCAAGGATTGTGAATTCATCTGGATTGCCGAGATTAACCGGCCCAATAAAGTCATCAGGCCCAGCCATCATCCGAATCATTCCCTCAACGAGATCATTAACATAACAAAACGAGCGGGTATGGGAACCGTCTCCATAAACTGTTATCGGCTCATCCTTTAATGCCTGAATGATAAAGTTAGAAACCACCCGACCATCGTTCATAGCCATGTTGGGGCCATACGTATTGAAAATGCGTACGATTTTAATCTTCAGTTTGTGTTGTCGGTAATAATCCATGAAAAGGGTCTCGGCACACCGCTTGCCTTCATCATAACAACTCCTTGAGCCGATTGGATTGACATTTCCCCAATATGTTTCCGGCTGCGGGTGAACAGTTGGGTCTCCATATACCTCAGAAGTCGAGGCTTGCAATATCTTAGCCTTTATTCGCTTTGCCAGCCCAAGCATGTTGATGACACCATGTACAGAGGTCTTTGTAGTCTGAACAGGGTCAAACTGATAATGTATTGGAGAGGCAGGGCATGCAAGGTTATATATCTCATCAACTTCAACATAAAGCGGAAAGCATATATCATGTCTCATGACCTCAAAATACGGATTGTCCATCAGATGAGCAATGTTTGCCTTGCGCCCTGTGTAGAAATTGTCCACACAAAGCACCTCATGGCCCTCGTTAAGAAGCCTCTCACAAAGATGTGAGCCTAAAAAGCCTGCCCCTCCCGTTACTAAAATTCTTTTATTTGGTGAAAGATTTTTCATAGACAACCTCTTGCCGTGTTAAGAAGTATAACACATTCGGCACGAATTCCAGTCCCTCATACAACGAGTCAAGGGCAAACATTGAAAATGGATCACTAAATCCCCAGAAATATTTTCAATGCGGCTTTCCAGTCTTTTGCCTCATGCCCGATAGCAAGCCGTGTCATCTCCATGTCCAGCACAGAATACCGCGGCCTTTTTGCAGGTCTTGGGAATTCATCTGTGGTTATGGGAGTCACCTCTGTCTTGAGACCTGAAAGTCTGATAATCTCTCTTGCAAAGTCAAACCAGCTTATGCCGCCCTCTGAGTCATCTGTTATATGATATATTCCGAAAGAGCCGCTCTCTATGAGCTTCTTTATTCCATTTGACAGAGTTATGGTAGAGGTTGGAGAGCCTCTCTGGTCTTTGACAACTTTTATGGCAGGTTGCTCTTTTGCCAGCTTGAGTATTGTTGAGACAAAGTTAGTGCCTCCTTTTCCATAAAGCCAGCTTGTTCTTACGATATAAAATTTATCTAAAATCCACTGGATATATTTCTCACCAGCAAGTTTTGATTCGCCGTAGGTGTTAATCGGGTTTGTATTATCAAAGGGTCTGTAAGGTCTCCCTTTTTCACCATCAAAGACATAGTCTGTGCTTATATGGCAGAGAGGGATTTCCATATCAGCGCATATCAAGGCAAGGTTCTGAACCCCGATGCCGTTTACCAGAAATGCCTTATCTCTCTCTTCTTCCGCCTTATCGACTCTTGTATAAGCAGCGCAGTTTATGATTAAATTAGGCTTTATATTATTCAGGGCATTGTATACAGAATCCTTGCTTATGATATCAAGTTCTTCTTCTGTAAAGGCAAAAACCTCATGCCTTCCCTTTAATACTGGAATAAGGTCATGGGCGAGCATACCTCTTGAGCCTGTAACGAGGACCTTCACCTTCCCCAGAACCCCTTGCTCTCAGCAGACAGTCTCTCTTTAAGTGGCATCCACCACCATTCGTTCTCTTTATACCAGTGGATAGTTTTCTCAAGTCCTTCCTCTATTTTTACGGATGGCCTCCAGCCTATCTCCCCTTCTATCTTTGAGTTATTAAGGGCATATCTAAAGTCATGGCCTGGCCTGTCTTTTACAAATGTTATATAGCTATCATCTTTACCCAATATCGCAAGGATTTTCTTCGCAAGCTCTATATTTCTCTTCTCGCCGTCTCCACCAACATTGTAAATCTCCCCGACCTTCCCATCATGCAGGATCGCATCTATTGCCCTGCAATTGTCCTCCACAAAAAGCCAGTCCCTAACATTCTCACCCCTGCCATAAATTGGAATTGGCTTTCCTTCGAGGAGGTTTGTGATCATTAGCGGTATAAACTTCTCAGGGAATTGATAAGGCCCATAGTTGTTTGATGGCCTCACAATAATAGCAGGGAATTTGTAGGTCTCATAAAATGCCCTTACAAGCAGGTCTCCAGATGCCTTTGATGCTGAATAGGGAGAATTAGGCCTGAGTGGTGTTTCTTCGGTAAATTTTCCTTCATCTCCGAGGGTTCCATATACCTCATCCGTGGATATATGAATGAATCTTTTAATAGAGACAGCCCTTGCAGCCTCAAGTAAGATATGGGTGCCTATGACATTTGTGGTGAGAAAAGGTTGGGCATCAAGGATTGACCTGTCCACATGGCTTTCTGCAGCAAAGTTCACCACACAATCCACACCCTTCATCACCGCTTTAACTGTGGCAGCACCTTCAATCCTTCCACGTATAAAACTGTATCGGGGACTTTCTTCTATATCTCTCAGGTTCTCAAGGTTACCAGCATAGGTCAGGGCATCGAGATTTATAATTTCATAGTGAGGGTATTTGTTAAGGATGTGCCTTATAAAATTCGAACCTATAAAGCCACAGCCACCAGTAATGAGTATTTTCATTCTTCCACCTTGAAAGGGCTTTCAGGGTCGTTTTCGTATCTCACCTCGTCTACCTTATCTTTCCTGCCCCAGCCTGCATAGAGCCTGTCAGGAAAATTCAACACCATACTATCGGTCTGACCCACATTCTTGTACGCATGAACAATGCCTGGAGGCACAATTACGATAAGTCTTTCTGCAGTCTGGATAATCTTCTTATTCATATACGTCGGAGAGGCTTTCCTGTTATCCCAGAGATAGAGCTTAAAGTTCCCCAGAAAGCAGAAATAGTCAGCTTGTTCGGTATGTTCGTGAGGACCCCTCGTAACATTTGGATATGTCACAGAGAGATAACCCATCTGAGGCTCGAAGCCCCCCAATAGTTCATCCTGCCTGAAGAGTTCAGACAACCAGCCACGACTGTCAGAGTATGCCATGAACTCTTTTATTACCACTCCCTCTATTTCACCTTCTCTGAACATCTCCCCAAAATAGACATAGAGTTATAACTGCTATCTGAATTATGAACCCCGCACTACGGATGTAGTGCGGGGTGAACCCTGCCATGCCTGCATTCTATGTCTTGTTTTTCGGACATCTCATACCTCTATAATAGAGTCGTCCCCTACCATGAGGCGAAGGGCCTTATGTCTGTTCTGATTCCTTATAATCCTCGCACACCTCCCGATGAGGCTGTCCTCAAGCCTTTCCACTCCTTCTACATCTGAATTATTCAGGATCACAGAATGCTCTATGGCAGAACCTGTAACAGTAACATCATCACCAATGCTGGTAAAAGGCCCTATAAAGGAATCCTTAATCTTAGCACCCTTTCCTATGATAACAGGCCCTCTTATAATGCTATTTACCACAGTTGCGCCCTTTTCGACTGTAACCCTTCCGCTTACCTGACTCCTGCCATCCACCCTGCCTTTAATCTGCCTCTTTATATATTCATCAAGGACAACTGTATTTGCCTGAAGGAGATCATCCTTTTTGCCTGTGTCAAGCCACCACCCATCAAGAATTTCACTTTCAACCTTGCACTTCATATTTATCAGTTCCTGGATGGCATCTGTAATCTCAAGCTCTCCTCTGAAAGAAGGTTTTATTCGAGCAATGGCATCATGGACACTCCGGGAAAAGATATACACACCAACAAGGGCAAGGTTTGATGGAGGATTTTCAGGCTTCTCGATTAGTTTTATTACTTTTTTCTTTTTGTCGAGCTGGGCAACACCAAACTGCTTTGGGTTATCCACCTCTTTAAGAAAGATCAGGGCATCAGGCCTTTCTAATTTAAACTTCTTTACCGAATCCTTAACTCCACGGCTAAGGAGGTTATCACCAAGGTACATTATAAAATCATCATCTCCGAGGAAATCCCTTGCAGTTGAAACCGCATGGGCAAGACCGAGAGGCTCTGACTGTAAAATATACCTTGCCTTCAGTCCCCAATCCGAGCCTGTCTTTACATATCTTTTTACATCTTCCCCTGTCTCCGGGGAAATAATAATCCCTGCATCCTTTATCCCTGCCCCTGCTATATGGTCAAGGACGTAGCCAAGTATTGGCTTATTTGCCACAGGGACAAGCTGCTTTGCTGTTGTGTAGGTAAGTGGCCTTAGTCTCGTGCCCTTACCGCCGCTCAAGATTAATGCCTTCATATCTTGCTCATAAAGCGAATTTGTTGACACCCCCTACCTCACCCTCCCTGCCATACCTCCTGTGGCTATCGCTGGATTAACCCAAAAGATGCAGACATGGATTCAAAATTTCTTCAATGCGACGTATTTATTACCCAAATTGAGCGATTCTTTGATTATAAATCACTCTTTGACAGGCG
>DYHX01000096.1 GCA_020723925.1 Nitrospira japonica | reverse complement strand
AGCACTACATCCGTAGTGCGGGGTGAACCCTGCCATGCCTGCCTCAGATATTGGTATCAGCCAGTTTATAACTCTATGTCTATTTTGGGGATTTGAGGTTGATAGATAAAACACAAGGGGTATGGAGAAGCAGTCTCCATACCCCTTGTTAGTCATCAAGATACTTCAACCTTTATCTCCTTTGGTTTTGCCTCTTCCTTCTTCGGAAGGACTATCTCGAGAACACCGTTTTTGAATGTGGCCTTTGCCTTCTCGCTATCAACCTCTGTCGGAAGGGCAATCGTCCTTGTAAAGCTGCCATAACTCCTCTCACAGGCGTAGTAGTTTTCCTCTTTTATCTCCTCCTCTTTCTTTACTTCACCCTTTATTGTAAGGGAGTCTTTTGTTATTGTGAGGTCAATGTCCTTTTTCTCTACGCCAGGGAGTTCGGCCTTTACGACAATTTCGCTCTTCCTGTCATACATGTCAATATTAGGAACTACTACTCCAACCTCAGAAGGCTTTGGCCACCAGCGCCTGCGCCTGCGGGTCGGCTCAAAGAATTCATCAAAGAGCCTCTCCATATCCCTCCTCATTTCCTCGAGTTCCTTCATTGGACTCCATTTCACAATAGACATATCCAACACCTCCTTTTTGGTTTTCGCCTGCCAGGGGCAGGCAGCGTGAAAGTTAAAAGTTAGAAGTTGTGGATTTTAAAACCCCTTAACTTCTAACTGCCTCAACCAAAGTCTCTTTTCTGAACACAACCCTGCCATCTTCAAAATCAACCTCAACCACATCTCCTTCTTTAAATGTCCCATCCAGAAGCTTTATTGCAAGCGGGTTTAGTATCTCCTTCTGCAATGCCCTCTTCAAGGGCCTTGCACCATAAACAGGGTCGTATCCTATCTCTGCAAGGTGCTCTTTTGCAGAATCTGAAAGCCTTATGTCAACATTCTTTTCCTTTATGAATCTCTTCATCCTTCCGACCTGTATCTCAACTATCTGCTTAAGCAATTCCATAGAGAGCGGGTTAAAAATGATAATCTCATCGACCCTGTTCAGGAATTCCGGCCTAAAGAATGCCTTGAGGTCTTCCATGACCTTATCCTTCAATTCTCTCTCATCCTCTTCACTGCCCCAGTATGCTACAGGCCGTTTCTCACGCTCCATGAGGATCTCCTGGATGTGTGTGCTCCCAATATTGGATGTCATTGTGACAAGTGTATTTCTGAAATCGACAGTCCTTCCATGTCCATCAGTTAGCCTTCCATCATCAAGAAGTTGCAGTAGCAGATTAAAAACCTCTGGATGAGCCTTCTCTACTTCATCAAATAGAATTACAGAATACGGCCTTCTCCTCACAGCCTCTGTGAGCTGTCCGCCCTCCTCATAGCCAACATAGCCAGGAGGAGCACCGATAAGTCTTGACACAGTATGCCTCTCCTGATACTCGGACATATCGACCCGTATCATTGCATTTTCATCATCAAACATAAACTCTGCAAGGGCCCTTGCAAGCTCTGTCTTCCCAACACCTGTTGGCCCGAGGAATATGAATGAGCCTATCGGTCTGTTAGGGTCCTGGATTCCAGCCCTTGCACGCCTCACCGCATTTGAAACAACCTCTATTGCCTCATCCTGACCAACAACCCTCTGTTTAAGTCTGTCCTCCATCTTTATGAGTTTCTGCACTTCTCCCTCAAGCATCCTTGAGATTGGTATGCCTGTCCATTTCGATACAACCTCAGCAATATCCTCTTCATCAACCTCTTCTTTCAGCATCTTTCTCCTTGACTGGGCGTCAGTAAGCTTTTTGTTCTCGGTTTCAAGCGACTTCTGCAGCTCAAGCAGTTTTCCATACTTTAATTCAGCCGCCTTACCAAGGTCTCCTTCACGCTCTGCACGCTCAGATTCGATCTTTGTCTTTTCTATCTGCTCCTTGATATCCCTTATCCTTGCTATTATCTCTTTCTCTCTCAGCCACTGTGCCCTGAATTCATCCCTTCTTACCTGAAGCTCTTCCATCTCTTTCCCGATTCTCTGCAGCTTTTCTTTTGCATCCCTTGAATCATCCTTTATCAAAGCCTGCCTCTCTATCTCATGCTGGCGGAGCTTTCGCTCTATCTCATCAAGCTCAACAGGCATGCTGTCAATCTCCATCCTTAGCCTTGATGCAGCCTCATCAATAAGATCTATTGCTTTGTCAGGCAGAAATCTATCTGTTATATATCTGTGCGATAGCGCAGCCGCAGATATCAAGGCAGAGTCTTTTATCTTCACACCGTGATGGACCTCGTATCTCTCTTTCAAACCTCGCAGGATTGATATTGTGTCCTCAACTGTGGGCTCCTTTATGTACACGGGCTGAAATCTGCGCTCGAGGGCAGGGTCTTTCTCTATATGCTTCCTGTATTCATCAAGGGTTGTGGCTCCAACACACCTCAACTCTCCCCTTGCAAGGGCAGGTTTTAGCATGTTTGAAGCATCTATGGCACCCTCTGCAGCGCCAGCGCCAACAAGGGTGTGGAGTTCATCAATAAAGAGTATGATCTTGCCTTCTGCTTGCTCGATTTCCTTGAGCACTGCCTTCAGTCTCTCCTCAAATTCGCCCCTGTATTTTGAGCCTGCTACAAGAGCGCCCATGTCAAGGGCAACAACACGCTTATCCTTCAATGTCTCAGGCACATCCCCTGCAACAATCCTCTGGGCAAGGCCCTCTGCAATTGCGGTCTTCCCAACACCAGGTTCACCTATAACCACAGGGTTGTTCTTTGTCCTTCTTGAAATGACCTGTATAACGCGCCTTATCTCGTCATCCCTTCCAATAACCGGGTCGAGCTTTCCTTTCCTTGCAAGCTCTGTTAAATCTCGGCTGTATCTTGCAAGGGCCTGATATTTATCCTCTGGGTTCTGGTCTGTCACGCGCTGTGTGCCCCTCACTTCACGCATTGCGGCCATGGCCTTATCTGCTGTGCACCCATACCTCTGAAGCAGGTCCGAACATGACCCTTCGATGGATATAAGGGACAAGAGAAGGTGCTCCACACTTACATACTCGTCTGTAAGGTGCTCTGCCTCTCTGAATGCCTTCTCTAAGACTTCCTTCAGTCTTGGAGATATGTATATCTGTCCAAGAGGAGTTGCACCTACAACCTTAGGGAATTTATCTACCTCCCTCTCTACATCTGTCTGCAGTGTCTTTGTATCAATGCCAAGCCTTTTAAGGATCTGAGATGCAATGCCCTCATCCTCCTCAAGGAGAGCCCATAGAAGATGTTCAGGCTGAAGTTCCTGATTGCCCTTTCTTTCAGCAAGCCTCTGGGCCTCCTGAAGGGCCTCCTGACTCTTTATGGTTAGTTTATCCATTCTCATATTACTTCCTCCTTAATCCTCAACGAATATCTTTCTAATCTTTCTTTCAAAATCTCTCCTCAAATTGTTCTCCAGATGCTGCATCATCTCTTCCATCTCCTGCTGAAGAAACTCAAGCCTGTGCCTCATCCTCAAGATGATCTCCACTCCAGCCTTATTGACACCCATCTCCCTTGTGAGTTCAAGGATAAGGTGTAGCTTTTCTACATCCTCCTCAGAATATAGCCTTAACCTTCGCGCCCTCTGTGGCGTTACTAAACCATCTCTTTCATACATCCTCAGGGTCTGGGGATGCACGCCCAGCATTTTTGAAACTACACTTATCATGTATAAAGGCTGTTTCTTATCTCTTTTGACCATTATTTCCTCACAAGTCCCTTTCTCGGCTCCTCTCTATAAAGGGCCTCTATCTCCTTTATGGCATCCTTTGCCTTATTAGTGATATCTCTGGGCACAGCTATCTTTATATTTACATACTGGTTGCCCCTTGCCCCAGTCTTTGGCGAGGGGAATCCCTTTCCAGATAGCTTGAATCTCTGCCCTCCCTGTGTTCCTGGAGGAAGTGTCATGGCTGCAATTCCGTCTATTGTCGGAACCTCAATCTTTGCACCGAGGGCTGCCTCTCCGAATGTGACTGGTACCTCAACATAGAGATCATCACCTTTTCTTGTAAATATGGGATGTGGCTTAACTGTAATCTCTATGTGCAGATCACCTGGTGGTCCACCGCCTACACCAGCACCGCCCATACCCCTGAGCTTAACCATTGAGCCTGTATCACATCCAGCAGGAATCTTCACTTTAACCACCTCTGTTAAAAGAGTCTTCCCTCTTCCACCACATGCCTTGCATGTCTTTGTTATTTTCCTTCCAGTGCCTTCACATGACGGGCATGTCTGGGCCATTCTGAAAAATCCCTTTGATGTCTGTATCTTTCCAGAACCCTTGCATTTATCACATGCCTGATATGCCTCGGCGCCAGTGCCGCCACAGGTCTTGCAGGAAACCTCCCTTGTGATAGTAATAGGTTTTGTGACACCACCAAAGGCCTCTTCGAGTGAAAGGTCAATGCCCATAACCATATCAGGCCCCTTCCTGTATACTGCTTCGGGTCTGATTCGTGTGCCAAACAGGTCAGCGAAGATGTCACCAAACCCAAACTCGAATGCCTCTTCAAAACCAGGGGCCCTGAAACCCTCAAATCCAGGGCCTCCAGCCTCGAATGGAGCCCTGCCAAAACGGTCATATTCTTCTCTCTTCTTGGGGTCACCAAGGACATCATATGCCTCATTTATCTCCTTGAACTTCTGCTCTGCTGCCTTATCGCCTGGGTTCAGATCCGGATGGTATTTACGGGCGAGCTTTCTGAAGGCCTTCTTTATCTCATCCTGAGTAGCATCCTTGTTTACACCGAGCATCTCATAGTAGTCTTTAACAGTAGATGGCATCTATTCCTCCCTAATATTTTAAACATATCAATTAAGTCATTTTATGTCAAGTGTTATGCAACGATATGCATAAATGTAAAAAACCTATTATTTCCTAAAATTTAGGTTAACGGGTACATCGTCTTGACTTTAGGCGCATATGGTTTTTATTATTCCCTGTCGGGGCGTAGCGCAGCATGGTAGCGCACACGGTTCGGGACCGTGGAGCCGCTGGTTCGAATCCAGTCGCCCCGACCAATCTAAACATTGCGAATTTTGTGGGCAGTTTGTTTGCTCGCTCGCCCCGCCTTCGGCGGGGCTTCGCTCGCATTTTCCCGTATATTTCGGCACAAAATCAAAGGGCTTTTGAAAATCAAAAATCAGTTTTCTATCCAGCAGGCGGCGGTTCGTTCCAATTTTTTCCGCCAACGATTTGATTTCATCTAAATCGTTTGACGAAGCCAGTTTTTCAGCGTGGTGAGCGGATAAAATCCAATCTTTTAATGGTTCAATCCAATTGTTTTCCTTTCGCCCAAAATCAGCCCTCTTTTTGTTGAGGTCTGTTTTTGTTTTGATATGCTCGTCCTTCTTGGCAAGATAGGTTTCTTTTTCAATACTGCCGTCCAAAAAGGCGTTCACCAACTTATCAAGTTTCTGTTCGGTTTCCTTGATTTCCTTTTCAAGTTTTTGGGCGAAAGATTGCGAAGACTGTATATTTTCTTTTCCCCAAACTTCCACTTTTGTCAGCATTTTTTCTTTCCAGTCTTCGCAAAGAGCGACTTTTGAGATTTTGTTTTTCATCTGTTCAACCAGTAAATCCTCTCTTAAATATCTTTGCGAACACGAGCCAAGCCGCTTGGTGCAACGGTAATAGCGGTATGTCCCGCCGTTGCCGTGCGCCCATTGAGCGGTTATCGCCGCGCCGCATTCGCCGCAAGTGAGTAATCCGGTAAATGAAAAATAATGCCGCTTTTTAGAATGGCGCGGCTTGGCTCTGTTTTTCAAAACTTCCTGCACTTTCTCAAAAGTCGCTCTGGAAACAATTGACGGAAAACCGCCCTCATAAGTTTCACCATTGTGGATTATCAAGCCGAGATAAACTTTATTTGTCAGCATTCTTTGGAGTGTCGCTTTACAAAGCGGTTTTCCGGTTCCGCTCACCACTCCCCAAAAACTCAGGCGTTGGCCTAAACTTTCCAAAGTGTGCTGGCCTTGCGCGTATTCCTCAAACGCCTTTTTAATAACTCTTGCTTTCATTTGGTCGGGCTCAATCGTTCTCGTTTTTGGATTGTTTATGTAGCCGAACGGCGCAAGGCCCGGCCATTCGCCCCGCCTGAGTTTTTGCCTAATCCCGCGCTTTACATTTTCCGACAAATTGTCGGAATAATATTTGGATTGGCCAAAGGCGACTTGAAGCATAAAAAGCCCTTGCGGAGTTGGCTCAAACCAAAATGTGGGAAAGCGCAAAGAAACGATCTTGCCGATGTCTATGCTGTAAATTATTTGTCCGCCGTCAACGGAGTTGCGAGCCAAGCGGTCGGGGTGCCACGCAATTAGTCCGATTGGCTCTTTGCTGGCGTAAACCTTGCTCATCATTTCGTTAAAAATTTCTCGGCCGGGTTTCTTTGCGCTTTTGCTTTCAATAAACCGCTCGCTAATTTCTATATTTTCTCTTTTGGCAAAATCCGCCAACTCCGCAAGTTGCGCTTCAATAGACATGACTTGTCTTTCTTCGTCTTCGGTAGATTTGCGAGCGTAGAGAAAATATTTTGTCTTCATAGTTTTATAGGTATTGTCAAGTCTTTTATGCAAATTTTCTCAAGGGCTTTATTCTCAATGGTT
>DYHX01000021.1 GCA_020723925.1 Nitrospira japonica | reverse complement strand
TCAGGCATGCTAACCTTTTTCAGTTCCGTGTCCAGTCAGAAGGGGTCAGTCCAGTACAAGATAAATGGACATATTAAAAGACCTAACGGAAAATAATTTGCAGTGTATAACAAATCGCTCAAGAAGGATGCGGCGAAAAGACCGCCGCACCTCTTAGCTCAGTCGTTAACCCTTAAATAATAGAAAATAATGAATGGGAAAACAGCCGCTCAGTTTGAAAGTTCGTCTGCCTCGGTATGAATCTCCCCGAAACGGATGGAGGAAAAAACTTCATGCCGGCATTATGACTGCATTAAAAGACAAAGGCATTGAATGCGATGCCGACCAAAAACTTGAACTTCGCATCACGCTTTATCTCGCAGAGCCACACATAAGATTTCATGACGTGGACAATAGACTAAAAGACATTATGGATTCCCTTCATGGCCGCATGGGTGGGAGCAAAAAGGAACAACTATTTAAACGACTCATACCAAATGATCGACAAATCTACAAAGTCACAATTGAAAAAAAGCAGCCACCAATCCAGAGCCATGGATTAGGACACCTTGAAATCAAAAAATACAAAGAAGCATAGCCAACGGAAGAAAAATTTGTTAAACTAAATGCAAGAGAAAAAAAGGAGTTATCAGGATGAGCAAAATACAAGATATCGAAAGAGAAGTCCAAGGACTAAATCCGGATGACCTACAGGCTTTTAGGAAATGGTTCTGGGATTTCGACGCGGAAGCATGGGATCGGCAGTTTGAAAAGGATGCTTTGTCTGGTAAACTTGACTCATTGGCCGAGGCAGCCCTCAAGTCGTTTAAGTCCGGGCACTGCTCCGAAATTTGAAGCATTTTGCCTCGCCAGAGTTTTGGGGACTCTATAGGGCACTGCCGCAGTCTATTCAAGATATTGCAGACAGAAATTTCTCGTTGTTAAAAAATGACACTCGTCATCCCTCGTTACATCTTAAGAAAGTTGGCCGGTTTTGGTCTGTCCGTGTTGGCTTGCATTATCGTGCAGTTGCTGTTGAGGTTCCCGATGGGCTGCTTTGGTTTTGGATCGGCAGCCATGAAGACTATAATAAACTGATGGGTTAACAAAAAAATCAACCCGACTGGTGATAAGCTTGTTTTGGTTTTCAATAGGCTGTTCACCAGCGGGTTATTTAGGTCGTTATGCCTATTTGAAAATTTATAAAAAAATGGTTAAATGTAGATATGCATTTTAAGATAAAAGGGTCTATTCGGGAGATTAAAACCATTGCAACAGGGCATGGAATAAAGAATTTGAACAGATTAAACAAGATATATGGAAAAGCAAAGTGGAGAAAATTAAAAGGCATCTGCCATGTGGAACTGGAAGATGGTGCTGTCCTTGAGGCAGAGGTGCATTGGTTTGAAGGACACGGCATCGGGAAAAAAGAAATAAAAATCAAAAGATTTTTATGAAGGAGGCAGCTATGAGAAAACATTTTATGATATGCGTTGATAATCACGGCTATGAATCGTCGCTGGAGATTAGAAAACTATACGAAGTATTGGTTGACAGGATAGCCGAGCAACATCATCAGATAAGAGTCATAGATGAATCAGGCGAAGATTATTTATATCCAGAAAATTTCTTTGCTCCTGTAAAACTGCCTCTTATCACTAAAGAAAAGTTAGAATTAGTGACGGCATAACAAATCACTCGTGCGGACAGGCTATCGCCTGCCGCACAGTTCAGGGGTTATAAAAAAAATAAAGAACAAGGAGGTAAAAAAATGTTAGCTTTAGATAAGGGAAAAATATTGGACAGTTTGCGTGATCTGCCAGAAAAAACCACAATTGAAGAAGCAATGGAACGTCTATACTTGCTTGCAAAAATTGAAAAAGGTATATTACAAGCAGATGAAGGTCAATGTATTTCTCATGAGGAAGCAAAAGAAAAGATGAAAAAATGGCTCAGATAAAATGGACACCGCAATCTTTGGATGACATTGAAGCCATAGCCAATGGACGTGCTACCGCACACCACTGAATTCAAGCGTTCCTCCGCTCGCGGAGGAACGGGCTGCGGATGAGCTGTATGAATAAAAATAAAATAAAGGCAATACGGCAATATAAAACCGCACTTCAGGGCGCTCCTTCTCAACTCGTTGACCATGTGAGTATGATACGGACTTTACTCATACGGTATACTTTCCTTGTGACTGCGGAGCGCCGGCGAACAAGCGGATCAAGCCGTCCCTGCAGGCAGCTCATCCGCAGCCCGTTACACATAAAATAAAATCATACGCAATACCGATATTGTTAAGAAATTCTATCCTTCCATTACCTAATTGAAAAAAGGTAAAATAGCCCAAATGGAAAAGCTTTGGAACAAAGAAGTTGAACAGAGGTTTTTCAATGAAGCACAGAAATTTGCAACGCCTGAACAGTTATTCTATGTTACAGACACTGGTAAATATGTAGCCTATTGGCCTAAAGGTTATGACGGGACAAAAAGCACACTTCAAAGCAGAAATGCTTTTATCGGAAATTTTACTGAAAAGTGGACTACGGATTTAATTCATGAAGTTATAAAAGACAAAGGATTATTCGCTGTTCAGGGAGCAATCTACAATGAAATAGCCTTATCAAATCAATCTCCTGCTGATGTCGTTATCTCAAGAAGCAAAAATATCAATCAAACTCCAGAAGATATTTTGGCGATAATAGAAGTCAAGATGTCCATCGTCTGGAATTGGGAACTTCAAAAGAATGAATCATTAGTCTGCATTGGCGACTACAAAACCCATCAAGGCAACCCGGTCTTCTACGTTCTGATTCAATGCTTAAAGCCATAGGCAAAAGCATCAACATAAGGGTTTCAAGTTTCAAGGCTTCAAAAATTCCAATCATCATCATGGGCAATACGCCAATCACGAATAGCTATTATTCCAAAGTTGACCACCTGAAAATTGCTGGAATCATACAAGGCTTCTGGTCTGTAAATCCCAAACCATTAGATAATGACGGAGAGAATATCAAGAAGACTAACAAACAGGGTTTTTATAGGTTTGACAGCTTTTCTGAACTTAAAAATGCCTTTGAAACTCTGTTGTCAGAGGAAAGAAATTATTTTTCCAGCATGAAAGGCAAAAAAGAATTAGGTCAAATCATAGAGAAAGCAAATAAAGAACAAACTTATGAGAAGAAAGCAGAGGTCTTTTTAAAATTAATCAATGAGTAATCAAAGCGAAACTTTCAAAAAATACAAGCGTAATGGTACTAAAACGAGTTCCTTTGGAACTCCGGGCAGGATAAATCATGATTCTTCAGAATTTTACAACAGTAAATTATATGGTGATAAAAAAGTTCCTGAACACGTTAAATTTATTGAAAATCCAATTCCATCGGATAATCTCGACAAAATATATTGCAAATCCAGCGAGGTAATGGATGAAATCCCTGATTGCAGTGTTCATTTGATGGTTACTTCACCGCCATACAATGTGAAAAAAGAATATGACGAAGACCTATCTCTTGAGGAATACAGAGCATTATTAAAAAAAGTATTCAAGGAAACATACAAAAAACTGGTAACAGGTGGTAGAGCCTGTATTAATGTTGCCAATCTCGGAAGAAAACCATATATCCCCTTGCACAGCTATATCATTGAAGATATGGCTGATATTGGTTTTCTAATGAGGGGTGAAATAATTTGGAATAAAGCATCAAGCTCAAGTCCTTCAACTGCTTGGGGCAGTTGGTTGTCTGCTGGCAACCCGGTATTAAGAGACATCCACGAATATATTTTAATTTTTTCTAAGGAGTCTTTTTCAAGGAAAAGAGGAAATAAGAAAGATACAATCACTAAAGAAGATTTTCTTGAGTGGACAAAAAGCGTCTGGACGTTCCCAGCAGTCTCTGCCCGAAGCATTGGACATCCCGCTCCATTTCCTGAAGAATTACCACACAGATTGATTCAACTATATACTTTCAAGGGGGATGTTGTTTTGGACCCATTCTGCGGTAGCGGCACTGCTTGCCTTACTGCATTGAAAGACGACAGACATTATATCGGATATGATATTGAACCTTCTTATGTAAAATTAGCAAACCAGAGAATTAAAGAACACTTAAACCAATTGAATATTTTTGAAAATAAACAGCCTACTCCAGCATTATAAAAAATTAAATGTGTAACAAATCACTCCACAGGATGCGGCATAACTACCGCCGCACCTGTGAGTTTTAGCGTTAGGCAAAAAATGGGAAGTGCCCTTGAACGGATGACACAGGGCGCAGATAACAGATTATTGGATTGTAAAAATGAGAAAATATTTAGAAGAGACAAAAGGTGTTTTTAGCATTGCCGTTATTGTAGGCGCAGTAATATTTTTCAGTTTGCTTTATCATAAAGCGGAGTTATTGTTTGCATTTTTGATTATCTTTTATTCGATACTCGTAAAAGAAATGGATAGATTGCCTGAAGAGATTTTTAAAGACTACCTGCCCATTACTAAAAAATTTCTTGCAGCAGGTTTCTTTGTAATTTTCTTGCTTCCAATTTACCTTTTATTATTCTTTTTATGGCATTGGATAACAGATTAGAAAAGAGTTCTATAAATATAAACAACCAAAAAATAGTATAGCAGGAGGACACAGGTGCCTTGGGAAGATGTTGGCAGTTGTGGCAGTGGTCAGTTACCAAACGATAGGGACTGGATTGTGCATTGCTATGAAATGGCAATCTCCTATCTGAAGTTTATTCTCGGTGATTCTCCTGAAGGTTGTGAACTTGGAGTAATGTGGCATGAGCATGAATTAGGAGATTATCCGTCAGTGGTGTTTATTGGGACTTTCCACAATCGGACGCGCCTTGGGAATACATAAGAAAGTGCGAGGTGCTATTAGAAAAGTTTGACGATGCGGTTGCGTGGTCTGAGATTGAGCCTAACCAAGTTTATGAAGAATTAGAAGAGATTGAAGACGACAACGATAAAATTGAATAAATGCAGCCTAACAAATCACTACCTTTAGGCAGAAAGAAGTCAAGCCCTCCCCAGTGAGGCCGTACAAATAAAGATATCCGGCACTTGATGTGCGATATCCATACCTTGGTCTTTGTTTTTGCCTATAGTCCTCCCTTCAAGTCCCTATATGCATGTTTCTCAGCTTGCAAGTCTACCAGCTTTCGATCCTTGCCCGCAGGCAGGACGCTCTTACTTTATCGGCAATGCTGGAAACTCCCGGCCCAAGTGACACATTATTGTTCAGCCGATGATTCCTTTCGGATCACAAGTGAAATGCGGTCATCTCGGGCCGGGAAGCACAGGACTATATCTCTTTTATCGTATCAGGCCGCTTTTCTATACTCTGCCTCACAGTTGAAATAACGTTTTTTATCAAATGCCTGTCCTGATTTGTACCAGCCGTAAAACTTCTTCAGAAAATGCCGTGCCACCAGGTCATCGCCTTGTTTCCCGGCATCTTGGCAATTTCTTTTTCCCTGTGATAATAATCCCCGTAGAGGCAGCCTTCTCTCACTAAAGGCAAGACTATATGCTACAACACTTTCCGCAGAAGAGGCCTGCCGCGCTTGGTTATTTTGTCCTGTCCTTGGTATTTGCCGCTCTATCGCATGCGGATGTTTAGCCCACCATACCTCATAAGCTGTCGCCAGTCGGCAAAATCACTCAACGGCCCCGTCTCCCCAAGTAGTCGTGCCATGTTTTTGTCGTTGATCACCCCTGCCGTCGGCGGCGGGATATTGGGGTCTTCTTCCCGCAGTCGCCGTAATACCTTGATCATTTCCTCTACAAGTTCCCCTTTCCTCCTCATCTGCTGCCGCCAATCTGTTATCAGTTGCCGCATATGCATCTCCTGAACGGCAATATAGCCCCCCGGTTGTTCATTCAACACCGAACTCCGGGCGTCTTCCCACAGCCTCATCAGCGTTTGCTGTTGTATCCTTGGCGCGGCCTTCCTCATGCAGGAGCAAAACACATCTTGCCCAGCCTCAATTATTTTGTAAGGATTGCAGCCATAATGGTCCGCCAATGCCATGCCCGAAGCGGTATACAGAAAGTCCTTCTTGAAGGAATAGTCGCAAAAAAGTTCGGTCAGCAGACGGTCTATACGGCAGCGCAGGCTTACCAATATGCCGTCTACCTCGTCGTATATCTTGTTCAACTTTCTGAGCATAAGGTACTCCTCTGGCATCATGCGGTGGATAATCACCTTGTTCAGTTTTCCCAGCGTCCTGATGACCCTGGGGTCTTTGGTGTCGGTCTTGCCCGTGTCATTGGTCTCGATCACACGGAACTTGGCGACACTTTCAGCATTGACGTAACAGGTGAAAAAACCCATGCGCCTCGCTGTGCGAAACAACTTGTTTTGATATTGCTCGGTCGGCTCGCAGATGATCCGAAGGCTTTTCATTCCGTGCGCCGTGGCTATGTCATGATACGTCTTCAGTTTCCTTCCGATCACATCGGTCCGGTTGCCGCATTCGTCGGCGTATTCCTTGCCGTCTGTCTCAAAAAAGAAGTTCAAAATGTCCTTGTGGACATCCACTGAGATGTCCAGTACCTGATGCAGGTTGATTTTTTGCGCCGTTTGTGTAATCCTCATAGCAGCTTCTCCTTTCGGTTGTAAGATAGTATCGATTATGCGATCCACAATCCATAATTGTACATCTTCACCTGAAGGAGGGGCCTTTGCCTAATAGTATGTCCAGCGGACGGCGTAACGCCGCCGTTGATTTCAGGCGTTGTGTATTTCTCCCAGTAATCGTTAATTGTCAGCATCCTTCAAAACTGCGTCTTTGTAGGTGTAAATAGTACTTACGGATCAATCGCAACGCTCACCTTTAAATCCTTATAACCCTCAAACATCTTTAAAAACTCCATTACAGCGGAGTGGAGTTTCTTCTTTGATGGAGTCTTGAGGAGCAGTGTGTATTCCTTCTGCCCCTTTTTGCTGAATGAAAGAGAAGGGCCAAGGATTTCTAAATCAGCCATCCTTTTAACAACACCCCTTACCTTTTCATCATCGTAATCCCTGCCTTTAAAGGTGATAATCGCAAGCTTTGAATACGGCGGATATGACATTTTTTTTCTTCTTGCGAGTTCTTCATCGCAGAATCCAGAGTAATCATAGTTTTTAATAAATCTGAACAGATAATTCTGCGGCATCCATGTCTGTATGAATAGTTTTCCATCTGATCTTATCTTCTCAGAGACAGACAGTAGTTCATGATATGTTTTCTCTGTGGACCTGAAGTCAGGCAGGTGAAGGTTCATGTCAGTATTGAGCACGGCTGCCATTGCAAATTCTCCAGTCTCGAAAATCCTTTTTGTAAGAAGTTTTGTGCCTATAATTATGGCTTCTGCTCTTATCATTTCATGTATCCCTTCAAGCTCAACCTTTTTCCTTATCTTATCGCTATCGAGCCTTACTGGTTCAATGCCAAGAAGTTTTTTGATGTCTTCCTCTATCCTCTGAGTACCCCCACCGATGAGTTCTATACTAAAACTGCTGCACCTCCTGCATATGTCAGAAACTGTGGATATGGAACCACAATAATGGCATCTGAGGGATTTATCCTCTTTGTGAAAGATGAGCGGGATATTACATTTCTGGCATGTCTCAATATGGCTGCAGTCTCTGCACTGGAGCATTGAATAGCCTCGCCTGTTTATTAAAAACATTGCCCTCTCATCTTTTTTGATACAGGCGGCTGATGCATCTATTACAGTCTTTGAAAGATTTGGCCCCAGCCTTTTTTCATGCCTCAAATCCACTATCTTTATCCGTGGCCTTTTAACAGATATATCAGGTCTTATAAGGGTATATTTGCCGCGCTTTGCATTATAAAATGATTCAATCGAAGGGCATATCGATGATAAAACCACTGTGGATTTTTCAAGATAACCTCTCATAACTGCAATATCCCTCCCATTGTATCTCAGGCCATCTTCCTGTTTATATGAACTGTTGTGTTCGTGCATAACTGCAATCATTGATACGCTTTTCAATGGGGCAAATATTGCTGACCGAGTACCGAGGACAATGTTGCCTTCTCCTGACAGGATTTTTTCTATAGCCTCTGATCGCCTCCCCTTGCTTAATCTGCCATGTAAGATACAGAGTCTTTCTCCTGCCAGTTCTCTAATGACGGGAACGATGTGGTTGATATGCGCAATCTCAGGGACAAGGATTATTACACCTTTATGCCATTCCACGATTTTCATGAGACAGGACAGTTCATGCGAGGACGTGGGTGCGTGAATGAGAAATGTCCTGTATTCTTTTTCTGAAATAGACGCTTTTATCCCAGATAAAATTTTCTCATCCACATCTAAAAGCGAGATGTCTGGATGTATCTTTTGTCTGGAACTTCCTTTTCTTGGTTTGACCCTTATAAATGCCTCTCCTGGAAGCATATTCTTGAGAACAAGCCCTTTACTTGCGAGGTAATAATCTGCCATCCAGTCGAGGAGTTGAAGAAGCGGCTCTCCTATCAATGGGGATTCGCCATGTATCTCAATGATATCTTTTATCTCATTGGTTGCCGGGCATGTAGAACGGCCGAGGATGAGGCCCTTGGTTATCTTTTTTTTCAGTGGGGCACTGACAAGCATTCCAGGGATGGCTCTGTCAATGAGATGCAAGGGGCATCTGTAGGTAAGCGGGCCAAGGTTTATAGGGAAAAGGACATCTATGAATTCCATGATGGATTTTAGCACAAACTGATGAAAGCAGAGCAGTAGTGCAACAACCTGTAAGTGCAAAGTTCCTGCTGATTCAATTTGGTAGCAAGTAACGTGTGGCAAGGACAGCGCTGAAGTGCTGAATTAAAAGATAAAAACTTCAGAGCTATAGTTACTCGTTACTTGTTACCAACCTCACCTTTATGTCATAATTGAACATGCGAATAAGAATTTTAGCGATATTAATGCTTTTTCTCGTCTTCTCCTGTGCGCCAAAGTATGCAGTGGTGCATTCAGAGAGACCAGAGCCGCCAAGAGAGGCTTATTATCAGTACGTCCTCGGCTATGAGGCAGAACTTTCAGGGAAATGGGAGGATGCATTAAAACACTACTCAGAGGCTCTCAGGTTAGACCCCTCATCCTCCTATCTTAAGACTCAAATCAGCTATGTCCTATTGAGGACAGGTAAGGTTTCAGATGCCCTTGCAATGGTTGAAGAGACCGTGAAAACAGATCCTGACTATGTCCCAGCACTAATGCTGCTTGGAGAGCTGTATAACAGCCAGAAGAGGGTGGATGAAGCGGTAAGGCTTTATGAGAAAGTCATCAAACTGGATCCGACCAAAAGCGATGCATATCTTTTTCTTGGTGTGTTATATGCATCAAAGCAGAGATACGATGATGCAGCGAAGATTCTTGAGTCTTTGCTCAAGACAAACCCCGAAAGTCTTATGGCCATCTATTATCTCGGTGCCATAAACATGGATATGAAGCACTATGATAAAGCCGCAGAATATTTTAAAAGGGCAATTGACCTCAGGCCAAATTTCGATGCTGCATATTTTAATCTTGGGATTATAAGTGAGATAAGTGGAGATCTGAAGCAGGCTGAGGAGTATTACAGGAAGACTATAGAGGTGAACCCGCATAATATACTTGCGAGAGAGAGGCTCACACAGATATATCTCAAACAGAAGACTTTTGGTAAAGCCATAGAACAGCTCAGGGAGATGAGCAGTCAGGAGCCTGCAAATATAGATATACATATGAAACTCGGGGTTATCTATATCGAGGGAAAGCAGTATGACAAGGCTATTGAAGAATTCAGGATTGTCCTTGAGGCTAAGCCAGCGGATATATCTGTCAGATACTATCTTGCTGTTGCCCTTGAAGAGATAGAGAGATACAATGAGGCAATCGAAGAATTGAGAAAAATTATTTCAATAGACCCCAGGAATATAAATGCCTTTCTCCACCTCGGGTTTATCTACTCGAGGCGTGAGCAGTATGCCGATGCAGTTAGGGTTTATGAAGAGATACTTAGCTTCGAAAAAGGCAAGCCTGAGATTTATCTTTATCTTGGCATAACCCATATGCAGATGAAGAATTACAAGAAGGCAGAGGATGTATTCAAAGAGGGCTTGAGGTTGTTCAGCGACAATGATGACCTCAACTTTAATATAGCAGTCCTGTATGAAAAGACAGACAGGTTCAATGAGATGGCCCTGCATCTCAGGCGTGCGATAGAGTTAAATCCCAAACATGCCGATGCCCTTAATTATCTCGGTTACAGCTTTGCAGAGAAAGGTATTAATCTCGAAGAGGCTTTATCACTTATAAATAAGGCGCTCGAGTTGAAGCCGGACAGCGGGTATATTGTTGACAGCCTGGGCTGGGTCTATTTCAAGATGGGGCACTATGACGCTGCTATGAAGACTCTTCAGAGAGCGGCTGACATGGTGAAGAACGACCCTGTGATTTATGAACACTTAGGAGATGTCTACATGTCTCAGGGGTTAAAGGAAAACGCTATGAAGGCATGGGAAAAGGCCATAGAGTTTCATCAGAAAGAAGAAGGGTTGAAGGAAAGGGTAGAAGAGAAAATTAAAAATTTGAAATTAAAAATTCAAAATAAATGAAATCCATAATTTTTAATATTGCATCTTAATTGGTGCATTTTTCATTGAAATGTTCACCCTTAAAGCCCCTGCAAAGATAAACTGGTTCTTATCTGTCCTCGGGAAAAGAGGAGATGGCTATCATGACATATTGAGCCCGATGCAGTGTGTTACCCTTTACGATTCTCTTACGTTTGAATATTCCGATGAGATAGAAGTGATAACAGATGCTGAGATTCCACCCGGAGAAAACCTTGTTTACAGGGCTGCGGCACTTTTGAAGCAAAGGGCATCTGCTATGAAGGGTGCGCGGATAAACCTCAAGAAAGAAATCCCAATGGCTGCTGGTCTTGGGGGTGGAAGCAGTGATGCGGCATGTACCCTTATCGGCCTGAACAGGCTCTGGAAACTCGGACTGGATGGGAAGGATATTGTTAGCCTTGCTGGAATGCTCGGCTCGGATATACCATTTTTCTTTAATGGGCCTTTTGCTTTAATTGAGGGCAGAGGGGAGAGGGTTACGCCGCTCAAGATTAATACATCATATGTGATTTTGCTCGTAAAACCGCCTGTCAGTGTGTCGACCGCATGGGCATACGCAAACATTAATTCTGAGTTGACAAAAGGAGACAATAATATTAAACTTTTTTGTCAAGCCTTTGACAGACGGGACTTTTCTTCGCTTGCTTTTATGATGAAGAACGACCTTGAAGGTCCTGTTCTCAGGAGATTCCCGATTATAGGTGAACTCAAAGATAAATTATTGAAAGAGGGTGCTCTGATTTCAGCCATGAGCGGAAGCGGACCCACTGTGTTTGGGATCTTTGAGACCAGACAGGAGGCAGAAGATGCTGCAAATGCCATGGCGCCTGATTGGTGCAGAGTAGTTAAAACAATAGTTTAACCAAAAGATGCAGACATGGATTCACCCCACACCAACGTGGTGTGGGGTTCACCATATCTGCATCTTTTAAATGCATTATTTGGGTTTAAGTAGTGTTGGGGCGTAGACAAACGGCAAGTCAGGAGACTTTGGATCTCCCATCTGGAGGTTCGAATCCTCCCGCCCCAACCAAAACAGTGAATAGTGAACAGTTAATTTGGAGGAAAAATGCCAGAGGGGATTAAACTTCTAACAGGTAATGCGCACAGGGAACTTGCACAGGAGGTTGCCCGGTATCTCAACATTCCTGTGAGCGATGTGACCATAACCACATTCAGCGATGGCGAGATTATGCTCCATATCAACGAGAATGTAAGAGGGACTGATGTGTTTGTTCTGCAGCCGACATGCACACCTGTTAATGATAATCTCATGGAGCTCCTTCTTATGATTGATGCCCTGAAGAGGGCATCTGCAGGGAGAATAACTGCGGTTATCCCTTACTATGGATACGCAAGACAGGACAGGAAGGTTCAGCCGAGGGTCCCAATATCGTCAAAACTTGTTGCAGACCTTATTACTGCAGCGGGCGCAAACAGGGTACTGGCAGTTGACCTTCATGCGGGCCAGATACAGGGGTTCTTCAATATTCCTGTTGACCATCTCTACGCCTCACCTGTTCTTCTCGATTATATCAGGAGACGCGATTTTAAAGACCTTGTTATAGTCTCACCTGATGCAGGCGGTGTTGAGAGGGCAAGGGCATTTGCAAAGAGGCTGCAGTGCTCACTTGCGATTATTGATAAGAGACGTGAGACGGCAAATGTATCCCAGGTGATGAATGTCATTGGAGAGGTCAAAGGTCGGGATACTCTTATACTTGACGATATGATTGATACTGCAGGGACAACAACTCAGGCTGCTTCTGCCCTTAAGGAAAATGGTGCAAGAAGGGTTTTTGCAGCATGCACTCATGCTGTGCTTTCAGGTACTGCTGTCGATAGGATAAATAGCTCGGTAATAGAAGAACTGATTGTAACAAATACAATACCACTTGACAGCAAGAAGGAGAAATGCAAGAAACTTACTGTTTTGAGTATTGCGCCTCTGCTTGGTGAGGCGATAAAGAGGATTCATGAGGAATCTTCAATAAGTTCGCTTTTTGTATAGAGGAGGAAGAGATGGAAAGGATTACGCTGAAGGCAGAAAAGAGAGACATAGTCGGCAAGGGCATTGCAAGGACCCTTAGAAGAGAGGGGATGATCCCTGCTGTTTTGTATAAGGGGGGAGGTTCCATTCCTATAAAACTTTCAAGGAAAGAGTTGTCACAGCTCATCAATACTACTGCCGGTGAGCAGGTCATGGTCAACCTTCAGTTCTCAGACGGGGACAGCAAATTGGTCCTTGTGAAGGATTATCAGGTAGACCCGATAAAGGGAGACCTCCTGCATACCGATTTTTTTGAGGTATCGCTTACAGAAAAGATAAGGGTGACTGTGCATGTTACGCCCGTGGGCGAACCTATAGGTGTTAAACGTGACGGTGGAATCCTGCAGCATGTGCTCAGGGAAATAGAGGTGGAGTGCCTGCCTGACAAAATTCCAGGCCATATCGAGATTGATATATCAAAGCTTGAGACAGGCCAGTCCATACGTGTAAGTGATCTCAAGCTTGGAGAGGGTATAAAGGTTCTCACAGACCTTGATGAGGTTGTTGCGAATGTTATTGCCCCTCTTGTGGAGGAAGCAGCACCTGTTGCTCCTGCTGCCGAGGTCGCAGAGCCAGAGGTTATAAAGAAAGGCAGAAAGGAAGAGGAAGCAGGAGAGAAGACTTAATTGTGGGTTGTGGCAGGACTTGGGAACCCTGGCAGTAAATACTCAAGGACCCGACACAACATCGGTTTTATGGTTCTTGAGGTGATTGCTGACAGATACCCTATAGATTTAAAAGAAAAAGGAGAATACATTATCGGGAGGGGCTCTATCGAAGGACAGGAGGTTGTCCTCGTAAAGCCCCTCACTTTTATGAACAGAAGCGGTCTTGCTGTAGGGGATGTGCTCAGAAGATTCAATGTTCCAGTAGAAAACATGGTTGTAATACACGATGACCTTGATATGGAGACAGGGAAATTAAAGATAAGGAAAAGCGGCTCATCAGGAGGGCACAAGGGTATCGAATCGATAATCCAGAATACAGGCACAAGGGAATTCATAAGGGTAAAGATAGGCATAGGCAGAGAGCCTGAGATTCCTGCAGAAGACTATGTTCTCAGTAAATTTAAGAGGGATGAGATCCCCTTGATTAAAGATGCTATCAAAAGGGCATCAGATGCGGTTGTCACAATCCTTCAAGAGGGCGTTGGCAGGGCTATGAACAGGTTTAACAGGCCTAAAGCCTTCTCCTGAAGAGCACAAAAAACCTTTCTCTAACCTTCTCGCACAAAGGTCTTTTTAGCCAGTTGTCCTCTTTTATCCTTATCGAGTGTTCTAAGTCATCATTGAAGATATCAATCATTTGTTGTCCGAAGTTACAGTCAACTATTCCCACATTTCCCTCATCATTCCATCTCAATGACTGAAAATCGAGGTTTGCAGAGCCAATAACACTCCAGCATTCATCAAATACATATGCCTTAGCGTGCAATATCTCACGCTGATAGTTATATATCTCGACCCCTGCCCTTAGCAGCCGTGTAAAGAATGCCCTTCCAGCATAATGAGCTGCAAGCACATCGCTCTTCCCTGGCAGAAGTAATCTCACCCTTACCCCTCTTTTGGCAGCATCTTCGAGGGTCCGCAACATCCTCCAGCTCGGCGTAAAATACGCAGTAGTAAGGAATATGCTATGCCTTGCATGATTAATGCTGTAATAGAGAAGTCTGCGCATTCTCCTTCTTCCTTTTCCTGAGGCAGCGAAGATTGGTATGACAGGAAGCCCTTGCCTAAAGATAGGAAAAGAGGAGAGGGGTGTCTCTTCGGTAAACGGGATTGGCTCGCCTTCCCACGCCTCCCAGCTTTTCTTGAACGTCCTCAACAGTGTCAGGGCTATCGGGCCTTCAAGCATGATGCCTGTGTCCCTCCAGCCTTCTTTTTTAAGCCTTAAATGAAAGCCTCTGTATTCATTGGCTATGTTCAATCCGCCTGTAAATGCCTTTTGGCCATCTATAATCACGAGTTTTCTGTGGTCCCTGTGGACATAGTGCATTGGTGATAACCACTTGAATGGATGGGATGCCCTGAGCCTTATGCCTGCTTTCTTTAACTCGGACCAGAAACTCCTTGGAGTTCCGAAAGAGCCAAAATGATCATAGAGTAGATAGACACCGACCCCTTCCTTTGCCTTCTTTTTCAGCAGTTCTGCAAGCTCTATCCCTGTCTCGTCATTGCGGAATATATAGAACTCAAGGCAGATGAGTTTTTCGGCTTTTGCTATGGAATCGAAGATGCTCTGAAAAGTCTCTTTGCCCTTCCACAGGAGTTGAACACTGTTTCCATCAGTGAAGGCACTTCCATATATCTTTTCTATTGCGAGTCTTGTGAAGGTTGGTTGTATATCAGTGAAATGCATGATAAATGATTGCTTAATTTACTTTTTATGTCAATAATGTGGAAAATTCTATAGAAAATGGGTTAAACTTAAGCACTTAAATCCAGCGATACCTATAGAAGGCATGGCAGGATTCATAATTTTTAGAATCGACAAGATATCATAAAGATATTTCTAATCTGATTGATCTGTTTAGCTTTTGATGATAAGGTTGTTTAATCCTTTTATGAAGGATTTAAAGGTGTCGAACTAAAAATTCTTCACCTGCCATGCCTCCTATAGGCATTGGCAATATTGAATTTATAACTCTTATTGCTGGATTGAGGTTTTAATAATTTTTGAATCTTATAAGTAGTTGCTGATGAAGGTATATATAAGGGATGTTAAAGAGGCGGACTGCGTTTGTGACGCATTGATCCTTCCTTTGATAGAAGAAGAGGGCATCGGCCTTTATTCTGATGTTGATTCGGCAACAAATGGCCTTCTGAAAAAGATAATAACCTCAAAAGAATTTCAGGCAAAACATAATCAAGTATCACTGGTCCATGCTCTAAACGAGATAAAGCCAGAGAGGGTTCTATTAATAGGGCTTGGTAAGAAAAAAGAAATTTCAAGAGAAAAAGTCAGGCAGGCTGGCGGCAAGGCAGCAGTGTATCTGAGGGACCTCGGCATGAGAGAGATAACCCTTTCAACAAGAACCATCTCATCCCTCAACCTATCGCCTTCAGACTTCGTGGAAGGAAGCCTTTTATCCATTTACAGGTTTGACAGGTACAGGAAAGAGGAAGAACGGAAAGATATAAAAGGCTTTGCCATACTTTCGAAGGATAACAGTGAACTTAATGCTTCTCTAAAATGGACAGAGACTGTAGCTTCAGCCACCCATTTTGTTAGAGACCTCATAAATACCCCTTCCAATGACATGACGCCAACCGCCCTATCAGATGCAGCAAGGTCAATTTCAGGCGGCAAGGTATCTGTAAAGGTTCTTGAGAAAAGGGATGTAGAGGGGCTCGGCATGGGTGCATACCTCTCGGTTGCAAAGGGTTCGATGGAGCCGCCAAAATTTGTAATCATAGAATATGATGGAGGTAAAGGAGCACCGATTGCCTTAATCGGGAAATCCATCACCTTTGACAGTGGCGGCATATCCCTTAAACCGAGCGAAGGTATGGAGAAGATGAAGTATGATATGGCAGGAGGCGCAGTAGTTATTGGGGCGATAAAGGCTGCATCAGTGGGAAGGCTCCCTGTTAATCTTGTCGGAATCCTCCCTGCAGCAGAGAACCTTCCAGGTGGCACAGCATCAAAGCCTGGTGACATCGTTAAAACTATAACAGGAAAGGCTGTGGAAATAATCACCACAGACGCTGAGGGAAGGCTTGCACTTGTTGATGCAATAGGCTATGCTTTAAAATATCATAAGCCAAAGGCTCTGATTGATATAGCAACACTTACTGGTGCCTGCTCTGTGGCACTGGGTAATGAGGCCATTGCGATGATGGGAAATGATGAAACATTGATGAATAAAATAAAGGCTGCTGGTGAAGAAACACACGAGAGGGTGTGGCAGATGCCACTCTACGATGAATATAAAGAATATATAAAGAGCGATGTTGCTGATTTGAAGAACACTGGAGGCAAGTCAGGTTCGCTCGTCACAGCAGCATATTTTTTAAAGGAGTTTGCAGAAGAAACGCCATGGGTGCATCTTGATATAGCTGGCACTGCATGGGCTGAAAAGGACAAGCCATATACACCAAAAGGAGCTTCAGGAATAGGTGTAAGGCTTTTATTGAACTTCATGAAACAGTTGAAATGAAGACCCTTAAGTTATTGATTATTATATCTTTTTTATTAATGCCATCCTTTGCCTTTGCATGGGGCCCCCTGACCCATATCTATCTTGGCAGTGAGATATACTCAATAGGCTCTCTTCTACCAGCGGGAATATATGTCCTCCTGAGGAAATACAGGCATGATTTTCTTTACGGAAATCTCATGGCAGACATCATCATCGGCAAGAAGTATCTTCCTGATGAGAAGAGCTCACATAGCTGGGATATTGCTCTTAATCTTTTCGAGTCTGCAAGGACACAGCAGCAGAAGGCCTTTGTCTATGGGTATATGAGCCACCTTGCAGCAGACACAGTCGCCCACGCGGCGTTCACAAGGAACAGGAGAAACATCGGGCATACTTTTGTTGAATTAAAGGCAGACAGCATTATTAACAAGAAATACTGGTTCCAGGCAATCGCCATTGACAGGCAGGTTCAGATAAGGAATGATATGTTCCTTGAGAGGTCACTTGACAGGGTCATCTTCTCTTTCAAGACAAACAAGAGGATTTTCAGGGGTATTGTCTTTCTTTCAGGTCTTAATCAAGAGAGGTTCAGCAATTTTATCGACAGGAATGTTATTGCCCCTTCTATCCCAAGGAAAGAGAATATAGAGAGACTTCACGAAGAGTCCCTCGACAGGATTATTGACCTCCTACAGAACGGCAAAGGGTCCGAGGTCTTAAAGAAAAATCCAATCGGCAATGTCCAGCACGGAAAGGTCATCAAGGCGCTATTAAGGTAAGGGGAGACCAATGCGGGACATGCTTGGAAGAGAAGATGTTATTACTGTCGAGCAGGCCAAGGAGCTTATCTTTAAAACCTTTTCCCCAAAACTCCCTCCCGAAGCAAAACTGGAAATCGAGGAATCCTACGGAAGGATTTTATCAAGGGATATCCTGTCCACTGAAGACCTCCCTAACTTTGCACGCTCGACTGTTGATGGGTTTGCTGTGGACTCCTCAGACACATTCGGGGCAACTGAGGGCTTCCCAGCTTATCTCAATGTTGTTTATGAAATATTAATGGGCGAGGAGCCTGATTTTGAACTGAGAAAGGGAGAGGTCGCAAAGATAGCAACAGGCGGAATGCTCCCTGGAGGTGCGGATGCTGTTGTGATGCTTGAACATACGCAGACAATCAACGATAAAATGATAGAGGGCTTAAAGCCAGTTGCGCCTGGCGAGAATGTGATTCAGGCAGGCGAGGATGCAAGGAAGGGTGAACTTATATTAAAGAGGGGCCATAAGCTCAGGCCTCAGGATATAGGAGCACTTGCAGGTCTTGGAATCACAGAGGTCTATGTATATGAAAGGCCGAGGGTGTCTATAATCTCAACAGGCGATGAGATAGTTCCAGCAGATAAGCCGATTAAATCAGGTCAGGTCCGTGATATAAATTCCTTTAATCTGACAGGGCTTATATATGAGGCAGGTGGTATCTCTGTAAAGAAGGGAATATTCAATGATAAATACGAGATCATAAGAAATGTAGTTGAGGAGTCCCTTAAGGACTCTGATATGGTTATCGTCACGGGTGGAAGCTCTGTTGGCACAAAAGACATGACAGCAAGGGTTATAAATGACCTCGGAGAGCCAGGGATCTTATTCCATGGTGTATCCATAAAACCAGGTAAACCAATGATTGGAGGTATTGTAAATGGTACCCCTGTTTTCGGCATTCCAGGTCATCCTGCTGCAGTCACTGTATGCTTCGAGCAGTTTATGGAGCCAGTGCTAAAGCATCTCACAGGGCTTGTTGAGAATAGGTTTGCAAACAAAAAACGGACTGTAATGGCAAGAATTACAAAAAATCTTGCTTCAAGCCCTGGAAGAGAAGACCACATTAGGGTTGCACTCGAAGGGCGCGACGGAGACCTCTGGGCAAGGCCGATTCTTGGGAAATCAGGGCTTATCACCACGCTTGTTAAGGCAGATGGGACTGTTGTGATTCCATTGAGGAAACTTGGCATAGAAGAGGGCGAGATGGTTGAGGTGAAGCTTTTTTAGTGTGGATTAAGCAGCTATGAAGTGGTAAAATACTTCAAAAGAGGTTTTTAGAATACCAGCACTCTACGGAAACATATCAGGGCTTAAAGGAAGCCACCATCACTCTCTTGAGAGGATTTACAGGAGAAGAATTCCTGTAGATAAGGTAGTCACTCCAGAGATTGCAAGATGCCTCACAGAGCTTTCTTCTGAGATAGGCAGACAGATCGGTGTCCTCATAACAAGAGAAGGCATTATAACCCACGTAATTGTCGGAGATGCAAAAGGTATATTCATCCCTGAGCTTGAAGATTTCCCTCTCGGTAGGAAGGCCTTGCGGGGATTGCGGCTTGTCCACACACACCTAAAAGATGAGCCGCTTAACCAGGATGACCTCACAGACCTTGCCCTCATCAGGCTTGATATTGTTGCAGCAATAGGCTTAAGGGACAGCCTTCCAGGAAATATAAATGTTGCATATCTTATGCCTCAGGGCTCGGACAGGGCATATGAAATCCTTCCACCAATAAACTTTTATCAGTTTGAACTCAATTTTCTTCCATTCATCGAGTCTCTTGAAGAAGAGATGGACAGGCACAGGGTGTTCGACCAGAAGGACAGGAGGGAAAGGGCGATCCTTATAAGCGTGTCAACAAGGCCGAAATACGAGCAGGAAGATTCCATAGAAGAACTGAAGGAACTTGCAAATTCAAGCGATGTCCTTGTTCTCGATACAGCGATTCAGAGGCCAAAGGAGATAAATCCTAAATATCTGATGGGAGAGGGAAAATTGAAAGAGGTTATAATCAATGCTCTGAATAAGGGAGCGACACTTCTGATATTTGACCAGGACCTGAGCCCTTCCCAGATAAAGGCAATAGGAGAAATCACAGAGCTTAAGGTGATAGACCGCTCACAGTTAATACTTGATATATTTGCAAGGCGAGCCCACAGCCGCGATGGTAAGGTGCAGGTTGAGCTTGCACAACTGAAATACAGGCTTCCGAGGCTCACGGGAAAAGGAACTGCAATGTCCCGCCTGATGGGAGGGATTGGTGGAAGGGGACCGGGTGAGATGAAGCTCGAGATAGACAGGAGACGTGTGCGTGACAGGATAGGCCTTCTCGAAAAAGAACTTGAGGCATTAAGTGAGGCAAGGCGTCAGAGAAAGCGTAGAAGAGTGGAAAGAAAGATACCCATTATCTCGATTGTCGGGTATACGAATGCTGGGAAGTCAACACTACTGAATGCCCTTACAAGCAGTGCAACCTTCGTTGAGGACAGGATGTTTGCGACCCTTGACACAGCGAGCAGGCGGTTGAGGTTTCCAAAGGAGAGAGAAGTTGTGATTACAGACACGGTTGGTTTTATAAAAGACCTTCCAAAAGACCTGATGGCAGCCTTCAAGTCAACCCTTGAGGAGCTTGAGGATGCTGACCTTCTCATCCATCTTGTTGATGCATCAAACCCCAGGTTTGAACAGCAGATAGCATCTGTCGAAAATATTCTTGAGGAGTTACACCTGTCTGATAAACCAAGTCTCCTTGTATTTAACAAGATGGACAGGCTTGAGGAAGGCGAGGCCAGAAATCTCTCAATACGCTATGATGCGGTTGCCATCTCTGCCTTTAACCAGTCAACATTCAAACCCCTGCTCGATGCCATCGAAGAACGTATCTGGAATGGAAAATTAGCAGAGGCAAAGGTATAATAGCGACAGTTATCGGTGAACAGTGAAAAGTTAGTAGTGAAGGGATAGAGATGGAATTTACGCCTAAATGGATAGCATGGGAGATAACAAGAAGATGCAATTTAAAGTGCATCCACTGCCGCTCTGCATCTGAGATAGAGGTAGAAGGACACCCTGATTTTCTAACAGGTGAAGCATTCAGGGTCCTAGATGACATTGTTAGCTATGCAGCGCCGGTTATAGTGCTTTCTGGTGGTGAACCACTGATAAGAAAGGATATCTTTGATATTGCAAGATATGGGACAGAAAAAGGGCTCAGGATGTGCCTCGCGACAAATGGGACCCTTGTGACAGACGAGATATGCGAGAAGATTAAGGAGTCAGGTATACGGATTGTATCACTCAGCCTTGATGGCTCAACAGAGAATGTCCACGATGACTTCAGAAACCAGAAAGGGGCATTTGAAGGGACGCTCAGGGCAGCAAAGGTGTTCAAAAGGCATGGCATCGAGTTCATCATAAATTCATCCTTCACAAAGAGAAATCAGGAAGAGATTCCAAAGGTCTATAGGCTTGCAAAAGAACTCGGTGCAACTGCATGGTATATGTTTATGATAGTACCAACAGGAAGGGGAGAGGAGATAATGAATGAACTTATTTCAAAGGAAGACTATGAAGAGATCCTTGAGTGGCACTATCAGATGGAAAAAGATGAAAAGGATATGCTGGTAAGACCGACATGTGCGCCCCATTATTATAGAGTGGTTTTACAGAAATCGAAAGAGGAAGGTGTCAAATTTGAGAAAAGGACACTCAAATTTTCAACAGGTGGCGCTAAAGGCTGCATTGCAGGACAGCTAATATGCCTCATAGATGTTGATGGAAATGTGCTCCCGTGCAGCTATTTCCCAAAACCAGCCGGAAATATAAGGAAACAGTCATTCAAGGACATATGGGAGAATTCAGAGCTTTTTAAAGAATTGCGTGATTTTAAGAGATATAAAGGCAGATGCGGCTCATGCGAGTATATAAATGTCTGCGGCGGTTGCAGGGCAAGGGCGTATTCTGTTTACGGCGACTACCTTGAAGAGGAGCCATTTTGCAACTATATACCTAAAAGACTAAATAAGAAATGAGGTTGGAGGTTTTATGAACGATACATTTTTGAAGGCTTGTCGTGGAGAAGACGTACCTTACACGCCCGTGTGGCTTATGCGCCAGGCAGGAAGGTATCTTCCTGAATATCAGGCAGTGCGTGCTGAAGTTGATTTCCTTACCCTTTGCAAGACCCCTGAACTTGCAGCAAAGGTAACGTTACAGCCGGTCGATAAACTCAATGTGGATGCAGCAATCCTTTTCTCGGATATTTTAATTCCTGTTGAGGCAATGGGTATGCACCTATCCTTTTCAGACAAAAGGGGTCCTATCCTTAGCGAACCAATAAGGAATAAATCTGGTGTTGACAGATTACTTATCCCGGATACGGAAGACGCAATGCCGTTTGTAATCGAGACTATAAAGATTCTGAGAAAGGAACTTGAGAAAAAGGTCCCTTTAATTGGTTTCGCAGGCGCACCCTTTACTCTTGCTACATATATGATTGAGGGTGGTAGTTCAAAGAATTTTCTCCATACCAAAAAAATGATGTTTCAGAACCCAGGGCTTTTCCATTCGCTGATGGATAAGATAACAACCACTGTAACTTTATATCTCGGCACCCAGATAAAAGCCGGCGCACAGGCAGTCCAGCTTTTCGATACCTGGGCGGGTGTGCTTACTCCAGAGGATTATAAAGAATTCGAATTTCCGTATATAAAGAGGGCTGTTGCTGAGCTTAAGAAAGAAGGTGTACCTATAATATATTTTGCAAACGAGTGTGCAGGGCTCCTGAAGGAAATCAAAAAGACAGGCGCTGATGTCATTGGCGTTGACTGGAGGATTGACCTTAGAGAGGCCATAAAGAGGCTCGGTAAAAAGGTTGCCGTCCAGGGTAACCTCGACCCATGTGCACTTTTTCTGCCAAAGGAGAAGATCGGAGAGAGGGTTGAGGACATCCTCTGGAAAGGAGAGTTTGCAAAGGGGCATATATTCAACCTGGGCCACGGCATACTTCCAGAGACGCCTGTTGAAAACGCCATTACTATGGTGGAGGCAGTGCATAAATACAGCAGGACATAATTCAAAAAGGCAGTAGTTAGTAGCTGGTAGCTGCCTGTCTCTATTATTCTATCACCCACACGGAGCAGTTCTTTGCCATGTGGAGGATTTTGTTAGAGGTGCTACCGAATATGAACTCCTCTTTTTTGGATATTCCCCGGCGCCCTACAACAACTGTACAGGATTCAAGTTTCTCCTGTTCATCAAGAATACACTCTGCAACGGATGGACAATCCCTGACATTTACTCTGGCGGCTACCTTATCTTCTATGAATCCTGATTGGATGAGTATCTGGCGATAATTTTCGAGCATCTGTTTTGCCTTAGACCTGTGGCTTTCGATCCACTCACGACGCTCCTCATCGGTATTGAAATAATCCTCTGAAGGCTCAGGAATTATATTAAGCAGGGTTACGCGGAACCCGGGAAAACCTCCCAGGAAATCCGCTACATAAAGAACAGCCCGTTTTGCATTTTCTGACTCATCTACTGCGATAAGTATGTGTTTGTCTTTAATTAAGTTGGAAGAATTCCTATTTTCGGTTTTCAAAGCATCTCCTTCTTTCCTTGATTAAGATTGAGCAAGTTTGTCTCTGACTTCCTGCAGATCAGTTAGAAGTTGATCGGTATCTTCATAGAAGGTATTGGCACCCAGTGAAAAGTGAAGCAGGATGAGGTTTAGGGCATCCGGGATGTAAGGATAAACCTTTTTTAAGTTAACGACCCGATTATTGAAAATGATGTTCAGATCATCGGTGGTTAACCGATCAAACACAGGCGAGCCATTCTGCCTGAGCTGCTGGATGGTCACATCGCCGCGGCCTGTAAGATATACCAGGATATTACCCAACCCAAAGAGATCATACCCAAACATGTTCTCTCTGTGTAGGTAGTTGAAATCAAAATCTATCCAGCAGCATCGACCTGTATGTTTGTCCTTGATGATGTGGTCACGCCTGATGTCCCCGTGTTTCTCACCACGGTCGTGAAGGAATTTGATGGCTTTGGCCAGCTCGATATACTCGTCCAGTATAGAGTGGAAATAGTCATGAAAATAGTCTTCGTGGTTTTTCCCAAGTCCGAGTATATGGTCAGCCATTGTTTTGCCGGGGATATAGTCGATGATCCTGATGATGTTTCCGGCTGAGTCTTTGATGGCAAATCCCTGCATGAAATTTGGGTGACCCCTGACCACATCAAGAATCCTGGCCTCTTTTTTGGGGCTGCGGACACAGTCAAATATTATATCACCAACCCTGGCCTTGAACCGCTCGAGGAAAACCAATTTAAGAATCTTAATGCGGCCGTTGGTCAGGTCTATTGCCCTTTTGACCCAGAATTTTGGTTCATCGTCTATACCAAAACGACCCTCACGTTCATAGTTCCGAACGAGGTAAGGTCGCTCGTCAAGAATGACCACGTCATCGTAATCGACTTTAAAGAAATCTGATGTGTCAGTGATGATCTTGAATCGTTTGGGCACCCGATCAGACCCTACCCAGTGGGCTATCATATCCCGTAGTTCATCCTTGCTAAAATGTGTCTGATAGATGGTGGTCTGATTGTTTGTCATGTATTGTATTTTACTTTTACCACATTTTGAGGGTTTAAGCAATTCTGTCAAGACCTGCTTCAAACACAAAACCCCTGTGAGGTGAGATTTTTTCTTGACATTTCGTGTAACATATGATAATAATGTAACATATGTTACACGAAACTGTGGAAGACAGAAGGTGGCTGTTATTTTTTTACAGCGTCCCTTCAAAACCTGTAAGCAACAGGATGAAGATATGGAGGAGATTGTTAAAGGCAGGAGCAATACAGATTAAAGGAGCTGTTTATGTGCTCCCGAATACCGAGGAAAACTATGAGTTGTGTCAATGGTTTGTTTCTGAAGTCACATCCATGGGGGGTGAAGGCGCCTTTGTGAGTGTTGAGAGAATTGAGACGATGAAGGATAGAGAAATAATTGAACTCTTCAATCAACAACGAGAAAGGGATTATAGCATTATCGAAAAAAAGCTGGAAGGGTTTGAAAGGAAGATAGATAGCATTAAGAAAGGAACTGGTATTCAAAAGGATATAAAACTTTCAGAACAGTTCAGCAGATATTTAAGGGAGTTTGAAGAAATAAGGAAGATAGATTTCTTCTCCTCGAAAAAGGGAAATGCTTTGAAAAAGAAGATAGAAATACTACAGGCTGAGATCAAAGACCTATCTTACGCTGATGTGGAAAAACCACATTATGTAATAACTTCCAAACGTATAGAGGAATATCAGGGCAAAATATGGGCCACAAGGAAAAGACCCTTTGTGGATAGAATAGCATCTGCCTGGCTGATCAGAAGGCTTATAGATAAAAGGGCTGTCTTTAGATTTATTGATGAGCAGGGGATAGAAGATTTAGATAAAGAGACAATTGCCTATGATATAAGAGGAGGAGAATTCACCCATACAGGTGATATGTGTACTTTTGAAGTGCTTGTTAAGGCATTTGGGCTTAAAGATAAGATACTCAGAAAGATTGCGGAGATCGTCCATGAGCTTGATACAAAGGATGAGAAGTATAAAAATCCAGAGGCAAAAGGTATAGAGGAAATTCTGATCGGGATAAGGAAGATGTCAAAAGGTGATACAGATGCCCTTGAAAAGGGAATGTCTGTATTCGAGATGCTCTATGCATCGAAAACCTGAATTTTAAGGGAGGAAATAAAAATGCCGCCAATTAGCGACCATCTAAAAACGAGTATTGAAAGAACAGGTAAGGATTACCGTGATGTCCATGAATGGATTGATGGAGATCCTGAGAAAAAAGCCGAAAGACACGATATTACAAAGATTTATGAGTATGGGAAAATGATCGAAGAGAAATATGGTAAGGAGGCTCTCGAGGAGTACATTCAACATATTCATGATGATGTAAGGGCCAAGGTTAACCACATCCAGCATGACCTCGAAAAGGCCATTGCAGATACTCTGGCATACTTCGGGTTAAGCAATCTGAAAATTAAGGAGAAACAATGAATTACAGGATTAAAGATTCAGACATCGAAATGCTCAGAAAGGCAGGTGTTTCTGAGGACGATATTAAACATTGTGTCAGGGTGGCGGAAAAGGCATTGGAGATCGCGCAGAGGACTGGTGCAAAACTTAATGTGGAGCTTATTGGCAGGTATGCCTTATTCCATGACCTCGGTAAGGCAAAGACCCATGCAATCGAGCACGGCAGGATTGGGGCCGAACTTGGGTCGCAACTGGGGTTGCCAAAGGAGATTACAGACATAATGGAAAAGCATATAAGAGGTGGCCTTACAGAGGATGAAGCAAGAGAGCTTGGATTGCCTGTAAAGGATTACACCCTGAAGACCCTTGAGGAAAGGATCGTAATTTATGCTGACAGGCTCGTGGATATAATCACAGAAGGTATTGTGGATATTAAAGGTGATGAGCTGGAGGCTGAAAGGAGATTCAAGGAGATCCTCAGGGAATACCCAAAATACGGAAAAAATGAAATAACCCTGAATCGGTATCTCGGCTATCATAGAGAGATACAAGGAATGATGAAAGGATGATTTACTAAGGAGTTCATAAGTAAAACCACATGGTTTGTCATTCCCGCTTGTCGGGAATCTTTCTTTACGATTCAGAACAAGTCGGAAGGATTGCGGACA
>DYHX01000095.1 GCA_020723925.1 Nitrospira japonica | reverse complement strand
ACCACGTTGGTGTGGGGTGAAAAATTTATTCGTAGCGACACCTTAAGTGCATTTAGCGAGGCATCCTGCCTCGGTGAGGAAATAGTTTCTGTGAGTAGTAACGAATCCCTGAGTTTTTGGGCAGGGCTTGCCGTGGCACCTACATTGGCAATCTTATCCTGAAGGTCGTGCCCTTCTCGTTGCTGTCAACGAGTATTGACCCCCCGTGTGATACGATTATCTTGTGAGCAATCGCAAGGCCAAGTCCTGTGCCTTTCTCTTTCGTGGTGTAAAACGGAAGGAATATCTTATCCTTAATACTTTCAGGAATACCATGTCCCGTGTCTGACACGGATATCTCTACATAATCTCCTTCGCCTGCATATGCAAAACTCAGCTTTCCTCCACCCTTCATCGCCTCAACAGCATTTTGTATAAGATTTGTGAATGCCTGTCTGAGGAGTATCTCATCACCAGATATTGAAACTCCTCTATTAATATCAAGAGTGACATCTATATTATCATTGTCCACAGCTATGCTCGTAACGCAGCTACGTATGATGTCATTAAGGCTGACACTCGAGATGTTGAGTTCAGTTGGCCTTGCAAATGACAGAAAGTCAGTAATAATCCTGTCCATTACATCGACTTCCTTTGATATTGCATCAACAGCCGGCATTAGAGAATCGTCCACCTTTCTGGCAAGAAGTTTTGTGTAACCGGCTATCACACCCATGGGATTCCTCAGCTCGTGCGCTATGCCTGCTGACATCTCTCCAAGGCTTGAAAGCCTCTTCCTTAGTTCCGCCTGCGCCTCAAGGGCCTTGAGTTCTGTGAGGTCTGTAAATATGAGTATTTGACCTATTGTCTTTTTCTCCATATCCATAAGTGGGGACAGAGTTAGGCCGAGCCAGATTCTTTTACCTGTTTGTGTTGTATACAATATCTCTCCCCTCTCTATTGTCTTTTTCTCCTTAAGCATATCTGTAATTGGATTCGCAAGGACATCAGCATAATACTTACCACAGGTTTCTACTGCCCTTAAGTCGAGTATTTTTTCAGCAGCAGAATTAAGCTTCGTTATCTTCATATCTTTGTCGAAGCTTATAACACCACTCGGTACGCTCTGGAGGATATTTTCATTATAGCCCTCGATTATCCCTGCCCTCTCTTCAGCCTTCTTACGCAAAATCTCAAGCTCTCTCTCCTTCTCTTTAAGTTTTGAGACAAGCTCATGAAATGTACCCACAACAAACCCAACCTCTGAGACATCTCTCTTTTCCGATCTCGCCCTCTCTCTCCTGAATTTTATGAATACACGAAAAAGATAAAAGATTATCAGGATGGACAGAAGCAGAATGACTGTCGTAATAAATATGCTTTCTGTTTTCACCTGCGCAGGTACCAGTTGATTATCTCCTGTCCGTAGAATAAGGTTATCACTGCCCCCGCAGCGAGAAATGGGCCAAACGGTATCTTGGTCTTCCTGTCTTTTCCCTTAAACACCATGAGAAATATGCCGAGGACCGCGCCAAAGAGGCTACCGAGGAAGGTTGTGAGGAGCACAGACTTCCACCCCATCAATGCACCGACCATCGCCATCATCTTTATATCTCCCCCTCCCATTCCTCCACGACTTAAGAGAGCAACAGCATAGAACAGACCACCGCCTACCAGAAATCCGATGATTGATGCCTTATAACCAAGGAGGGAAATTCTGAAAAGCGGGTCAGGAAGTATTAATGAGCCTGCAAAAAGACCTATGGGTATGCCGGGCAGGGTTATGCTGTCAGGTATTATCTGGAAATCGAGGTCTATAAAGGTTATGACAATCAGGGAAGAAACAAAGGTTAAGTATACGAGTGTATGCCAGCCAGGGCCAAACCGCCAAAGGACTGCGGTGTATAACAGTGCATTTATAGCTTCTACAACAGGGTATCTCAGGGATATTCCTGCCTTGCATGACCTGCATCTGCCATGCAGGATTATATAGCTCAGTATCGGAATATTGTCCCATGGCTTGATGGGCGTGTTACATGAAGGGCATCTTGAAGATGGCTTTATTATAGATTGCCCTCTTGGTATCCTGTGTATGCAGACATTCAGGAATGAGCCAACTACAGAACCAAGCAGAAAAGCTGCGATATATAAGGTTATTTCCATACGAAATGGATTCAAAAATTCCTCGGTTTTACATTTTTCATTTTAATCTTCTAATTTTCTGTTATGCTCCTACTCTGCTTATCTCCGATGCCTTTTTCATTATCTCCTCGATCTCGGCATCCAGTCTCTCAAGCTCCCCTATGGCCTCCATTATCGTCCTGTCCCTGAGAATGTACTTTTCTGTATGGTTCCTTAATTCAAAGACTCGTTGTCCTATCAGCTTCAGCTTCTCCTCTCTCTTCTTCTCCATCTTCTCGGACTGCTGTAAGAGTTTCATAATCGAGATCTCAATCTTGAGTCTCTCGGACAATAAAGACGAAAACCACTTTATCTTTCCTATCCCTGCTTCGAAATTATTCTTAAGCTTCCTCCACATATCTCCTCCCTCCTTTAAAATCAGCAGTCAGTGATTAGTGAACAGTGAATAGCAACTAAATACTATTCACTTCTTTAGCTTGTCTTAAATAGCTCAAGTTTCCCGCCCCAGAACCTCTCAAGGGACTTCCTCAATCCAGGGAATCCCTTTAATTCGGGGTCTTTCTCTATTATGCCAAATGCCTCTCTCCTTGCAACCTCAAGAAGCCTTGAATCCCTTATTATATTTGCGGCCTTAAGGTCAGGCATGCCAGACTGCCTTGTTCCGAGAAACTCTCCAGGCCCCCTTATGTCAAGGTCTTCCTCTGCAATCCTGAACCCATCATTGCTCCTCACCATTATATCAAGCCTTCTCCTTGCCTCCTCACCACACGGCTCGTATGCAAGCAAAAAACAATGTGATTGATTGCTCCCCCTTCCCACCCTGCCCCTGAGTTGATGCAGCTGGGCAAGACCAAACCTCTCAGCATGGACTATGAGCATCATAGATGCATTTGGTATATCCACGCCAACCTCTATCACTGTTGTGCTGACAAGGATGTCAATATCGCCTCCCTTAAATGATGTCATCACAGCCTCCCTCTCCTGCGGCTTCATCCTGCCATGAATGAGGGCAATCTTCAGGCTGGGAAAGATTTTCTCTAATGCTTCTGTCCCTATTATTGCAGATTTAAGGTTTGATTTCTCGGATTCCTCTATAACAGGGTATACAACATAGACCTGTCTGCCCTTCTTTGCCTCATCAGCAATTGCCCTGTAGATGTAATCCTTCTGCCTCGGGCTGAAAAGACAGGTTATGACAGGATTTCTTCCGGGTGGAAGTTCATCTATGATAGAGTAGTCAAGGTCGCCATAAAGCGTCATTGCAAGGGTCCTTGGAATGGGTGTTGCTGTCATAACAAGGACATCAGGGTTAACAGCCTTCTTCCTCAGTAGTGCCCTCTGCATAACGCCGAATCTGTGCTGTTCGTCTATTATCACAAGGCCAAGGTTTTTAAAATTTATACCCTCCTGTATAAGGGCATGGGTGCCAACAACTATATCAGTCTTACCCGCAGCTATGTCCTCAAATGGCCTGTCTTTCCTGCTGCCTGTAAGGAGGCATATCTTAAGGCCGAGGTCTTCTACCATCCTGTGGATGTTTATATAGTGCTGCTCTGCAAGGATCTCTGTAGGAGCCATCAGGGCAGATTGATAACCGCATTCGACAGCAACAAGCATTGCCATGAGGGCTACAATGGTCTTGCCGCAGCCAACGTCTCCCTGTATCAGCCTGTTCATCGGATAAGGCTTCTTCATATCATAAAGTATCTCTCCAAATACCCTCCCCTGTGCAGCAGTAAGCCTGAAAGGAAGCCTTTCAAGTAGTCTGTTGACAAGGATGCCTTTTGCATCAAACGATATACCCTTCTCTACACTCTTACCTCTCTTTAATACAGCAAGTCCGAGTTCAAGCATAAAGAGCTCATCAAAAGAGAGCCTTCTCTGATAATCGCTTATCCCCCTGTTAAGGATGGCTATGTCTGTTTCTACTTCAGGGAAGTGGGAATTTAAGATGCTTTCTTTGAGTCCATGGAGGTTGTTCCTGACAAGTATATCCTGTGGTATGGGATCATACACATGTTCAATACAAGCGTTCAGCACACCGAACATTATGCTCCTCAATTGCCTTGCACTCAGACCTCCTGTTGTCCTGTACACTGGCACAATCCTTGATGTGTGTATGAAGGCATCTCCGTCATCGCTGACAAATTCATACTCAGGATTATCGATCTCAAAACCGATCCCCCAGTATGGATTCCTCTTAACAACACCGCTCAGAACCACCTCCTGCCCTATCTTAAAGTTCTTTTTCATGAAGGCCTGGTTGAACCATTTGCCCTTAAGAAGGCCGCTCCCATCAGATACTGTGAGTTCAAATATCTTGAGATTGCCCTTTGGAAGTCTTATTACCTCAGCGGAGATAACCTTACCGATTGCGGTCTCGATCTGTCCGTATCTGAGATTCGTTATCTTTTTTATGTTCCTTCTGTCTTCGTATCTGTATGGCAGGTAATAAATGGCATCTTCTGCGGTTCTGATCTCAAGGCGGTTCAGCAGCCTTGCCCTCTGCGGGCCGACACCTTTAATGTACTGGATTGGGAATTCTGAGAGGTCCCTAACCATCAACGGATGGCTTATTTCTCTTACGTGTTTCCTTCCTCAGTGTCTCTTCTAACACCTTGTCTGTCTCTTCTATCTTGATCTTGGCGTATTCTGTGTCGCTGATTATGTCTATATCCCACCCTGTAAGCTTCATGGCGAGTCTCACGTTCTGGCCCTTTTTGCCTATGGCAAGAGAAAGCTGCTGGTCATTTACAACCACCATGGCTGTTCTCTCTTCTTCATTTATACCGATCCTGTCAACATTGGCAGGGCTCAATGCCCGCGCAATAAGCATCCTCGGGTCCTCAGTCCATGGGATTATATCTATTCTCTCGCCATGCAGCTCGCGGACTATAGACTGAACCCTTGTGCCCTTCATGCCGACACACGCACCAACAGGGTCGATAGATGTATTGGTCGAATAAACAGCAATCTTTGTCCTCTCTCCTGGCTCTCGCACAATATTCTTTATCACAACAAGGCCTTCGCCTATCTCAGGGACCTCCATCTTAAAAAGCCCTGCAACAAACTGGGGGTTTGTCCTCGATAATAATATAACAGGCCCCTTTGTGGTGACCTTCACATCCTCTATGTACGCCCTGACTGTATCACCCCTTTTCAGGTTTTCTCCTATCAGCGTCTCCTTCTGTGGAAGAACAGCCTCTGTCTTCCCGATGTTCAGGTAATAGAGTCCCTTTTCTTTTCTCATTATGACACCGCTAACAATCTGACCAACTTTGTTCTTGAACTCATTGTATATTACATCGCGCTCAGCCTCTCTCACCCTCTGAAAGATGACCTGTTTGGCTGTCTGGGCAGCTATCCTTCCAAAATCATGGAGGTCGAGAGGCATATCGACATCCTCTCCAATTCCCTTTTCAGGGAAGAGTCTCCCGGCATCTTCAAGGGATATCTCCTCGTTCTTATCTATCACCTTTTCAACAATCTTCTTTGTCTCATAAACAGTAATATCGCAGGTCTTCGGGTCTATCTTAAGATTGACATTTGTCCTGCCGCCATATCTCTTTCTCGCAGCAGAAAGCAAGGCCGACTCAAGGGCATCAAGGAGTATTCCCCTTGCAATACCTTTCTCTCTACTTATCTGGTCTATTACATAACAGAGTTCCTTTGTCATCTTATCTCTACCTCTAACCTTGCCTTTGATATGTTGTCGAAAAAAATATTTATTTCCTTCTTTTCCATGGATAACCTTATAAGGTTGCCATCGACTTTAATTATCCTGCCCACAAAGAAATTCTGGTTATCAACCTTTTCCTTTGTAATCACCCTCACCAGTTTCCCTATACTCTTCTCAAAATCCTTCAATGTATTCAATGGCCTGTCAAGCCCAGGTGATGAGACCTCAAGGGTATATGCCCCGTGAATCAGGTCCTCCACATCAAGCAGCGTCTCAAGACTCCTGCTGAACATTTCGCAGTCATCGAGGGTTACGCCACCATCTTTGTCGATTGCAACCCTGAGCAACATTCTCCTCCCTCTGCCGAGCAGGTCCACCTCGACAATCTCAAATCCATGCTCTTCGGCAACCTGCATGGCAAGTTCAGATACCTTCTGTTCAACTGTTTTATCCATAATAAAACAAAAGAGTGGGTTGACCCACTCTTTATGTAAAATTACTGTGGAAGATTTAGTAATAATATATCAATTTTTATTTAAAAAAGCAATCTTCAGGGGTGGTTGCCCACCCCTGAAGATTTACAAAACTACTTACCCGGTGCTGGCTTTGCAGGCTCTGCTGGCTTCTCTGGTGCTGGCATTGGCGCCGGAGCCTCAGCTGGCTTTGGTGCCTCAACTGGTTTCGGCGGTTCTGCCTTTTTGCAGCCAACGGTAAGTGTAAATGCTACTAACAGCATTAGCGAAAGAATCAGGGCTAAAATCTTCTTCACGAACTGTCACCTCCTTCCAAGTGGGATGAAGTATAAACTGCTGATTTAATACCATATACCACAAACCTTGTCAAGATTAATTTTTGAGGAT
>DYHX01000094.1 GCA_020723925.1 Nitrospira japonica | reverse complement strand
ACCGGACATTTCTATTTTGGTGAAAATAGGACATTTCTATTTTGGCTTGACAGTTAAAGTTTTGTGATTTTCATTCTTTCGATGATCGCATCCGCAACCTGAGAAGTTGTTGCTGCGGTCGGGTCATCGGGTGTCGGCTTCATATCATAGGTCACATATTTACCTTCTTCGATAACCGCGGCAACAGCCTTTTCTAATCTCTCGGCAGCCACTGTTTCTCCGATATGTCTTAACATCATAACCCCTGAAAGTATCATAGCAAAAGGATTTATCTTGTTCAAACCCTTGTACTTGGGTGCGCTGCCGTGTGTCGGCTCGAACACTGCTACATCTTCTCCGAGGTTTGCGCCTGGTGCAAGGCCGAGCCCTCCGATAAGACCTGCCGCAAGGTCGGATACTATATCACCATAGAGGTTTGGAAGAACCAGTACATCATAGAGTTCTGGTTTTTGCACGAGCTGCATGCACATGTTATCAATAATCCTGTCTTCAAACTCTATATCTGGATAGAGCGTTGCAACGTCCCTTGCAACCTCAAGGAAAAGACCGTCAGAATACTTCATTATATTTGCCTTGTGGACAGCAGTGACTTTTTTCCTTCCATTTTTTCTTGCATACTCAAATGCAAACTTCACTATCCTCTCTGTGCCAAAAACAGAGATGGGTTTTATACTTATCCCAGAGTCAGGCCTTATGGCCTTTCCTGTTGTTGATTTTATAAAGTCAATAAGTTGTTTTGTTTCTTCCCTATCCTTCTGAAATTCTATCCCTGCATAGAGGTCCTCGGTATTTTCCCTCACAATTACAAGGTCTATATTCTCATACCTTGTCCTTGCCCCCTTAAAACCCTTACATGGTCTGAGACAACTGTAAAGGTCGAGGCTCTGTCTCAGGGTAACATTAACGCTTCTAAAACCTGTGCCAACAGGAGTTGTGACAGGTCCCTTGATGGCAATCCTGTTTTTCTTGATGGAATCTATAACCCTCTGTGGAAGTGGGATGCCCTCTTTTTTGTAGACATCCTCACCTGCATCATGGACTTCCCATTTTATAGGAACCCCTGTTGCTTCGATCACACGCCTTGTGGCCTCAGATATCTCTGGACCTACCCCATCTCCTGGGATTAAAGTGATTGTATACGTAGCGAACTCCGTTCCAATGCAAAATGTGAAGCTCTCCGAGCAAAGCTCGGAGCTTCCATGTAAGGAAAATGTATTATTTAGATAGCTGGCTTCATCTCCGACTAAAAGTCGGAGCTTTCAGCCAACATCCATGTAAAAGTGCATGTGTTAGTGCAAGTTCACACTCACTTTCACTTACACTTTTTACAATGTGCAATTTACAATTTGCATTTGCAATTGCTATAGCATAGCATTATAGGTTCACCGTGAGGATATTTCTGATGATATCAGGATAGGTTGCAATAAGCCTTAACTCATCATCTGTAAGTGGTTTCTGTGTATGCAGATTTGCATACTGAGCAAGCTCAAGTATTTTCCTTGCTTCATTATCATCATGGAAGTGAATGCCGAGCTTGTCATAGACATGCCTGAACCCTTTTATGCCGCCGTATTCACCTGTGGTTATTATCCTTCCTGTCTCAAGGAGCTCTGGCTCACCCCTTCCCACATCCTCGGGGTCATAGAGTTCATAGCTGCGCCTGTCCTTGAGTGCACCGTCTGCATGTATACCTGATTCGTGTGCAAAGGCGTTTGCCCCTACACCAGGTTGATTTATAGGTATAGGAAGACCGAAGGCATAAGATGCATATCTTGCAATCTTCCATGCCTTTTTGAGGTCGACATGTTCGTCTAAGCAAACCTTCTCGCTGAGGCCATGAGAAAATTTAAGCGCCAGTATCGTCGATACAAGATCACAATTTCCTGCCCGCTCCCCATATCCATTTATTGTTGTGTTTATGTATGCGTCGACTCCGCTTTCTATTGCACCCTGGGCACCTGCAACCGAGACAGCCTCTGCCATACCAAGGTCGTTGTGGCAGTGCATCTCGATAGGAAATTTAGTTGCAAGAGCGAGTGCCTTGATCCTCTCGTATATTGTAATCGGGTCATCTGCACCAAGGGTGTCGCAGTATCTGAAACGGTTAGCGCCTGTCTCCTTGCCAGCAAGGACAAATTCTATCAGTCTGTCGAGCTCTGTCCTTGAGGCATCTTCAGCATTAACGCCGACAGTCTCTGCACCAAGTTCCCTTGCTGTCTTTACAGCCCCGACAAGGGATTTCACAATATCCTTAAAAGTCTTTCTGCCCTGGAACTTGCCCTGTATCATTATCTCGGATGTGGACATAGATATGTTAAGATGTTTTATGTCAGGGCAGTTTTTAAATGCGAGTTTTACATCTTCCGAGATAGCCCTGCACCAGCCCTCAAGGTGGAGTTTCTTTATTGCTCCAGCTTTGGCGAGTTCGAGGTTTGCATTAATATAGTTTACTTCGTGTTTTAAAGTTGGGAAACCGACTTCACTCTGATAGACACCCATCTCATCGAGATAGATATTCAGCATTGTTTTTGAAAGTTTTGGGAGTAGTATCCTTGATGTCTGGACACCGTCCCTGTTTGTTACGTCGATCAGATACACCTTGTTCTTCATGCAGCCTCTTCTTTCTTGAAATTTTAAGTAATGGTTATTATAAACATAATTCGATTTAATATTACAATACACCTAAAAATACCTTCAATATAGATATAGGAAAGGCTGTCGCAGGACAAGCGAACATGGTGGGTCTTGCAATATTGAGAAAAATACTTTATGGTAAAGAAAAAATAAAAAGGAGAAGGGGCTATGACAGCTAATAAGAGTCAGAACCTTCAGGATAACTACCTTAACCAGCTCAGGAAAGAGAAGGTGCCTGTAGTTATTTATCTTGCCAATGGGGTGAGGCTAAAAGGCGTGATCAAGGGGTTTGACAGCTTTGTCATCCTTCTGAAAGAAACCAGCCAGCAACTGATTTACAAACATGCTGTGTCTACAATAGTGCCAGAAAAGGATATTGATATAAGATTTGAAGCCCAGGAATGACTCGTAGGAATCCCCTTTTAACAGTTGACCTGATAATAGAGCATGAGGGAGGAATAGTATTGATAAAGAGAAAGAATCCGCCTTCAGGATGGGCTCTTCCTGGAGGGTTTGTTGATTATGGTGAGAGCCTTGAGGCGGCTGCTGTGAGGGAGGCAAAAGAGGAGACATGCCTTGAGGTTGAACTTATAAGGCAGTTTCACACATACTCTGCCCCAGGGAGAGACCCGAGATACCATACGGTTTCAACAGTATATATAGCAAGGGCAAGAGGTGATGTAAGGGCTGGCGATGACGCAAAAGAGGTAGGGATATTCCAGAAGGATAATCTGCCCGCTCCTATTGTGTTTGACCATAGGGAAATTCTCGAGGACTATTTCGCGAGGAGGTATTAGATGCTCAAGGCAATGCGCAAACATGCAAAATTTTTCTATGTCCTATTCTTCATAGTAATCCTCTCATTTATATTCTGGGGAGTTGGCACTGTAGATAAATCTACTGGTGTGCCTGTTGCAGAGATAGGCAGGGAAAAGATAACCCTTGAGGAATACTGGAGGACATACGACAGGATGCGAGATTTCTATAGAGAGATTTATAAAGAGAAGTTTGATGAGGAGATGGAGAAGAAACTCAAACTCAAGGAGAAGGTCCTCGATTCTCTAATAGATGAAAGGGTGCTCCTGCTTGCAGCAAAAAACACAGGCATAAAAGTGAAGGACGCGGAACTGCAGGAGGCAATAATGAATGACCCAGCATTTACAAGGGGCGGTGTCTTTAACAGGGATATATACCTGAGGACATTGCAGCTCAACAGGATTACACCTGAGTTTTTTGAGAGCATGAAGCGGCAGGAATTGACCCTCCTCAAGATGAGACGGCTCATAGAGGAATCTGTTGATGTAACAGATGCTGACATGAAACAGGTATCAGGTGATGAACAAACGGTTAAGGCACTCAGTCAGGCCATTTTGCTTGATAAAAGAGAAAAGGCAGTGAAGTCCTATGTCGAGGGACTCAAGCAGAATATGAAGATCAAGGTCAACACCCAGATCATTTCCTGATGTCTAACATACCAAAAGACCTACTGCTCTATTTTCTTATCGAGGATATCGAGCCTTTCCTTTGTCACGGACAGCTCCTCTGATGTGGGAGGTAGATAAGGGAGGGCCTTTCTGTAATACTCTATGGCTTTCTCTTTTTCGCCCCTTCTTTCATGCGTGGTTGCGAGGGTATAAGCCGCAGAGCCTATGCCTGCCCTGTGGTTGGCAGCATAAAAAGGAAATACCCTCAGGGCCTTTTCTCTAAGCTCTATCGCCTTACCCCACTCCTTCTTTTCCTCATGGACACGGGCAATCACCTCGAAAGGGTCCAGACTTAAGGAGAGGAGATACCGTGTATCTGCATCGTTGGATGGGTCGTAGAGGCCGATGACCTTTAAACCAATGTCGAAAATCTTTTCTTTGTAGCTCGCCTTATCCCTCAAGTAGAGATCAAGTAGGAGGGCGTGAATGGGAAGAGAATCCTGAAATGATTGTGAGAGCCTTTCTATCTTGGTAACAACTACTGAAAGGGTGTATATACCTCCCAGGAATTTCCTTATCTCTTCCTCTGCCTCCCCAACAACTGTCTCCTTCTTTAACAAAAGGGCTATCTCTTTTGCCACTTCCCCCAGTTTTGCTGGTATTTCCTCGCCCTTGTCCCCTGATAAATTAAATACCTGAATCGCCTTATTATTCCGCTCAGAGACATAAGCATTTATCCTCCATTTTGTATTAAACCTCGATATGTCTCCAGAGACGACAAAGTCTGCATCTATCCGTCTTGCCACCTCTTCGACAATTCTGGGCTCTATCTTCCAGAGTATGGCACCCCGTTTCTCAGAATCCTTTTCTTCGGTCCAGAGAAAAGTTGGCTCAACCTCTGTGATTCTCCTTTTGACAATCTCCAGAGAGACCGTATCTATAAAATCCCACCTCGCCAATTCAGCCCTTAATACCGATGTTATAGCCATATCAACATTCATGGAAGAAAAGTCGTTAAATGGAAAAACCGCCACCTTGACCTTTCTCAGCCCAGAGGATGTGGCATAGGATGGTGAGCACCACATAAATGTGAGGGTCAAAATCACCACGAGTGTTATAATCCTCTTCAGCATAGTTCATTCTACCTTAAAGTCCTCCAGGCCGCAACTACACAATCTCTGTCATACTCGACAAAACTTTTAAAATACCTTAATCTTTATTCCAGCACAGGATGGAAAAACTTTTAGACATTAGCAAGAAACCATCTCGCCTTATCCTCGGCCTTATGTCAGGAACATCTCATGATGGTGTTGATGCGGCAATAGTAAAGATTCAGGGTTCAGGGATAAAATCAATGGTCAGCCTTATCTTTCATTATCACATGCCATATCCGTTGTCTCTCAGGGAGAGTATCTCCTCGGCTTTCGCAGGAAGAACGGGTGAGATCTGCAGATTGAATTTTGAACTCGGAGAGGTCTTTGCAAAGGCAGCACTCAGGTGCATAGAGAAGGCAGGGGTGAAGGCTAAGGACATCGATGCCATAGCATCCCACGGACAGACCATATATCACATACCACCAGAGAAAGGCAAAAAAGGCTCGACCCTTCAGATTGGAGAATCCGCTGTAATTGCACAGAGGACGGGAATTCTTGTTATCTCTGATTTCAGAACAGCAGACATGGCAGCCGAAGGCGGGGGTGCACCCCTTGTGCCATATGCAGACTATATCTTATTTCGCATGGAAGGCAGGACAAGGGCTGTGCAGAATATCGGTGGTATTGCCAACGTAACTGTTGTGGCATCGGATATGGATGATGTCTTTGCCTTTGACACAGGACCTGGAAATTCATTGATTGACGAGGCTATGAAACATCTTTATAACAAACCCTTTGATAGAGATGGCTCAATAGCAGAGAGGGGAAAGGTGAATATCAATTTGCTCGTGAAACTCTTAAGGCATCCGTATCTTTTAAAAAGACCTCCAAAATCAACAGGAAGAGAATTATTTGGAAGAGAGTTCCTGATGCAGATATTAAAAGGCAGGAGGCTTAAGCCTGAAGACCTCATAGCAACCCTTACGCAATTTACAGTCTATTCTATAAAGGATGCCTATGAGAGATTTATCTTTAACAAACATAGAATTGATGAAATAATCCTAACTGGTGGCGGCTGTAAGAACAGATATATGCTCGAAAACCTCAGGACTCTATTTTATCCAATACCTTTCAGGATGATCGATGACTTTGGTATTCCGCCCCAGGCCAAAGAGGCCCTGAGTTTCGCCATCCTTGCGAATGAGACCCTATCAGGGAATCCTTCAAATTTACCCAGAGTTACTGGTGCAACAAAAAAAGGTGTGCTGGGGAAAATAACGTTACCCCTGAAATAGCTTCTCCCTTAAAATAGCTTGCTATATTACGGTTCTCCCGAAAAATAGACATAGAAGGCAGGCATGGCAGGATTCACCCCGCACTACGGATGTAGTGCGGGGTTCATAATTTTTAGAATCGACAGATTATCAGAAATGGACATATCTATCTCATTGTTTTATCAATGGTTTTTAAGATGCATACGGTTTATTTTTACAGGTAGGATTTCAAGGTGTCGAACTAAAAATTTTT
>DYHX01000020.1 GCA_020723925.1 Nitrospira japonica | reverse complement strand
AGTGCGGGGTAAACTTCTTTACCCATATCTATGGGTGAGGATTATACCAGGGAGGATAAAATGCAAAGCGTTGCATTAAAGAAAGAAGCAAAAAAAGCAATAGATGAACTTTCAGAAGAAAAAGTTAAGGTTGCTATTGATTTTATAGACTACCTCAAAGAAAAAGAAGAGATGGAAGCAACTCTTGAAATCTTGTCTAGTCGTGAACTCATGGCACAAATAGAGGAAGCGGAGAAGGCTATAAAAAAGGGCAAACTTGACGAATTTGTTCCTTGGGAAAAAGTTAAACGCAATGTATAAAGTCTCTCCTCACAAGAAAGCAGTCAAATATTATGAAAGCCTTGATGACAAGACAGCAAAAAGGATAAACAACGCCATTGAAGCAATGAGCAAGAATCCCTTTGAAGGACCACATATCAAAAGACTGAGGGGAACACACGAGGGGAAATACAGGTATGCAGTAGGTGATTTGAGAATTGTTTACAGAGTTAATGTTGAGGACAAAACAATTCTCATTGAGGCTATCGGGCCAAGAGGGGATATTTACAAGTAAATTCAAATTTAGTAACGTATTCTATAACATAAAGATTTATAAAATTTCTTCAACTGGGGACACCATACCTAATTCATAAGAAATAGATAAAGATGTCCCCAAAATTCCTTTAAGTCATCTAATCAAAAACAAAAAAATAAAGTGATTAAATAGTATAAAAAGATTGCAGAAACCGCCTAACAAGGCGCTCCAGCCGACCGCTCAACCGCTACGCGGTTTCGCGTCGGCTGAGCTTGATCGTTAGGCCACTTTTAAAGTGATTAAGGAAGTGATGGCGATGAGATGATTTAGTAAAAGGGAAGGTCTTTTATTGCTGGTGGATGACTTACTTTAAGAGAGAATCACCAGCTAAATTCAAAAAAACGAGGAGGTGAATTATGAGTATGAAAAAAATTGAAACGAAAAAAATATCGGGACTTGTGAAGAGTGCAAACCCTGAAGAGGTTAAGAAAGGTACAGTATAAAGAGACTTAACGAAGTTTCGTCAACACTGGGGATAGAATATTAATTAAAACAACATCGACTGCCCTTTGATTTCTTTCCTCTCCACCGCTTCGAAGATTTTTATTTTTCCATATTCTCCGTCATATCCCGGAGCGATATGCACATCGCCTTTGCGCATTCGAGATATTGCCTCGCGGATAAGCGGAGAGCTTGCCTTTTCAATATCTTTTAAGGGCACATCCATGAGAATCTTAAACTCGTTGCCTAATTTATTAAGAAGGTTTTGGTATTCCCTATCCACTGCCTTACTGTTTACGCCGACCTTCAAAGCCTCTGCAATAATCTCAGGCAAAGGAATTATGGAATAAAAAGGCGGTGCGTTTTTTTGTTTAAAGCCATTTCCCCTGTCTGCAAGTTTCTCGACCCTGTGCATAACACCCACTGTAACCCTTTTGTCGCATACAGGGCAGAGATAGTTATGCTTTATAGTCTCTCTTGGTGAAAGGCTGATACCGCAAAGCCTGTGTCCGTCATAGTGATATTTTCCTTCCTCCGGGAAAAACTCGATGGTTCCTGAAAAGCCTTTTCTTGTTTTTAATGAGTCTATAATTGACTTATAAGAAATTTCAGTATCAAAGATATTTGCCTCACGACCTATCTTTGATGGTGAATGGGCATCGGAATTAGAGATTAGGGTTATCCTGTCGAGTGCCGATAATCTCCAGTTCATGAGGGGGTCTGATGACAATCCAGTTTCGACCGCGTGAATATGAGGGGTCAATTCTTCAAAGCATTCTTCAAGGCTGTCAAAGCCCGATTCAGCGCCGAATACCGAAAAATGCGGAGTCCATGCATGGGCCGGGACGAGCATGGCATCAGGAGACTCATTCATCACTATTTTCAGGAGTTCCTTTGCATCCAGTCCAAGTATGGGTCTTCCATCGGCATTGAGATTTCCAATCTTTGAAAGGGCTATGTTTATTTTTGCGGCAACGGTAAAGTCAGGAACAAATAAAATGGAATGTATCTTCCGTGTCTTTTTGTTTTTGCTGTAAATGCAGCTTATCTCTGCAGAGAGCATGAAAAACACATCTGCTGTGCATAAATCTGGAATGTCGTCTGCCCTGAAATCTTTTCTTAGCCTGAATAATCCATTGTCTGCTGTCTCAAGCTTTTCATTGAGCTCCTTAAACCATTTGGGATGGGTAAAATCTCCCGTGCCTATTACAGAAATCCCTTTAAGTTGGGCCCATTTCCAGATGCTTTCGGGAGACATGTCTTTGCTGGTTGCCCTTGAATATTTTGAATGGATGTGGAGGTCTGCAATGAAGCGCATGGAAGGATTATAACAGAACTCCCCTTGCTACCTCTATAACTTTCCTCCAGACAACAGCAAGCTGATTGCCGGCATACTTTCCTTCAGTAAAGACATCGAGGATGTAAAAGGGTTTGATTTAGCCAGAGTCATTATTTTTATACGCCAAACTTTTCAAAAGTCAGTCCCTTAATTTTTCCATAATCCCTCATATCCGAAGTGAATACAGAAAACCCGAGGGAGATGGCAGTAGATGCAATGATAAGGTCGTGGGCTCCAATACTGATTCCCCTTTTTACCAAGTTGGCCCAGATTTTTGCATAAATCCTTGCAGCGCTCAAATCAAACGGATAGATTGGAAATGTCTCTATAACCTTCTCAACATAGGCATCTCTTTTTAGTCGCCTCTTTTCAGAGTCAGCCCTGTGAACACCGTGTAAAAGTTCAGAGACAGTAATCGCACTTATCCCGAATGGTTCGGTTTCTCTTCCCTCAATAAGACTTTCAATATTCAGAGAACTTCGCTCTATGGCAATGAGGACGCTGGTATCGAATATTACGCCCATTTGTTTTTTTCAGGCATGGATGGTTGGTGTTTTATGATCTCCTTTAAATCGCGCTCGAATCTTTCGGCTTCATCACCGAGACGGGGAAGTTTTTTTAGCAATTCTCTTAATTCTCCGAGTGTTCTCTCTTTTATGGGCATTTCTACAGGACAGATAGAGGCTACAGGCTTGCCGCCTCTTAAAATTGTGTAGTGATTGCCTCTATATTTTATTGAATTCAAAATTTCCGAGAATTTTCTAACAGCCTCTGTTGCACTAACTGTTTTCTCCATAGAATTCTCCTTTTATGTAAAATATGATAATCATATATTACATGCTAAATAGTTTACTGTCAATGACCATAATAAAAGCCCCGAAAATATCGGGGCTTTTATATACGGAATATATTTCAGGAGCTATTAATTCTGTAGCAGGCTGCTTCTCTTCTGCTATGCTTCCTGGTGTTTGAACAAAAAGTAGTCCTGCAGATAATAACAGCACACAAATCAGTCTCCTCATTTTTACCTTCATTTTCATTTTTTCTTAGTGGTATATCATTTATAAGCTGCATGTCAATTCTTTAAAGACATCTATAAGCTTTCCTGTTATAATCCCCGGCTTTCCGTCACCAATTATCCTGCCATCGATTTTTATAACAGGAATAATCTCAGCGCCTGTACCTGTCATGAAGCATTCATCGGCATTGTAGATGTCATAGCGGGTGAGGGTAGCCTCATGGGTTTTAATATTGAGAGATTCTGCTATTTCCTTTACTGTCCTCATTGTTATACCGTCAAGGGCCCCGTGGTATGGGTCGGGTGTAAAAAGCTTATTATTCTTTACCATGAAGATATTGTCCCCTGTGCATTCTGCAACGAATCCTTCTTTATTAAGCATCACCGCCTCAAGGCATCCTGACTGTCTTGCCTCAAGCTTAGCCATGATGTTGTTGAGATAGTTGAGAGACTTTATCCGGGGGTCGAGGCTGTCCGATGGTATACGCCTCGATGAAGCTGTTATTATCTCTATACCGTTTTTGTAATATTCATCAGGATAAAGCTGGATATCGGAGACGATGATTATCACTGTGGGCTTTTTGCAAGGAGACGGGTCTATGCCCAAAGGACCTTCTCCTCGCGTGACAATAAGGCGGATATAACCGTTTTTCTTTTCATTTATCTTTACAGCATCCAGAACTGCATTTCCCATATCTTCTTTTATCATGGGAATATCGAGGAAGATGGCCTTTGCGCTCCGATAGAGCCTTTCGATGTGCTCCGTAAGCTTAAAGACTTTTCCGTTATAAATTCTGATGCCCTCAAAAACACCGTCGCCGTAGAGCAGCCCATGGTCAAAGACCGATATTTTTGCGTCTTCTCTGTCATAGTATTTTCCATCAATATATATCTTCATCGTCATAACACCTCCTCATCCCTGAAAATGTCCCTTAATTTTGCATATTTATCTCCGAACTTCTTTATAAGTGTCCTGTCAAAGCGTTTGACAATCTTCATGATGTAGATATCGTGTTTTATGTAATCCTCGGCAAGGGTCACAAATCCTTTGTTCATGCTCCATGCGCCTTCCACTCTATTGTCTTTCAGTATTGTTCCCATCAAGACCTCTTTTGAATCGACCACGACTACAAAACCTCTGCCGCCTTTCTCCTGATAGATGGTGTCCTCTATTGGATGCTGGTATATCTGTCCGAGCTTTGAATCAGAATAGCCGAAATGGATAACTGCAACCTTTACCTTTTTTTTCAAGACATCTCTGATTCTGTCCTTAATAAGTGCAAACTCTTCCTTCCATGTGGAGATGAGGACTGTCTTTGTTGCGCCATTAATCATCCGCTTGACCTTATCCATGAGATAATCATACTCTGCAATATTCCATATATATGAAAGTTCTCTCTTCCCCTTGATATTCGAAAGCTCATCTTTCAGCGAGTCTATAATCATCTCTGTCCTGTTTTTATATTTACTCAAAAACTCATCCGGTTCTATAGGAACGTACTGCCTTGTCTTGCCTTCTTCGATGATTGAGATAACCCCTTTTTCGGTGAGCTTTTTTAAAACCTCATAGATTTTTGATGTGGGAACGCCAGATGATTTTCCTATCTCGTACGCAGTGGCAGGACTCTCCCTGAGAAGTGAGATATACGCCTTTGCCTCGTATTCTGAAAGGCCGAGCTCCGCGAGTTCCAAAATAATCGTTTTCATCATTATCTACCTTAGTAGTTAATACTATTCCGATTCGATGGTGTGTGTCAAGGCAAAAATGGCAGACAATTTTGTAATAGACAGAACATAAATGTAGCAGAGCGAAACAGTTCGAATCGGGGCGAATTAGATCTTTTCTTTGAATATCAAAGTGATACCGTTCTGGCACTGCTGTTGCTTTATCATCTCGACATCAAAAATTTAGACAGGAGGAATTTCATGAGACAGATAGCAGTTTACGGCAAGGGCGGCATCGGCAAATCAACAACAACGCAGAATACAGTTGCAGGACTTTCACAGGCAGGATACAAATGCATGATTGTGGGTTGCGATCCTAAGGCGGACGCAACAAGGCTTATACTCCATGCAAAGGCACAGACAACTGTGATGGACCTTGCGAGGGAACGCGGCACAGTAGAAGACCTTGAAGTTAATGAAGTGCTTCTGACCGGCTTTAACAATATCAGGTGCGCTGAGTCGGGAGGTCCTGAGCCGGGAGTTGGATGCGCAGGCCGAGGTGTCATAACTGCCATAAATTTCCTTGAAGAAAACGGCGCCTATGATGCAGACACCGACTTCGTCTTTTACGATGTCTTAGGTGATGTTGTTTGCGGTGGCTTTGCCATGCCGATGAGAGAGGGCAAGGCAAAGGAGATTTATATAGTGACGTCAGGTGAGATGATGGCTATGTATGCTGCAAATAATATCTCGCGAGGCATCCTCAAATATGCGCATAGCGGAGGCGTAAGGCTGGGCGGGCTCATATGCAATAGCAGAAAGACAGATAAAGAATACGAATTGATTTCAGAGCTTGCGAAAAAACTTGGGACACAGTTGATACATTTTGTGCCAAGGGACAATCAGGTTCAGAGGGCAGAGCTGAGGAGAATGACGGTCATTGAATACTCTCCGGAACACCCTCAGGCTGATGAGTACAGGACGCTCGCAAAAAAGATCGCGGACAACAGAGACCTGGTCATACCTACTCCCATTTCCATGGATGAACTGGAACAACTGCTTATGGATTTCGGGATAATGGAGAGCGAAGCAGCAGCAGCTTAAAAACAGTGAATAGTGATCAGTGAACGGAATCCAGTTCCTTAAAATAGGTCTGGATTCCTGCTTCCGCAGGAATGACTAATGACCAATGGCTTTAAAATGGAGGAATAATGAGCACAGCTATTAAAGATACTCAGCAAATGATAGAAGAGGTTCTGTCCGCTTACCCTGAAAAGGCTAAGAAGGATAGGGCAAAGCATCTTGCAGCCAATGATCCTACGGGACAGTGCAGCACATGCCAGGTAAAGTCGAATGTCAAATCGAGGCCGGGCGTTATGACCGTCAGGGGTTGCGCCTATGCAGGAGCAAAGGGCGTTGTCTGGGGCCCTGTCAAAGACCAGATTACCGTCAGCCATGGCCCAATCGGATGCGGCCAGTACAGTTGGTGGGCAAGAAGGAACTATTACAATGGCCAGACCGGGGTAAACACCTTCGGCACTATGCACATCACTACCGACTTCCAGGAAAAGGACATTGTCTACGGCGGAGACAAGGGGCTGGATGCTGCCCTGCATGAACTGAAGGAACTGTTCCCGCTTGCAAAAGGCATCGGCATTCTCTCCGAGTGCCCTGTCGGGCTTATCGGAGACGATATAGAAGCAGTATCAAAAAAGGTAGCCAAGGAATTCAGCATTCCAATAGTGCCGGTTCGGTGCGAGGGATTCAGGGGCGTGAGCCAGTCCCTCGGCCACCATATAGCAAACGACACTATCAAGGATTATGTGCTCGGCAAGGGAAAGGTGGAGAAATCCACAGCGTATGATGTTGCATTGATCGGCGATTACAATATCGGCGGTGATGCATGGGCCTCGAGAAAGATGCTTGAAGAGATGGGGCTGAGAGTCATAGCCCAGTGGACAGGTGATGCATCTGTGAACGAACTCGGCATTGCGCACAAGGCCAAGTTAAACCTTATCCACTGCTACCGCTCCATGAACTACATATGCAGACACATGGAAGAGGAATACGGCATCCCATGGGTTGAATTCAACTTCTTCGGCCCGACAAAGATATACCAGAGTATTAGAAAAATAGCCTCATACTTTGACGACAAAATCAAAGAGAATGCTGAAAAGGTGATAGAAAAATATAAGCCGATAATGGATGCGGTCATTGAACAGTATATGCCACGGCTTGAGGGCAAAAAGGTGATGCTTTATGTGGGAGGATTGAGGCCAAGGCATACAATCGGCGCGTATGAAGATCTGGGCATGGAGGTTGTTGCTGCAGGGTATGAGTTCGGACATAACGACGATTACAAGCGGACATACCCTGAGATGAAAGAAGGGGCTGTAATCATGGATGACGCAACGCTCTACGAGCTGGAGGAGTTCACAAGAAGGCTCAAGCCCGACATGGTCGGCTCAGGAATAAAAGAAAAGTATTCATACCACAAGATGGGAGTGCCCTTCAGGCAGATGCACTCGTGGGATTACTCAGGGCCGTATCACGGCTTTGATGGATTTCCTGTATTTGCGAGAGACATGGACATGACGGTCAACAGCCCGACATGGGATTTGATACGGAGGAAACGGAATTGAAAGAATCTGGAGTAATGGAGTGCTGGAGTATTGTGAATCATTACTCAAACTATACTACAAATTTGTGGAGGTAAGATGAGAGTTAAAGACCATAATGAACTTTTTCAGGAACGGGAATATCTTGAGCAGTTCGAAAGGAAAAAGGAATTCGAGAACTGCCCTTCCGATGGAGAGATACAGAGAATAGCCGAATGGACAAAGACAGAGGAGTATAAGGAAAAGAACTTTGCCAGGCAGAATATAAAGATCAACCCTGCAAAGGCATGTCAGCCTTTGGGTGCTATCTTCTGCGCGGCAGGATTTGAAGGCACAATGCCGTTTGTTCAGGGAGCTCAGGGCTGTGTTGCATACTTCAGAAGCCATCTGAACAGGCACTTCAAGGAGCCTATGGTTGCTGTCTCGACCTCCATGACAGAGGATGCTGCAGTCTTCGGCGGGCTGAACAACATGCTCGAAGGACTGGAGAACGCCTATACCCTTTACCATCCGAAAATGCTTGCGGTCTCCACGACCTGTATGGCTGAGGTCATCGGCGATGACCTGAATGCTTATATAAGGACAGCGCGGGAAAAGGGCCTTATCCCAAAGGAACTGCCTGTGCCTTTTGCGCACACGCCGAGTTTCGTGGGATCATACATAAACGGCTATGACAACATGATGAAGGGGATACTCTCATCAATCACTTCCGGCAAAAAAGGAGAGCCCAACGAAAAGATCAACATAATCCATGGGTTCGATACCTACACCGGAAATTACAGAGAATTAAAAAGACTGCTCGCTATAATGGATATCAAATACACAATACTTGCTGATGTGAGCGATATATTCGACTCTCCGAATACAGGCGAATATAAGCTTTATCCGGGAGGTACCCCTCTGGCCGATGCGATGGTTTCCATAAACAGCGCAGCAACTATTGTGCTCCAAAAATATTCGACTGTAAAGACAATGGATTATATACAGAAGGAATGGAGCCAGCAGGTACTTGTGCTTCCACCTATAGGGGTAAAGAACACGGATGCATTTTTCGATGAAGTGAGCAAAATTACCGGAAAGCCTATACCGCAGGAGATCGAGGATGAGAGGGGCCGTGCAGTTGATGCGATGATAGACTCGCATCCGTATATCCACGGAAAGAGATTTGCCCTCGTCGGAGACCCAGATCATTTGTTAGGACTGATAAGTTTCTTAATGGAGATGGGAGGAATTCCTGTCCACATAGTCTGCACCAATGGCGACAAAAAATTTGAAGAGGAGATGAACAGCCTTTTGAGCGAAAGTCCTTTCGGAGCTGAAGGGAAGGTGTATGTCGGCAAGGATATGTGGCATCTGAGGTCATTGATGTTTACAGATCCTGTTGATCTGCTCATCGGCAATTCATATGCAAAATTTTTGTGGAGGGACACAGGGACACCGCTTATAAGAATCGGCTTTCCATTATTCGATAGGCATCACCTCCACAGATACCCGATTATCGGCTATCAGGGCGTGTTAAACCTTGTGAACTGGGTGGTGAACACTATCCTCGATGAGCTGGATAGAAAGACTATTAATACAACGAGTTTTGATGTCATCAGATAAAAAGAGGGTTTTATATGCTGACAAGTATAGATAAATTAATGCAGAGCGGTTGTGAGAAGAAGACAAAGGATAAGCTCTGCCGTTCACGGGGCGGGGAGTCGTGCGCCTTTGACGGTGCAATGATAGTGCTCCAGCCGATTGCTGATACGGCGCACATTGTTCACGGCCCTATTGCATGCTGCGGAAATTCATGGGAAGGCAGGGGAACATTATCCTCGAAAGGCAATCTTCACAGAATGGGCTTTACAACTGATATAAGTGAAATGGACATTGTGTATGGCTCTGAAGACAAGCTCTACAATGCTATTCTCCATGCTTATGAATTAGTGAAGCCAAAGGCGATATTTGTCTATGCAACATGCGTAAGCGGTCTTATCGGTGAAGACATTGAAGCTGTATGCAGGAAGGCGGAAGCAGAACTCGACATCCGCGTTATTCCTGTAAATGCCCCTGGCTTCGTTGGCCCCAAAAACCTCGGCAACAGAATAGCAGGAGAGGTATTGCTTGATTATGTCATAGGCACAGGCGAACCTCCGGAAAATCCCCCCTCGCCCCTCTTTGCCAAAGGGGGGGACACACCCCTAACCCCTCTTAATAGAGGGGAACACTTTCCCCCTTTGAAAAAGGGGGATGAAGGGGGATTTATAAACCTAATCGGCGAATATAACATCGCGGGCGATTTATGGCTCGTCGAGCCGGTGATCAAAGATGCAGGAATAAGGATTCTTTCAAGAATAACAGGGGATTCTACATTCGAAGAGATAACATACGCGCACAGGGCGAAGCTGAATGTTGTCGTTTGCAGCAGGGCGCTGATAAATGTTGCAAAGGAAATGGAGAGGAAATACGGCATCCCATACGTCGAGGTCTCATTTTTCGGAAAAACAGAGATGTCTCGAGCTTTAAGGTTAATTGCCTCAAAGCTCGAATTACAAATTCAAAATTCAAAATTAAAAAATAGGGTCGAGACAGTTATTGAAAGGGAAGAAAAAAGACTTTATGAGAGATTAAGAGAATACGAACATCTGAAAGCTAAAAAGGCAGTGCTTTATACCGGTGGCGTAAAAAGCTGGTCATTCATCTCTGCCCTTCATGATTTAGGTATAGAAATAGTTGCTGTTGGCACAAAAAAGAGTACGTTTGAAGACGAAGAGAAGATGAAAGAGATTCTGGGCGAGGATGCTCCGCTTGTTGAGGATGTAACGCCTAAAAATCTTCTCCATCTTATGAAAGAGAAAAATACAGACATTCTTATCGCCGGCGGAAGAAACCAGTATCTCGCTATAAAAAAGGGCTATCCCTTTGTAGACGTTAATCAGGAAAGGCATACTGCATATGCAGGATACGAAGGATTGATAAATTTAGCAGAGCAGATAAGCAACAGCATAAGGTTCTACAGCCGTCATTGCGAGGCACAAAGTGCCGAAGCAATCTCAAGAGATGACGGGTTGCTTCGTAGAGTTTACCCTAATCAGAAAGACGAGATTGCTTCGCCTTCGGCTCGCAATGACAGACAAAGGAATGATTTACTTATTAATCCCCTCAAGCACTCGCAGGCCATCGGCGCTGCAATAGCATTACAGGGAATACACAAGGCTCTTCCCATTATTCATGGGGCGCAGGGATGCACATTTCTTGGAAAGGTGCTTCTGACAAAGCATTTCAGGGAGCCGATAGCCCTTGCAAGCACAAAGCTTTTCACAGAGGATGTTGTAATGGGAAGCGATGAAAAATTAATCGATACCGTGAAGGGATTTATAGAGAAGAACAAACCTGATGTAATCGGTGTTCTTACATCAGGACTTTCCGAGGTCAAGGGCGATGACATCCAGTCAGCAGTCCGCAGTCTACAGTCTTCGGTCAGGAATCAAGACAGGGGATGTTTTATTGTTAATATTTCAACCCCTGACTATGAAGGAGGGCTTGAGACTGGATATGCAAAGGCAGTAGAAGCACTACTTTTACGGTTTACGGTTCACGGTTCACGGTTCACGGAAGGACAGATCAATGTCCTTGTCGGCTCGCACCTTACACCTGCTGACTTTACTGAGCTGCGGGAAATAATCGAGTCCTTTGGTCTGATGCCCATTATGCTTCCAGACCTCTCTGCCCTTGACGGAAGCAGACAGAGTTTCTCAGCCCTGTCAACGGGCGGCACACAAGTCTCGGAGATACAGGCGATGAGCGTTTCTTCATTTACCATTGCAATAGGCTTAAGCATGGAGTCTCCTGCAAATATCCTGAAGGAGAGATTCGGCATTGAGTATAAGGTATTCGAAAGTCTCACAGGATTAAAAGATGCAGACATGTTGATTGAGACACTTTCAATGCTGAGCGGAAAACAGTTGCCGTCAAAGTACGAAAGGCAGAGAAGAATTCTGATTGACGGGATGAGGGAGGCCCATTTTTATTACGGGAATAAAAGGGTATGTATGGGGCTGGAACCGGACATGTCTGTACAGACAGCGGGATGGCTTTATGAAATGGGCGCGAGGATGAAGCTTTCTGTAATTCCTTATGTTTCTGCGTCTGCAGAAAAGATTTGCGCTGATGACGTAGTTGCAGGAGACCTGTTTTCAATTGAGGGTGATTTTGACATTTTAATCTCGAACTCTCACGCAGAGGATACCGCAAAGCGTCTTGGAGTGCCATTATACCAGACAGGTTTTCCTGTATTTAAGGGTTTAGGCGGTAATTCAAGAATTACCATAGGATACAGGGGAACACTGATGATGGTTAATGAGGTGGCAAATTTATTGATGAGCTCTCGTTGTCATTGCGAGGAGTGTTAACGACGAAGCAATCTTTAAGGTAATGGATTGCTTCGCTTTGCTCGCAATGACATAAATAGACATGACTATGGAGGTCTAACGGAATGAAGATAGCATTTGCAACAACAGACGGCATCAATGTAGATGAGCACTTTGGCAGGGCGGGTATGTTTACCTTATATGAAGTTACATCTGAAGGATATAGATTTATCGAAAAGAGAAAATTCGCTGAGGGCAGAGATACGGCTGTGGAAGAGACTAAAGGCGACGACATGCAACACGATATTATAATGCAGAACAAAGTGGAAAGGCTTTCTGATTGCAGGATTGTTTACTTCACAAATATAGGAAGCCCATCAGCAGCAAGGCTTGTGAAAAAGGGCATAATGCCGATTAAGGTTAAAGAGATTATTTCTATTGAGGAGTCCTTGAAGAAACTCTTTGAAACTGTAAAAACATCTCCTCCGCCATGGCTTAAGAAAGCAGTGAACAATAAGTAGCCGCACCCTTTAGGGTGCGAATTATACGCAGGCTAAAACCTGCGGCTACAATTATTGCAAAAAACAGGAGGCAACAAAATGAAGATGATTAGAGCATTTATAAGACCTGAAAAAGAGCAGGAAGTAGTTTTAGCATTGGAGGGTGCGGGTTTTCCATCCCTTACAAAGATGCCAGTATTTGGAAGGGGAAAACAAAAGGGACTTCAGGTGGGCCCTGTGCATTATGACGAGCTGCCAAAGACGCTTATCATGATGGTTGTTGATAACGAAGATGTGGACAAGGTAATCAAGATAATTCAGGACAAGGCGAGGACAGGCTTTATAGGCGATGGAAAGATATTTGTCAGTCCTGTAGAGTCAGCTTATACGGTAAGGACAGGGGAGGCAGTTTTATGAAAGAGATTACAGCAATTATCAGAAGGGATAAGCTACCAGAGACAAAGCAGGCGCTTGATGAGCTTGGCTATCCATCACTCACGATCCAGAGCGTTGACGGACGGGGTAAGCAGAAGGGAGCGATGTGCGCTGAGATGGATTCCGAAATGCCTGACAGCTACTGCACAGCGGTCAAGCTGACGCCTACTCCATCTTCCTATGCCATTGAGCACACGCTGCCCAAGGTTGCATTGTATGTGCCAAAAAGGCTGATTACGATAGTAGTGCCTGACGATGTGGTGAGCAAGATGGTGAAATCAATAATAAAGGCGAATCAGACAGGGAATCGTGGTGATGGGAAGATATTTGTTTCGCCGATAGAGGGTGCTGTAAGGGTGAGGACAGGAGAGAAAGACGGAGAGGCGATAACATAAAGAAAGGAGAAGTTATGCCGATCATCGGATATACCAGAGATGGCAAAATATGGGCACCCAAATTTATTGAATCCATCGATATAGAAAAATGTATTGGCTGTGGTCGCTGCTATAAGGTTTGTGGCAGGAATGTACTTGAGCTTATAGAGAAGCCGTTTGAAGGAGAGGACGAATACGGAGACGACATGGGAAATAAGGTCATGTCCGTTGCAAAACCTGAAAACTGCATTGGCTGCGAGGCATGTGCGAGGATCTGCACAAAGAGATGCCATGTGCACAGCGAGGTGTGACATGATAACAAAGACAAGAATGCAGAGAGGAAAAGATATTACGAAAAGCCATCCGTGCTTCTCAAAGGAGGCGCATCATAAGTTCGGAAGGATTCATCTTCCGGTCGCCCCTGCATGCAATATCCAGTGCAAATACTGCATAAGAAAACACGACTGCGCCAATGAATCGCGCCCAGGAATAACAAGCAGGGTTTTAACCCCGGCAGAGGCATTGGAAAGGGTGAGAGTGCTTGTAGAAAGAAATGATAGATTGAGCGTTGTTGGAATAGCAGGTCCCGGAGACCCTCTGGCCAATGATGCGACCTTTGAAACATTGCAGGCAGTTCACAGGGAGTTCCCCGAGCTTATTTTATGCGTGTCCACAAACGGTCTTTATCTCACAGACAGGCTTGAAGACCTTGTGAAATCAGGAGTTAGAAGCCTTACTGTTACAATCAATGCTGTAATGCCAGAGACAGCAGAGAAGATATATTCATGGGTTTTATACAGGGGAAGGAAGTACACAGGAAGGGATGCTGCAGAGTGCCTTTTATGCAATCAGTGGAGAGGTCTCAGGAATGCCATTGATGCAGGGCTTATCGTGAAGGTGAACAGTGTTTTAATCCCCGGAGTTAACGATGCTGAGATTCCTTTAATAGCGTGGCTTGCAGGGGGAAAAGGGGCGGATATAATGAACATAATCCCCCTGATTCCTCAGGCGGAGTTTGAACATCTGCACAGGCCTTCCCGTGAGATGATAGACAAATTGCGTGGTGAATGCGGAGGATATATAAATCAGATGACCCACTGCAGGCAGTGCAGGGCAGATGCGCTTGGGATTCTTGGAGAGGATAAGGACATGGAGCTTGAGGTATTAAATGCGAGGATTGGAGAGGAATACTGTGAGATGGTTAACTGAAATAGAGCTTGAGCGATACCGCAGGCAATTGATGCTCGATGGTTTTACCCTTGGGCATCAGCAGCGACTTAAAGGTTCCACAGCCCTTATTGCCGGAATAGGAGGGCTTGGCGGTAATGCGGCGCTCTATCTTGCCATTGCCGGAATCGGTAAAATGGTCTTTGCTCATTATGGAAATCTAACTCTTTCGAACATGAACAGACAGATATTAATGAAGCACGACTGGATAGGTAAGAGCAGGGTTATTCAGGCAATGAAGAGTATTGAAGATATAAATCCGGATGTGGAGGTCGAAATATTTGATGAGAGGACATCAGAGGATAATGCAGATAGGCTTCTTGCCGGTGTGCAGATTGCACTGTCTGCCCGTCCCAATTTTGACGAAAGAAAAATTTTAAATAAGGCGTGCGTAGAGAGAAATATTCCAATGGTCGAGGCTGCCATGAACGGCATGGAGGGCTATCTTTTCAATGTTATTCCCAAAACAACGCCGTGTCTTAATTGCCTGTATCCTGAGGATGATCCTGAGTGGGAGGAATTGGGCTTTCCAGTCCTCGGAGCTGTGTCGGGTATGCTCGGATGCCTTATGGCTATTGAGGCAATAAAACTGCTGACAGGCTATGGAAAACCGCTGCTTTCGCAGATGCTTGCTTTCAATACCTTTGATATGGATTTCAGAAAGCTTAATATACGAAGGGATGACAACTGCAAGGTTTGCAGCCCTGTAAAAACCGGCTGCTTTGAAAAAGTAAAGGTTGGACATTTATAATCACATATGGCTGAGAAAAAACCTCATACACTCCCTACATCTGTAATTTACTGCTTCTTTGCATTGGGCATTATCTCGGCAATTGCCTTCAGGGCGATTATAGTTTTTCAGCGTATTGAGCCCTTGTGGGTAAGGCCTGTATGGTATGTTGGAGTGATCGGTTACATGGTCTTTTTTCTTTACAGGTATTACATTTCTGAGAAAAGAAAAAAGGCTGTTGTGAAATTTCAGTTAATTGAGAAGGTAAAGGCAAATGCATGCCTTACAGATGAGGACAGGGAGATGGTTGTCTATCTCCTTTCATCCATAAGGAAATCCCCTGAAAATGTCAATTATTTCATAATCTTTCTTCTCTCAATTTTAGCGATAATTGCGGATATATGGTTTACAGTCGTTAAATAACCTGGAAAAACAGTAATAGACTTGTCAATCCATAGCAGTCTCCAAATTTTTTAATCTACAAAATTGTATCAACACACAAAAATGTAGCATCTCCCTGTTCAGATTTCCTTATAGATCTGGGATTTAGGGTTTTAAGTCGGGGAATAGGGGTTGGCTACCTTTGAGCAAAAACTTCCTCACATCCCCGACCCTTAATGTAACCTTATTTGAATCGAGATATTCGAGGAATGGGAGGGCGTATTTTCTCGTTGTGCCGAGGATATCTCTGAAGTCTGCAACAGTCATCTCTGGCTTTTTGCTGAAGAAGTTCTTGAGTGAATCGATCATCTTTTTGTACGCAGGAGCGGTTAAGTATATCGACTCATTTATCCTCACCAGACTGCCTTCTTTTGCCATGAGCTTCAGGATATCGCCAAGCTGCTTCTGGTCGATCGAAAGGGTTGATGAGAGTTCTTCTTTTGTAGGCGGCTGAAAACCACTCTTGTCAAGAAGCCCAAGTATCTTTGTCTTTGATGTCTCATCAGCCTCTGATAGGGCGACTTTAAAGCCCGCAGAACGGATAACCTCTTTATCTATCACGACGTCCTTTAATGAATTGATAAGACTGTTAAATATCTTCTGCTCTACCCTGAGATATGTCTTGAGTTCCTCTTTTGGCATTCCGGGCTTTAAGGGATTTCTCTTATGAAAATCATTTAATGCGCTGTTCACGGTCTCTCTGAATGCACTGAATGCACTGCTATGCAAGAGGGTATCCTCGAAATGTATCACAATACCCTTTTCTTTCAATAATCTTATCGAATCCTTTATGGAAGGTATCTCTGCCTTAATCCACCCCTCTATCAATGAGATAGGGATGCCATGCAGACTTGCCTTTTTTACCTTCATCGCTATCTTTTCATCAAGCATCCCATTCTCAAAAACCTTTAAATCATCAACCCCTTCTTTGCGCCTTCTCCGTGAAGGGGCAGGGTCGAGAACTTCGCCTCCACCTATAGTATCAACAGGTGAAAACCTTCTTATGATATATCTATCCCCTGACATTGATATCAGAGGTTCCTGCAATCTGAACTGGCAGAAACAACCCTCGCCTGCCTTCAGTTCTTCCTTGTCATAGAGGATAACCCTCGCAATGGTCTCTGATGTACCGAGGTGGAAATGCACAAGGCTCTTGCTCTTCAAAACAGGTGCATCTGAGAGTAGCTCAACTTTTGCATCTATAGTCTTTGTTGGGGTGAATCTTCCTGGCAGAACCACTGCATCCCCCCTCTTGATCTCTTCTTTCTCAACCCCCTGAAGGTTTATCGCAACTCTCTGGCCTGCATATGCTGTCTGTATTGATCTGCCGTGGCTGTGGAGTCCACGGACCTTGCTACTTATTCTGCTCGGAAGTATCTCAACAGGCTCGTCAACAGAGATGCTTCCTGACATCGCAGTGCCTGTTACAACGGTTCCAAACCCTTTTAAGGTAAAGACCCGGTCAATCGGCAGTCTGAACAGGCCTTTTGTTGGTTTAGGCTCAACCTTTAAAGCAACCTCTTTTATCTTTTCCTTGAGTACATCCAGATTAATACCTGTCTTTGATGAGACAGGTATTATCTCAGTGCCTTCAAGGAATGTTCCCTTAACAAAGGCCCTGACTTCATCAGAAACAAGCTCAAGCCATTCTTTCTCGACAAGGTCAGCCTTTGTGATGGCGATGAGGCCGGATTTAATTTTCAGGAGGTTGCATATGTATAGGTGTTCACGGCTCTGTGGCATAATCCCCTCATCAGCAGCTATAACTAAAAGCACAAGGTCAATTCCCCCGGCGCCTGCAAGCATGTTTCTGACAAGTCTCTCATGGCCGGGAACATCGACTATTCCGACAGCAAGCCCCTCGGGATAAGTCAAATCCGCAAAGCCGAGGTCAATGGTAATGCCACGCTCCTTCTCTTCCTTCAATCTGTCAGGGTCTATGCCTGTCAGTGCCTTTACGAGAGAGCTTTTCCCATGGTCAATGTGACCTGCTGTGCCAAGGATTACGTAACGCATGTTTATGATTAATTATACATTATTGAATCTTTTCAGTATCGCCCTGCCGTGACTTGAAAAATAGGAAACTGTCCTAATCTTTTTCTTCTCACGGATATAGTGAAAAGTTATGTGGGTTTAGGAGTTCAGGGGTTACTGAAATCTGATCTTTTCATAATGTGTATCCGCTCTCTCCATGTTGGCTTAGATCAAGCCCTGTTACCTCGTCCTCTTCGATAACCCTGAGGCCAATGACCCAATCAATTACCTTAAGCAAAATTAGAGTTACGATGAAAGAATATGCGGATACTGCGAGGATGGAGATGCCTTGTATGAAAAACTGACTTGTGTTTCCAAAAAATAATCCGTCAGCCCCGCCCGGGTTTATTGCCTTCTCTGCAAATAACCCTGCTCCGAGGGTGCCGAGAATTCCACCAATGCCGTGGACACCGAAAGCATCCAGGGAATCATCATAGCCAAAACGTCCCTTCATGTTTAATGCAAGATAGCAGAGAGCCCCTGCAGCAAGGCCGATACCCAAAGCTGGCATTGGTCCGACAAAACCGGACGCTGGCGTTATTGTTGCAAGCCCCGCAATTGAGCCTGTTGCAGCACCAAACATTGTGGGTTTCCCTCTATGTAGCCATTCGATTATCACCCACATCAGAGTTGCTGAGACAGCCGCTGTATGGGTTGTGACAAAAGCCATTGTGCTTAATCCTCCAGAAGAAAGGGCGCTCCCTGCATTGAATCCAAACCATCCAAACCACAGAAGGCCAGCCCCAAGTACAGTCAGCGGAAGATTATGCGGTGGCATTGGCTCATGGTTATATCCCTTTCTTCTCCCAATCACGATTGCAGCAGCAAGTGCAGAAATACCAGAACTTATATGGACAACAATACCACCTGCAAAGTCCAGTGCACCGAGTTTTTTGAGCCATCCACCATTCCCCCATACCCAATGGGCAACAGGGTCATAAACAACCGTTGACCACAGGAGAGTAAATATTAAAAAGGCAGAAAACTTCATTCTTTCAGCAAAGGCTCCTGTTATTAGGGCAGGGGTTATTACTGCGAACATAGCATGGTAGACCATGAATGCAAGGTGAGGCACTGTCCCTGCATAATCAGGGTTTGGTTCAACGCTTACTCCTCTAAGGCCAACCCAGTCAAGACTTCCTATAATGCCGCTAATATCTGGGCCAAAAGAAAGGCTATACCCGAATAGTATCCACTGCACACTTACAATGGCAATAATAACAAAGCTCTGCATTATTGTGCCGAGGACATTCTTTTTCCTGACCATCCCACCATAAAACATTGCCAAGCCAGGTGTCATCAGCATAACAAGGGCTGCAGATAAAAGGACAAAGGCGGTGTCTCCAGCGTTAACCTTAGTTGAGTCCTGGGCAAAGGCTACGTATGGGCTCAAGAACAATAATGCACCAAGAATCGCAATCTTTAACTTCATAATAACCTCCAGACATACTAACTTTGTATGTCATGCCTATCAAATACCATGCCTTATGCACCACCTTGATTTTAAATGGAAATTTATAGGATGGGATATGAAAATCCTACAAAATTGTAGGATTTTCATATGATGAGCATTATTTTATGCTGTAAAGACAATAAGATAAGCAGAATCCTACAAAAATGTAGGAGCAACATTTTTGTAGGAACACCAAAAAGATACAACCTATAATAAAAACGGGTGAGGAGATTTTTCCACCCCCTCACGCCTCACGATTTTTATATTGCTGCCTCTCCCTTTTCTCCTGTCCTTATCCTTATAGCATCCTCCACTGATGAGACAAAAATCTTACCGTCCCCTATCTTGCCTGTCTTCGCTTTTTCCTCAATTGTAGATACCACTTTATCTGCCATTGCATCAGGGACAACAATTTCTATTTTTACTTTCGGGATAAAGGTTATGTCATATTCCGCACCCCTGTAAAGCTCCACGTGACCCTTCTGCCTTCCAAAACCTTTAACCTCGGTAACAGTCATTCCCTGTATGCCAATCGTGTTAAGGGCATCTTTTACTTCATCAAGTTTGAAGGGTTTAATTATTGCCTCTATCTTTTTCATATTGCCTCCATTAATAGTTAAGAGTTATTGAGTCAAGAGTTAATGAGTTGGGAGTCTTTTCTCTTAACTCTACACTCATCACTCTTTAACTCATCACTTTTTATAATGTATATCCGCTTTCACCGTGCTGTGTAGTGTCAAGCCCTACCTCTTCGTCTTCTTCTGAAATTCTGAGACCGACTGTCCAGTCAATGATCTTCAAAATAACAAGAGTAACCACGAAAACAAACACTATGGTAACAAGCACAGCAATGGCCTGAGTGAGAAGTAAAGATGGGTTTCCAGAGAATAAACCATTCTTGCCAGCAGGGTTTATAGCGACTGATGCGAAAAGTCCTGTTGCCAGTGCACCCCATGTCCCACCAACTCCATGGATGCCAAGAACATCAAGGGAATCATCATACCCAAGTTTTGGCTTCAGATTAACAGCCATATAACAAAATACGCCTGCGCCTATTCCAATCAATATTGACGATAAAGGACTGACAAAACCTGCTGCAGGCGTTATGGCAACAAGCCCTGCTACTGCTCCACTCACTGCTCCAAGGGCTGTGGGTTTACCTTTTTGAATCCACTCAACAAAAAGCCAACTCATTGCCGCAGTAGCGGTAGCAGTATTAGTCGTAACAAATGCAACAGAGGCAAGCCCGCCTGATGTAAGGGCACTGCCTGCATTAAAACCAAACCATCCAAACCACAGAAGGGCTGCGCCAAGTATGGTTATTGGTAGATTATGGGGTGGCATTGCCTCAACACCATAACCCCGACGCTTGCCTATCACAATTACTGCTGCGATGGCTGCAATGGCTGAGTTGATATGAACAACTGTTCCTCCTGCAAAGTCAAGAGCTCCCAGTGTAGCGCCTATCCATCCGCCTCCCCATACCCAGTGGCATAGTGGAGAATAGACAAATGTTGCCCACAGGGCTGTGAATAGAAGTAATGCAGAAAACTTCATCCTCTCAGCAAATGCCCCTGTAATAAGGGCTGGGGTTATTATGGCAAACATCCCCTGAAACATCATGAAGATGAGGTGCGGGATTGTAGATGCCATAGGCGCTGGCTCCTGTCCAACACCTTTAAGTCCAAGCCAATTAAGACCACCGATAATACCCCCTTTGTCTGGCCCAAATGCGAGAGTATATCCCCAGAGCACCCATATCACACTCACGAGGCAGAGTATGACAAAGCTGTGCATAATGGTTCCAAGGACATTCTTTCTTCTGACCATACCGCCGTAAAAGAGTGCAAGTCCGGGTGTCATCAACATAACAAGTGCTGTTGAGACAAGCATCCATGCAGTATCTCCAGTGTCTATCTTTGGTGGAGCCGGCGCTGTTTGAGCAGATGGCGCCTCAGCCGTTGGCACCTGCTGGGCAGGCGTTTCTGGTTTAGGCTCTTCGGCAAAGGAAACCCCCATCACTACCATAAAGCATAACAAAATTGTAAGACTCAATAATCGTTTCATCTCACACCTCCATGTTAATTGTAGTTATTCGCACTTAAAAATCTATATCCAGCTGTATTGTCGCAGTGGGCTTGTATCTGCTTTCGTTATATATGTCATAGCCAAATATGACACTCACATTAGGAGCAAACTTATAAGAAACCCCGAAATTCAGTGCACCATAACCACTCTTTGTGCCCTGGTAATCTATGCCAAACCAAACCTTATCCGATATCTCTTTCATTGTTCTATCCCAGGAAACCAAAAGGCCGTGATTATCCTTTTTGCCATCTATGGTTCTTAGAAGGTCATCGTTCCCAACAAAATAACCTGTTGAAAAGCGACCAATGTCAAAGGTTCGTGCCACAAGACCATAGACTATGTTGTAATTTGTGACATTATTCTTTGTGCCAAAGTCATAGCCTCCCACAGCCAGAGCAGGTGAACCTTTAAATAGAGCATCCTCTGGTACGCCAAGCTTTGCATTAAACAAAAGAGGATAAGTATGGTCTCCACCTGTATCTCTGTAATCAATTCCAACTTCCATTTGTATCTTCTCAGAAGGCAATACACCCATTGTCAAGCCAATATTTGTTACAGTCGGTTCCGTCGTGCCATCCCGGCTCTGGGTTTTTATGTAGGTATCAATGCCAAGGTGCATTTTCTTAAAGGGCTGGACATCCGTTGATGGAATCCATATCTGTGTTGACGGTGTGGCATGGGCAATACCAGCGAATAAAAATAAGGCAATTATGTTTACTGCTAAGACTTTAACCTTTTTCATACTATCCTCCCATTCTTTAATACTCGCAGGCTAAGGCCTGCAATTACATCTCTTCAATATTCCCCTAACTACTAACTACTGTCTACCTGCTACTATTTTTCTCCTCCTTCCTGATCCCGTATTTCTTGATCTTGTAACCGATCATCCTCTCGGTTATGCCAAGCTCTTTTGCAGCCCGCGCCATAACCCAGTTACATTCCTTGAGGGCATTGATTATTTCCTCCTTCTCAATCTCTTTGACCCTTTCTTTAAGAGAATCCATCCTTAACACCTGTTATTTATATATCTAAAACCATGCCAGAAGCTAACCTATTGTTTTATAAGGATATTGAGGCAAGATTTATGCTACAAAATTGTAGGATTGATACATTTTTGTAGGACAAAATGACGAGGGGTGATGCCAGGGATAACATCAAATATTCATGGACAGTTCTCGAATCTAAGAGGAACAAATTAAATTTTCTTGACAAGTAGCCCTGTTTTAGGCTAAAAATAGGCTGGTATGAATATTTTCAGATGCTCTTCATTATTGTTTTTTTCCTGGCTTATTGTTTTACCAGTTTATGCATCAGGGCCAGTTCAGGATAAGTCCACCGAACCGACAGTAGCAGTAACAATTGTCCTTCAGGAAAAAGAAAATAATACCATTCCTTTGAGGGACTCCGTCCCTCAGACTCCCGAAGATAAGAATGTTACTTCTATCTTTGGGGTTCAAATGGGCAAAGCCCCTTTGATATCCAGTTACAGTTCAAATGAGATTGCAGTGAAGGCGGTGGAGAAGAACATCGGGCTTTTCACAGAGAGGATCAAAGAAAGATTTTCTCTGTGGCTCAGCCGTTCAGGAAAATATCTAAACATTATGCAAGAAATCCTCAAGAAGAATAACATACCTGAGGACCTTGTCTTTTTATCGCTCATTGAGAGCGGCTTTAACCCGTATGCTTATTCTATTGCAAGGGCAGTTGGTCCGTGGCAGTTTATTGCATCAACTGCAAAGAGATATGGCCTCACAGTGGACTGGTGGCGGGACGAACGAAGGGACCCTGTAAAATCAACGGAGGCTGCTGCAAATTATCTGAAAGACCTTTATGAGATGTTTGGTTCATGGAATCTTGCTATGGCTGCTTACAATGCCGGTGAGGGAAAGATACTGAAGGCATTGAAGAGGTCAAAGAGCGATGACTACTGGTCGTTGCTGAAGACAAAATATATAAGGAATGAAACAAAAGACTATGTCCCAAAGTTTATAGCTGCAAGTCTCATTGCAAGCAACCCACAGGACTTTGGTTTTGAGAACCTTGAATACCATCTTCCTCTCGATTACGCTGAAGTCACAGTTGAATCGCCCATTGACCTCGATGTGGTAGCAAACTGCGTAGAAACAACGGTTGGGGAGATAAGGGAGTTGAATCCAGAGCTAAGAAGGTGGTCCACACCTCCGGACGTGCCTGCCTATACGCTCAGAATACCTGCAGGCAAAAAGGAGCTTTTTCTTGAAAATCTTGCCAGTATCCCTGAAGGACAGAGGTTCACTGTCGAGACGTATACTGTTAAGAGGAGTGACACACTCAGCAAGGTTGCAAGAAATGCAGAGGTACCTGTCAAGGCAATCCTTGTGTTGAATTCTATGAGTACGGTTAAGCCGTTGAAGGTCGGCACAAAGCTCTATCTTCCACCAAAGGAAAAATTCCAGCTTGACAGAGACGACAGGGTTAAAGTCAGGAAGGCATCTTTAAAAAGTCCTGAAAAGAAAAAGGCGGTGAAGACCATGAAGCTAAAAAACAAGAAGATGCTTGTCACATCCTTAGACAAGAAAAAGAACGTCTATAACGATTAGTCTTTCTTCTCTCCAAGTTTCGCCCTGGCCTCTTCTATAAATGGTGATTCTGGAAAACTCTTTGTTAGTTCTTCATACCTTCTCTTTGCATCTTCCCCCCTGCCCATTGCTTCAAGAATTCTCCCTGATTCTATCAGGGCAAGGTCCTTGTAGGCGCCTGTCTTATAGTTATATAGGGTATCAAGAAACTTAAGTGCCTCATCTCGGTCCCCTTTTTTTATGCTGGCCATTGCCATCTTATAATAGGATAGCGGAACAAACCTTTCATCATCAGGGAACTTCTGGTTGAGGTCTTTCAGTGTATTCACCGCATCGTCATACTTACCCATCTCATAATAACAGTTTGCAATATAGAACAGGGATAAAGACGACTTCTTTGTATCATAAGCCTTCTTAAAGGTTTCGCGTGCCATTCTGTATTGTTCCTCTTTTGTTATGGGTTGTTTCTGGTAAAGTCCGTAATATATCTTGTATGCCTCATATTCAAGTTTTTCTGCCCTGCTCTTTATGCTGCTGCTATAAATAAAAAATCCTCCGATAGCGGCTACAGATATAACTATCACGCCCGCCAGTGTTATAAGGATTTTCTTCTTCTCAATGGCAAGTTGTTTTGCCTTTAAGACTGTCCCCTTTACCTCTTCTTCGGTCTTTGCATGTTTTATGATCCTCTTTTTTATAGCCTTTGGCATCAGTCCCTCCTTAATGCCTTTTCTACAAGATACCTTGAAGTTTCAAAAATAGATTCAATGCGATTTTCATCGATCCCCGATGCAAGGAGTATCTTTCTTGCAGTCTCAATTGTTATGAGCTCTCCGGGGCTGTGGGCATCTGTATTTATTGATAAAGGCACACCAAATTTCATGGCCTCCTTTGCAACATATCCATTCGAAAGAGAGTGCCCTTTCCTTGATGTGATCTCAAGGACTACACCTTTTTCTTTTGCAAAGAGAAGATCCTCTGTAGAGATAAGCCCTGGATGCGCAAGTATGTCAGCGCCTGCCTCTATTGCTACCCTGTTTGTGCCTTCGGCCACAGGCTCTATGATGCTCTCTCCGTGCACAACGACGATCCTTGCACCAAGACGGCGTGCCTCTTTCACGAGCTCCGGGATCAAAAGAGGCGGGACATGCGTAATCTCAGCGCCAGCTATTGCATCGATCGGAATAAATCCCTTCAGTGCCTTTATCGCCTTGGCGATTCTCGGTATTACCATATCGATATTCGATTGATCAACGTGGTCTGTAATGGCAATTGCCTTATAACCAATTGCAGAAGCCCTTCTTATTAGTTCAGCAGGGAGGAGTTCACCGTCGCTGAATAAACTATGTGTGTGTAAATCAATCATGATTTATTTTTTATCCAAAAGTATCTACAGCAATGGTTATTCTATCAAAATTTATTTTTAAAATCACCCGCTTATTTGCTTCCTTATAAAAACTCAAATAGAACTTTCTATGTTCTCATCAGCATAAATCTTCATCCGAGTTTTGCTTTTAGCTTGGAAGGATAGTGTTTTTTAAGCCGAGTCAGGAATGATTGATCTTCCCTATACCTTCTATCAAACACATCCTTGTGTTCATAGTAGTAGGACAGCGCATCATGGACTTGCTCAAGCCTGAGATGAGGGTATTCATCAATTATTCTGTCAGCACTCATCCCCATGAGTTCATATCTATAATGTCTTTCTTTTTGAAAGCACGCTAAACATCTCATCCAGGCTGATTCCCAATATCTCTGCCGCCTGCCTGAGAGTGAGCAAGCCTTCTCTGTAGAATTCAACGATGGAGGAAGGGAGTTTTTCTTTTTGTGCAGTTCAAGCATCCTGTCAACGAGGGTGACAAGCCTGTCGTGAATGGCTTTTAACCATTATTTTGCTTGTAATGCCAGGTCCTCAAGGGTTACCTTCTTGAACACATCTTTACTGCCAAATCTCTTTAATGCATCAAGAATCTCTATGCCTGCTATTTTGCCTTCTGCATCATAATCAACTGCAATACCTTCAGCAACATGTTTTGTTGTTACCGTAGTCTCTATGAAACGAATATATAAAGCATCCACTTCTGAATCATAAGTTATTCTCATCTTATCTCTCCTTTAAAAGAAATAGGTATATACTGTTACAACAACAATTTCCTCATCTTCTTCTACAAAGATTGGTCTTACCTGCTTGATTTTATAATACTTCTTATTCCATTCATTTTCAAAGGTAAAATCTTTCCTACATTCCAGACGCCCTAATTCAGCAGGCTGCCATGAAGATGTCCTGATTGTTTCAATCACTTCCTCTTCGGTAGCGCCTCTGAAAATAAGCTGTTCCCGTGCATGTCCCGATAATCTAATAGGCTTCATCATTTTCCCTCAATTATCTTCCTCTCCTCAGCCGTTATCCCGTATAGCCCATAAACAATATCATCTATCTTTTCATCCGTAACCACAATCTCTCGCTCAATCTTTTCGCGCTCTGCGGATGGAGGAAGGGAGTTTTTCTTTTTACGCAGCAGAAAGTTCAGGGAGTTTGAATTCAATCTTTTCGCCCATAATCTTGGATGCCTCTATCACTTCAATTCCAATGAGTTTTCCATCCCTGTCAAAGTCAGCATGAACGCCCTCGGTAATGGTAACCGTTTGCGCTGCCTTTGTCAGTGCATCTGCAAAGTATATATATAACAAGTCCCGTTCAGGATCAAATTCTATTCTCATGGCTCCTCCTGGTATAATCCTCACCCATAGATATGGGTAAAGAAGTTTACCCCGCACTT
>DYHX01000093.1 GCA_020723925.1 Nitrospira japonica | reverse complement strand
CACCACAGAAAGCCACGTGTGTGAACACGTGGATGAATGGCGTATGAAAACCCAAGTGGTATAATCCCCAATGCCACGCCTGTGAAGGCGTGGTGCGGGGTTTACTACAGCCAGTGAAAAGACTATAATAACTAACTAAATTACTGACCATACTTATGGAGGCGATATGATACTCAGAGGCAAGGTCTGGAGATTTGGAAATGACATAGATACAGATGCTATTATCCCTGCGAGGTATCTGAATACCTCCGACCCAGAGGAGCTGGCAAGGCATGTGATGGAGGATGCGGACAGCTATTTCCCTAACAAAGTAAAGGCAGGGGATATTATTGTTGCAGGAAAGAACTTTGGATGCGGCTCATCAAGAGAACATGCGCCGATTGCCATTAAAACAGCAGGGATACAGGCAGTCATAGCAAAGAGCTTCGCAAGGATTTTCTATCGCAATGCCTTCAACATTGGCCTTCCAATCTTTGAGTCAGCCGAGGCATCTGAGAAGATTAAGGAGGGCGATGAGGTAGAGATAGATGCTGATAATGGAATTATTAAGGACCTGACAAAAGGCGAGGAATACACAGCCAAACCGATTCCGTCATTCATGCAGGAACTTATATCTGCAGGCGGACTTGTCGAGTGGACAAAAAAAAGGTTACAGGTTAAAGGTTAAAAGTTCAGAACATAGGAGAGTGATTATGAAATCTTACAACATAGCAGTTATCCCTGGAGACGGCACAGGGCCAGAGGTCATAGCAGAGGGAGTTAAGGTTCTAAATGCTGCTTCAGATAGATTTGGATTCAAGCTCAATCTGAACTACTTTGATTTCGGCGGAGATAGATACTTAAAGACAGGCGAGGCGCTTCCTGATGGTGCAGTGGATGAGCTAAAAAAGCACGATGCCATCTACCTCGGTGCAATAGGCCATCCTGATGTGAAGCCAGGAATCCTTGAGAAAGGTATCCTTTTAAGGTTGAGGTTTGAGCTTGACCAGTATATAAACCTGCGGCCTGTTAAACTCTATCCGGGAGTCGATTGCCCATTGAAGGATAAGGGGCCTGAGCATATAGACTTTGTTGTTGTGAGGGAAAACACCGAGGGCCTGTATGCAGGTGCTGGAGGAGTTTTAAAGAAGGGCACACCTGATGAGGTTGCTGTCCAGGAGTCAATCAATACAAGGAAGGGTGTTGAGCGCTGCATCCGCTATGCGTTTGAATATTGCAGAAAAAGAAAGAGGATGAAAAAACTGACACTCTGCGGCAAGACAAATGTGCTGACATTTGCCTTTGATCTGTGGGAGAGGACATTCTATGAGGTTGCAAAGGAATATCCTGATATTAAGGTCGACTATGCACATGTGGATGCAATAACCATGTGGTTTGTGAAAAACCCTGAGTGGTTTGATGTGATTGTGACAGACAATATGTTTGGAGACATAATCACTGATCTGGGGGCAATGATTCAGGGCGGGATGGGTGTAGCTGCTGGAGGAAATATAAACCCGCAAGGGGTTTCGATGTTTGAGCCAATTGGCGGCTCAGCACCAAAATATAAGGGGAAGAATGTTATTAACCCGCTGGCTGCAATCTGCGCCGGAGGCATGATGCTTGAGTATCTCGGTGAGGGTGATGCAGGAAGGACGATAGAGAGGGCTGTGATGGAGGTGACGAGTAAACATCTCAAGAGCCTCGCTGCAGGGAAGATGGGATACACTACCAGAGAGGTTGGGGGTCTGGTAGCAGATTATATGAGTAAAATTTAATAAGGGGTTAAAAGATGCTTAAGAAGAAAGAAAAATACGTTGTAGCCGTTGTTGGAGCAACAGGCGCTGTCGGTAACGAGATGGTTGCCGTTCTGGAGGAGAGGAGCTTCCCTGTAGAAAAACTGAGGCTCTTTGCATCCGAAAGGTCTGAGGGGAAGACCCTTCAGTTTGAAGGTAGCGAGATTCCTGTTGAGACCCTTAATGAGGATTCATTTAAAGGGATAGATATCGCCCTGTTCTCTGCTGGTGCAGAGGGGTCAAAGATATGGGCGCCGGTTGCAGCAAAATCAGGCTGTGTGGTAGTGGATAACTCAAGCCAGTGGAGGATGGAACCTGATGTCCCCCTTGTCGTCCCTGAGGTTAATCCCCATGATTTAAAGTGGCACAAGGGTATAATCGCAAACCCTAACTGTTCAACAATACAAATGGTGGTTGTATTAAAGCCAATCCACGATGTGGCACGGATTAAAAGGGTTGTTGTCACGACGTTCCAGTCCGTCTCTGGTACAGGCAAGAAGGCTATGGACGAGCTTCTTCAACAGACAACAGACCTGCTCAACTTCAGGGAGATAAAGTGCAATGTCTATCCCCATCAGATAGCATTCAATTGCCTTCCCCATATAGACAAGTTCCTTGAGAACGGCTATACAAAGGAAGAGATGAAGATGGTGAACGAGACGAGAAAGATTATGGGTGATGATTCAATACGTGTGACGGCAACAACAGTCCGGGTGCCTGTATTCAGATGCCATTCAGAGAGCGTGAACATAGAGACAGAGAAAAAGATTTCAGCAAACGAAGTGAGAGCACTGTTAGCTGAAACTCCTGGTGTGATTGTCTTTGATGCACCAGGGAAAAATATTTATCCCCTTGCAGTAGATATTGCTGGCAAGGATGAGGTCTATATTGGAAGGATCCGAGAGGATGAATCCATCGACAATGGTATTAACATGTGGATAGTTGCGGACAACCTCAGGAAAGGCGCAGCATTGAATGCCGTGCAGATAGCTGAGAAATTAATAGAGATGTCACGTTCCACTTAATTTGACAAAATCTCAACCTTTCTGATATAAAAATATGTTACGTGAATACTGCTGAATGCCCCTACCTCTGGTCGGGGATGAAAGCCAGCGATGTTAATAATCTCTTCTTTGCAGGGAAGCTCTCTGAGCTGTGCTCGAGAGTTTCACTTTCCTGGGTAGCTCAGCCGGCAGAGCGGGTGGCTGTTAACCACTTGGTCGGGGGTTCGAATCCCTCCCCAGGAGCCAGCAATCATATCACGAACTCGTGAATCCGCAAATTCAGGGGAAAACTGGTTGACAGGTTTCCCCTGAATCATTTGTGACGCCCCACCCAAAAAAGGAAAATCTAAATTTTCAGAACCGATTGAATAAAAAAGATTTATCTGAATGTCGGATTTTGAATACACAATATTTTTGATGAATTTTTTCGCCCACAAATTCTTTTCAATTCCTTTTCTCTCAGAGATGCCTTTTACAAAAAGTTGAAGGGTTTGCCTGAAAGTATCAGGAGATATTTTCGAGGACTCGACCGTAGGTTCATGTCCCATGCGGTCACCCAATAGGGTGTTATTCAGCCTAAATATCAAACTATCAATATAATGCTTATCAAGGGATATTCTTTCAAGATTTTCAAAAACATAATCTTCTAATCTATTGGCACTTACCATTCTTGTTTCGCAACTGTCCCAATCTCTTTTGAATGTTTTGGTACAACGGTAGTAATAATACCGGATGATTTTCCCCTGCCTCCTTTTGTTTGTATGACAAGGTGTCATAAATGAATCACACTCTTTGCATTGCACCAGACCTGCTAAGGAATAATTTTTATAGACTCTCAGAGTTCGTCTTTTATTCCCGTGTATCTCTTGAGCTAAGTCAAAAATTTCTTCTGATATGATTGGTTCATGAAGCCCTTGAGAGAACTTGCCTGCGTATTGAATCTTCCCAGTGTAAACATGATTTCTCAAAATATGTGATATTGCACTTTTGGAAAAATGCTGTCCATCTCTATTTCTAATGTCTCTGTCTTGCAGTTCATGATAAAGTTTAAAAGTAGATTGATAGGTAATGTATTGTTCAAAAATATCTCTAACTATTTTTGCCCCTTTTTCATCAATAACCAATTTTTTGTTTTCTGATTTATAGCCAAAAGGAACAATGCCACCGTTCCACATACCTTTTTGAGCACGCTAAAGCATTTTGTCTTTTGTCCGTTCGCTGGCAAGTTCTCTCTCAAACTGAGCAAAAGTAAGCATGATATTTCTGAGGAGTCTTCCTGATGGTGTAGATGTATCGAATCTTTCAGTTACAGAAATAAAGTCAACTCCGTATTTGTCGAATATTTCGATGAGTTGGTAAAAATCTTTTGGTGAACGAGTGAAACGATCTATTTTGTATGAAATGACGAGATTGATTTTATTCTGTTTTATATCAGCGAGCATTTCATTCAATGCTGGTCGGTTAAGATTAGCACCGGTAAAGCCGAGGTCAGAATAAACCTTAAAAACTTCCATATTCTCTTGGCTCCTAATAAACGATTTAATTTTTGCCTCCTGTGCCTCACACGAATTAAACTCTATCTCAGCCTGGTTATCCGTGCTTACTCTTGTATAGATAGCACATTTCATATCTTTACCCCGCACCCCGTAATGCCCTACCCTTCAGGGCGGGGTGCGGGGTTTAGTCCCTCTTTATAAGGCAGTGTAGCAATGTGTATTAGAAAGATATACACAGTTATCCCTTCCTCAATAGAAATTTTTCTAAAAGAGGCAAGGTGAACCTGTATTTACCCCTTCCTACCCTGAATATTAACCCTTTCTCCACAAGGCTTATCAATATCTGATTGAGGTAGTTTTTGTCTATTTTTGCCTTCTCTCTTAATTCAGAAAATTTTATTTCAGGTGCCAATCTTGCCATTTCAAAAAGTAGTCTCTGTTCACTGTCCGAAGCTTTATTAAATCTCTCTGAAAAGAAACTTTCATCCAATTCTTTTAAAAGCAATGGATACATCTCTTTAAATTCTTTTACACCTATTTTTTTCTTGGGGACATTCTGTATCAAATAATAAGGATAGAATTGCAGGAAATATGGATAGCCAAGGGTTTCTTCTATAAGGGCATCTATCAACTCATTTGTAAAATTAATATCTGAGTTTTTCAAAGGCAGCATTATTGCCTATGGAACTCATCATAGAGAAAAACCAGACCATTGTATCCTGAATCAAGAATAGATTCATAAACATCCGTTAATACAGCTTCAAACCTATCACCAAGTGTCCCTTTATATTTTTGTATAAGAACAGAAATAAAATCTCCCTCGATATCTTCCTTATATCCTCTACCAAAACCTATTAGAGGCTTCTTTATTTTTTTCGCCAGAGAGATTCCCGTTGTCTTTGCAATAATATCTGTCAACAGGGCATTCAAAAATTCACCTTCTTGATTGAGTTTGCTATTAAACTCACGTTTCACAAAAAGCCACTTTCTCTTAATGCATATCTCCTCAAACTTTCTTAACAAAACTGTCTTGCCTGTTCCACGTATTCCTGAAAGAACAAGGTTTTGCGGAAGTGAGAGAGCAGAGGCTAGGGAGTTCTCAAACCAGAGGATTTCATCTTCTCTGCCTGAGTCAGTTTTGAAAATTCAGATTCTCCTTTTTTGGAAGGGACATCACAAATGCTTTGGGGGAAAACTGTCAATCAGTTTTCCCCCAAATTTGCGGATTCACGAGTTCGTGATATGATTGCTGGCTCCCCTTGTAGCGTTGACCCAAACTGTGTTTCAGTAATTCTACCAAATACAATTCACAAATGTAAGAAAAGAAATTTAAGGAGATAAATCCCACCCACCCCGCAGTCTCGGTGCTCGGACTTCAGCCAGCCTATCGGCTGTCTTCCGTTGCCTCCGCTCCGAGCCTGCCTCCCATTGACGGCTTAGGTCTGCCTTGTCTACCTTAACGCCAGTCAAGACATCCCTGCGTCCTCAACCGAGCAAAGACTTGTTCTGAAATTTATTCAGAATCTATATTTTTAAATGAGGAGCTTCGCAAATATTTTTAAGTAGTCAAAAAATGTCACAGAAGAAGGAACAATCCTAATTTCATAAATTTTATTAACATGTTTCGATCACTGAATCAAGGTTGCATTTTTCCGCGCTAATGGCAATCATCGTTGCAGTTACAAAACATATCGCCTCGTGCTTTTTGGAAAGATTCACGCCCTTCTTTAAATGAAAAAAATGCTATTCCAATTGCGCCTATAGAATCCATGCCTCCTATTTTTGTAATTTCATATCCTGCACTTGAAAGAAAAAGAACCACTGACAAATACATGCATGCCTTCGTGCAATTGGCATCAGCCAATATAGCCTGAGAGTTAAGTTGCTTGCCGACCTTTATCTTATAATGAATAAGCATCCACATGGAGAGAATGGAGATAACTGCGATGACTATCCCCCATAAAGTGGTTTCCGGTTTGTGCCCCTGATAGAGGTTTATGAGGGCTGTAATTATCAGACCAAAGGTCAGAAGATAAAAAGATGTCCCCGTCACTTTAAGCGCTGTCCTTTCAAATTTGTCATGACTTGCAGTTCCATTCTGTCTCATACGCCGTACCATATGCCATATTCCAACGCCTGATATTACCTCGACAAAGGAATCAACGCCAAAACCAAATAGGGCTATGGTCTCATCCTTTAGCCCCAAAATAACAGAGACAAGACCCTCAAGAGTATTATAAAAAATAGTAATCAGGGCCAATGCAGACGCCAACTTATAGAGACTGGCCTTCTTCTCTATCAGCTTTAACGGTAAAGTTACCATGTTATATTTTAACAATCTTTTGAATTATATTTCTTCTTTGTATCGCAGGTCCCTGAATCACAGCCGGGACAATGACCTTTTTTCTTCCACACCGACCGGTAAAGAAGATACATTGCTCCGGCAATTATTGCAGCCATCAATAGAATATCAACAAAACTCATTGTAAGCCTCCTGGTATAATCCTCACCCATAGATATGGGTAAAGAAGTTTATAATAGTTT
>DYHX01000092.1 GCA_020723925.1 Nitrospira japonica | reverse complement strand
TAACCGGACATTTCTATTTTGGTGAAAATAGGACATTTCTATTTTGGCTTGACAGATGACAAGTCAAACCTTGACTTTGGTTTTTACAAATGATTATACTTTCTGACTAGAGAAAAGCTATGGGAACTTATACTACATACCACCCTCATAAAATCAAGAGGAAAAGGACGCACGGCTTCCTTGAGCGGATGAGCACCAGGGGAGGGCGCAGGGTAGTTCAGAGGAGAAGGGCAAAGGGACGGAAAAGGCTAACCACTTAAATGCGGGCCTTAGGGGCGGGTTACGACCCGCCCCTACTTTAAGGAAAAAACAGGAATTTGATAGAGTATTCAAGAACGGCCTCAACTTCTCCACGAGATACCTTGTGATGTATGCAAGCCCGAACAAACTTGGTTTCAGTCGCTTTGGCCTTTCAGTCAGCAAGAAAATAGGCTGTGCCGTCATAAGGAATAGGGTTAAACGACTGCTCAGGGAGACCATGAGAAGCCTTTTGAAGGGTTTTCCACACAGCTATGATTTTGTCCTTGTTGCAAGGAAGCCTTCAGCAGAAGCAAAGCTGAAGGATATTTTGCCTGATGTCGAGAAAATACTGTCGAGGCTAACTAAATGAAACAACAAAAGAAAATAGGTCAGGCGTCACGCCTGACATTTAGGGCAAGATGCCTCGGCTATTTTCGTGGGTTATAGAGTTCGGTGAAAAGGATAATTTTATCAGCCATAAAGATTTACCAATACATGCTCTCGCCTTTACTGCCTTCGAGCTGCAGGTTTATGCCCACCTGTTCAGCATACTCTATGGAGGCCATAGAAAAGTACGGTGCTGTTAAAGGCGCATATCTATCAATAAGGAGGATACTCAGGTGCCATCCCTTCCATCCTGGCGGGTATGACCCTGTGAGATAAAGATGGAGAAAAGAACACTAATTGCCATAGCCCTTTCAATCGCTATACTTATAGGGTACCAGTATCTATTTGTGAAGCCTCTCACTCAGCCACCGGCAGGAGAGAAGATAGAGGGCGTAACAGAGAAGAAGGATGTCGCAGTGCCTGCCCAGATGCCTCCTGTTGTTCCAGTAGCCCTTTCTGATGAGAGGGAGGTTAAGGTTGAGACAGATATGTATGTTGCTGTCCTGACATCAAAAGGTGGGACAGTAAAGAGGTGGGATTTAAAGAACTACAAAGACAAAGATGGGATAAATGTCTCTTTGCTAAAAGGTCAGGGTATTTATCCAGCCCTTGGGATAGGGGCTCAGGATGACTTTGGGTTTTCAAAGGTAAATTTCAATGTTATAGGTAAGGACATCAGGTTTGATAAATATACAAAGACAGGTTCTATTATTTTTGAATATGCCACCCCTCAATACTCGATAAGAAGGACATACACATTTTATACAGACAAATACAGGGTGGACCTGAGGGATGAAGTCTCAGGGCTACCTGACTACTGGATAACCGTAGGCACTGATTTTGGAATCTTTGACAGCAAAGATTCATCTGCCCATGTAGGCCCTGTGCTTCTGAAGGATACCGACAGAATTGAGTTAGATACAAAGAAACTGAACGAGGTCAAAAGCTACAGGGAAGGGCTCAAGTGGATTGCTCAGGAGGACAAATACTTCTTTGCAGCTATTGTCCCTCTGAATCATATGGAGGAAGCAAAGGCATGGAAGGTTCAGGACTCATCTGTTATTGCATTCAGGGGAAAGCCGGGTATTAATAATTTCCTAATCTATGCTGGACCAAAGGAGCATGACAGGCTCAAGGAGCTGAACGTCGGGCTTGAGCACATAATTGACTTCGGGTTTTTCTCTATACTGGCAAGACCGCTTTTCTGGATTCTGAAATTTTTCTATAAATTTCTCGGTAATTATGGATGGGCAATCGTCTTTCTCACCGTCATTGTAAGAATCCCCTTCATCCCGATTGTGAACAAGGGCCAGAAGACGATGAAGAAGATGCAGGAGCTTCAGCCAAGGCTGAATGAGATTAAGGAGAAGTACAAGAAAGACCCGCAGAAGATGCAGAAAGAGATGATGGAGATATACAAGAAACAGAAGATAAACCCGATGGGTGGTTGCCTTCCAATCCTGCTCCAGATTCCTGTATTCTTTGCCCTCTATAAAGTCCTGATGATTGCGATTGAACTGAGGGCCGCACCCTTCATGCTCTGGATAACTGACCTCTCAGCAAAGGATCCTTACTATATATTGCCAATCGTCATGGGCATAACCATGGTCATCCAACAGAAGATGACACCAACATCTATGGACCCGACACAGAACAAGATAATGATGTTCCTGCCTGTAATATTTACATTTATGTTCCTTAATTTCGCATCAGGCCTTGTTCTCTACTGGCTTGTGAACAATGTTCTTAGCATCGCACAGCAGTTCTACGTGAATAGAAAACTGGCGAGACAGAAGGCTTGAAACTCGTAAACTGTTAATAGAAAAATTATCCCCTTCACTTCACCCTACACATTTTACGACTGCGTTATTATACTATAACCCAAAAGATGTAGCCTTGGATTCAAAATTTCTTCAATGCGACGTATTTATTATATAAACCCAAATTGAGCGATTCTTTGATTATAAATCACTCTTTGACAGGCGAGACGCCTGTCCTACTGTTTGACGACATCACCCATAGGGTAGGACAGCCGTCTCGGCTGTCATGGGTTTGTATAATAAATCGCTATTTGGGTTAAGGGATGTTTACTGACGACACAATAGCGGCCATCTCAACTCCCATCGGTGAAGGAGGTATAGGGATTGTACGGCTCAGCGGCAGGGATGCCATCAGGGTTGCCGATAGGATATTTTCCTCCCCAAAGGGCAAAAAACTTCAAGACACCGCATCTCATACTATTGTCTATGGATTTATAGTGGATAAGCTCACAGGTGAAAGGATTGATGAGGTCCTTGTCTCAGTAATGCGCTCACCAAATACTTACACAAGGGAAGACGTTGTTGAGATCAACTGTCATGGAGGGATGCTGCCCCTGAGGAGGGTTCTTGAGTTTGTGTTTAAAGAAGGCGCAAGGCTTGCAGAGCCAGGGGAATTCACAAAGAGGGCCTTTATTAATGGCAGGCTTGGCCTTATTGAGGCAGAGGCGGTGATTGACCTCATCAGGGCGAAGACCGACGAATCGAGGAGGATAGCTATTGAGCAGCTCTCAGGCGGCCTATCAGAGAAGATTACATCTTTAAGGGAAAAGATAACAGACCTCTGCGTCCACATTGAGGCATACATTGACTTCCCGGAGGAAGAACTTGAGTTTTCATCACAAGGGGAGATGAGTGACAGGATGCAGATGATGATCAGAGAGCTCACATCCCTTTCAGGCAGCTACGATGAGGGAAAGTTTTTTAGGGAAGGACTTTCAACCGCAATTGTAGGTAGACCTAATGTAGGCAAGTCATCAGTGCTGAATGCGCTTCTTCAAAGAGACAGGGCAATTGTGACGGAAGTGCCTGGCACAACAAGGGACGTGATAGAAGAATGTCTGAACATAAATGGCCTGCCCCTCAGGATAATGGACACTGCCGGAATAAGGGAGACACATGATATGGTAGAGATGGAAGGTGTTAAAAGGAGCCTCAGGGCAATAGAGAATGCAGATTTAGTTATAGCCCTTATTGATGGCAGTGAGCCTTTGAGGGGTGAAGACCTTGAAGTCCTCGAAAAGGTGAAAGGTAAAAATGCAATAATTGCGATTAATAAATCTGATTTACCAGATGTTGACAATAATCTCGCCTCTCGCCTCTCGCCTCTCGCCTCACGTATTCTGAGGATTTCTGCCATCAGGGGAGATGGACTTGATGAACTAAAGAATACAATCTTTGATTTATGTCTCAGGAACTGGAAGGAAAACAGAGAAGGCGTCATTGTCACCAATCTGAGGCATAAGATTGCCATCGACATGGCAGCAGAATCCCTTAATAGGGCGATGGGAGCCATTGAGACCAATCAGCCTATCGAGATAATAGCACTTGAGGTCAGGGACTCCCTTGACAGGCTCGGTGAGATTGTGGGAGCAGTCACAACAGAGGACATCCTGAATAAGATATTCAGCGATTTCTGTATAGGGAAGTAGTTGGGGACTTTTCCGAAGAACAACTGCTATGCCTGCCTTGTACGTCTATTTTTCGCTTTTCTCTTTTCAATAGAATGGCTTTTGTGATATTTTCATAGTGCGTGCCGGCGTGGTGGAATAGGCAGACGCGCCGGACTCAAAATCCGGTGGGGGCAACCCCGTGTGAGTTCGACTCTCACCGCCGGCACCAGAGGAAGTTAATAGTGAAAAGTGATAGTTGATGGTGGAGGGAAAATGAAAAAAATTCTTATTATTTTAACCTTTATTTTGCTTGCCGCACAGAAACCAATTTCTCCGTGGGAGATTGATGGGCTTACTGGCAAGAAGGCGCCTGAATTTACACTGAAGGATATAAACGGCAGGAATGTCTCTATTGCATCGCTCAGGGGAAAGGTTGTATTGATAAACTTCTGGGCAACATGGTGCCCTCCATGCCGGGCAGAGATGCCATCAATGAACAGGCTTTACAGAGAGTATAAGGGAAAGGGTCTTGAGATATTGGCCATTTCGACTGATAATTCTGCAAGCAAGGTGAAAGACTATATTAGCCAGAATTCTCTGGCCTTCCAAGTATTGATGGATGATAACATAAAGGTTGCAAGACAGTACAAGGTATTTTCCCTTCCAACGACATTTCTCATTGACAGAAATGGCATTATCGTTGACAGGTTTCTCGGTGAGCAGGATTGGATTTCACCCGAGCAAAAGAAGCGGATAGAGGAATTACTTCATTGAACTTATTCTACCACGGATTCCACAGATGGCATGCAACAAGCCTGCCTTTTGCCTCTTTTAATTCAGGCACAAACCTATCACACGGCTCAAACCTTTTCGGGCACCTTGGATGGAAGGGACATCCATGAGGAATATTTATCGGGCTTGGAACCTCTCCCTGCAGGGGTGCGGCACGCCGCAGCCCTACCTTTTCTATCTTTATCTTTGGTGCTGATGCAAGCAATACCTCTGTGTATGGATGAAGTGGGTATGCAAACAAATCCTCAGTCCCTGCATGCTCAACAATCTTTCCAAGGTACATCACTCCGACGTTATCGCTGAAATAGTGCACAACCTTCAGGTCATGGCTTATAAACAGGAATGATATCTTCAATTCTTCCTTGAGGTCATGGAGCAGATTGAGTATCTGTGCCTGTATTGATACATCAAGTGCAGAAAGGGGCTCGTCAGCAACTATCAGTTCTGGATTTACTGCAAGCGCTCTTGCAATACAGATCCTCTGGCGCTGGCCACCGCTGAATTCATGGGGATATCGGTTTATAACATCAGGGCCAAGACCGACCCTTCTAAGCAGTTCCACAGATGCACCCTTTATATGCGCCTTATCAACAATCCTGTGTATCCTCAACGGCTCTGATACTGTATCGAACACGGTCTTCCTCGGGTTCAGGGATGCAAAGGGATCCTGAAAGACTATCTGAACTGATTTTCTGAATGCCTTCAGAGAATCCCCTTCAAGCTCAAACACATCCTTCCCATGGAAAAGGATTTTCCCTGACGTTGGATTTATCAGCCTCAGGACAAGCCTTGCAACAGTAGACTTCCCGCAGCCACTCTCACCGACAAGGGCAAAGATGCTGTCCTCATTGATGGAGAAATCGATTCCATCCACCGCCTTTACCCATTGATGCGCTGCAGCAAGGCCCTTCTTAACAGGGAAATGCTTCTTGAGGGATTGGACGTTCAGGAGCGCCATTTTATCTCCTTCGCCCTCGCGCATCGGACAAAATGTCGTTCTGATATTGATTCCAGTTCTGGCTCTTCTGTCTGGCAATAAGACATCATAAACCTGCACCTGTCAGAGAATTTGCACCCTGAAGGAAGCTCGTCAGGTTTTGGCAGAAATCCAGGAATGGGTTTTAAAGGGATACCCTTTTCTTTTGGAAGGGACTCCAGTAATCCTATGGTGTATGGATGCGTCGGATTATTGAAAAGCTCATCCACATCTGTCAGCTCCATCAACCTTCCTGCATACATTATGGCAACCCTTCTCGCATTTTCTGCAATGATGCCGAGGTCATGTGTAATTAATAGAACTGCCATCTTTCTCTCATCCCTGAGTCTCTGTAGCAGTTCGAGTATCTGTGCCTGTATGGTCACATCAAGGGCAGTTGTCGGCTCATCAGCAATAAGAAGTGAGGGATTACATGCAATCGCCATTGCTATCATCATCCTCTGCCTCATCCCTCCTGACATCTGGTGAGGATATTCTTTTGCTCTTATCTCAGGGGACGGGATTTTCACAGCTCTGAGAAGCTCTACTGTCCTGTCCATTGCGTCTTTTTTCGAAAGACCGAGATGCGTGGTCATGACCTCGGATATCTGGTAGCCTATGGTGAGGACCGGGTTAAGCGATGTCATTGGCTCCTGGAATATCATTGTTATTTCTTTGCCCCTCAGTCTTCGCATGGATTCTTTATCAAGCTTGAGGAGGTCTGTACCCTTGAAGTTTATTACGCCTTCTGCAAATGCATTCTGTGGAAGAATCCCCATTATTGACAGGGCAGTGAGGCTCTTTCCGCATCCGCTCTCGCCAACAAGCCCGAATACCTCAGCCTCTTTGATCTCAAAGTTCAGATTATTTACGACTCGTATTGGATTGGAGGTTGTTCTGAATGAGATGTTAAGACCCCTTACTTCAAGAAGGGACACTGCTATTTACGTTCCTTTTTAAGAAGCCCTGGGTAGATTTCTGCGAGTTCTATCCCGAGCTGATACAGTTCCTGCATATAAGGGTCCATATTTTTGGAAAGTATATGAGGTAAACAGATTCCTTGTCAAGAACGAAGTGGATTCCCTTTTAGTTATGTTCTTTGCGAATTTTGCGCTTTGCGGTGAATAATTCGGGTTAAATTTTTGCTTCTCTCTGAAATAGACATAGGACAGGCGTTTTCAAAATTTTTATAATCGACAGATTATTAATATGGCAATCGTGAGTGGCTTACAGATTAAAGGTTTATTCGTTTACGCCTCAAAAGGTTTTTCTGTGAGGTGTCGTATAAAAATTTTTCACCCGCCTGCCCTATGTAACTCATTGTTATCACACTACATTGGCGTTCTATCTCTATTTTTCGGGCTTCTCAGTGCCCTGTCAAGCCAAAATAGAAATGTCCTATTTTCACCAAAATAGAAATGTCCGGT